>JBBQBG010000007.1:0-38448 GCA_038317285.1 Burkholderiales bacterium | reverse complement strand
GAAATAGCTGGTCGTCATGCTGTTCATCTCACAACCGCGGCCCTTGATCTCTTGCAGCGCCCGGGGCACATCGGGATCATTCTTGAAGCCGTAATGGATAACCACCTGCCAGCAGTCGTGGCCCAGTGAATCGATTTCCAGCCGCTTGCTCAAACCGATCCACGGCACTTCGTGGTTGCGCACGGTGACGAACAGGTTGTTGGCATGCAGCACCTTGTTGTGCTTGAGGTTGTGCAGCATGGCATTGGGCACGGTGCCGACCTCGGCGGTCAGGAAGACGGCCGTGCCCTCCACCCGCGCCGGGGGGCTGACAAACACCGCCTCCAAGAAGCTGGGCAGGTCGAGCGCATCGGCGCGCAGCTTTTCGTTGAGCAGACGTCGACCATCTTTCCAGGTCAGCATCAGCGTGAAAATAGCACCACCAATCATCAGCGGGAACCAGCCGCCGTCAAACAGCTTGAGCAGGTTGGAGGCCCAGAACGCGAAATCCACAACAAAGAAAAATCCGGTAGCAGCAATGCACAGCGCCAAGGGGTACTTCCAGCTGTAGCGGATCACAAAGAAAGTTAGCACGGTCGTGATCAGCATGTCAGTACACACCGCAATGCCGTAGGCCGCAGCCAGATTGCTGGATGAACGGAACAGCACAACAGCCAGCACGATAGCCACAAAAAGGCCCCAGTTCACAAAGGGAAGGTAGATTTGCCCGGTGTCCCGCACGCTGGTGTGCAGCACCTGCAAGCGCGGCAAATAGCCCAGCTGTATGACCTGTTTGGTGACCGAAAACGCACCCGATATCAGTGCCTGCGACGCAATCACGGTGGCCATGGTGGCCAGGCATACCAGCGGCACCAGCGCCCAATCCGGCGCCATCAAGAAAAACGGATTTTTGACTGCTTCAGGGTGCTCCAGCAGCAGCGCGCCCTGGCCGAAATAGTTCAGCGTCAAACACGGCATGACGATGGCAAACCAGGCTATGCGAATGGGTCGCTTGCCAAAGTGGCCCATGTCGGCATACAACGCCTCGCCCCCCGTCACACACAGCACAACGGCGCCCAGGATGATGAACGTGGTGCCAGGTTGGTTCCAGATGAAGCTCAGCGCATAGACGGGGCTAATGGCCAGCAGAATACTGGGCCGATCGAGGATGTGCACCACGCCCAGCACGGCAATACAGGCAAACCAGACCAAGGTGATGGGACCGAAGAATTTGCCTATGCCACTGGTGCCGCTCTTTTGCACCATGAAAAGGCATAGCAAAATCACCAGCGTGATGGGGATGATGAAGCGGTGCAAGGCCGGAGAAATGACCTCCATGCCCTCCACTGCCGACAGCACTGATATGGCCGGCGTGATGACCCCGTCGCCATAGAACAGGCAAGTACCAAAAATGCCGACCAGCAGCAGCACGCGCCGTAACTTGGGCTTGTCCTTGACCGACTGGGATGCGAGGGCCAGCATGGCCACTAATCCGCCTTCGCCGTGGTTATCGGCGCGTAGCACCAAGGCTACATACTTGATGGAGACAATGACCGTCAACGTCCAAAAGAAGATGGACAGGATGCCGTAGACGTTATCCGGAGTGAAGGGAACATGGCCAGAGCCAAAGACTTCCTTGACGGCGTACAAGACACTGGTACCGATATCGCCGTACACAACGCCTATGGCGCCCAGAGTAAGCGTCGCTAAAGACGATTTGGATGCTGACACGAGTTCGTCCGGCCGGAAGTAAGGCGCGGGTTCCATTCCATTGGGGACCGCCATTTTGCCCCCGCCGCATCCCCCCGCAAGTGCTTAGGGGCTCATTTCCAACGAAATTGCTAACGTGTTGCAGCGCAGCAACTACAGGGCTAGCGCAAGCTGGGCGCTTGCCCTAGGCAGGTCGAGGTTCGGGCGGAGCATCCGGTTTTACCGCCGGGCCGCCCCAAGGTAAAACGCGCCTCCTCGGGGGGCAGCGACCCGCGCAGCGGCGGAGCATGGGGGCCACGACTTTCAGTCGTAGTGCTCGGCGTGCGGGTCGGTGGCTTCCATCTCGTAGCTGGCGGCCAGCATGGCCAATCGGCCAATGACGCCATACATATAGAAGCGGTTGGGCGCACTGGCGCCAGGCTTGACACCCGGTTGGGGTAAGTGCGTACTCTCGGCAAATGCCAAGGGCACAAAGCTTGAGCCTGGCGCGGTTAGGCTCTCGTCTACCTTGCGCTGCGGGTGCACCCGGTAGAAGCCGCCAACGACGTAACGGTCCATCATGTAAACCACGGGCTCGGCCACCGCGTCGTTGACGCGCTCACACGTGAGCACGCCCTCTTGCAGCAGCACGTCAAATACCGGTGCGGCACTGCTCACCGGTGCGCCACTGGTCACGATCTGGGAGCGCAGCGTCTCCAGCTCTTTGGCGTCGCGCACCGTTAGGACGGCCATGCGCGGGTCGCCGTTGTCAGGCTTGAGCACGACAAAAGGCTTTTCCTTGATGCCGTATTCCTTGTGCTTCTTGCGGATCTTGGCCAACAGCCCCTCGGCCTTGGTGACCAACTCTTGCACACCCTCGTCGCTGGAGAAATCTACCTGGGCGCACTTGTCAAACATCGGGTTGATCAGCCAGTGGTCCACGCCGATCAGCTTGCCAAAGCGTTTGGAGACCTCTTCAAATGCCTTGGAGTGGGCGCTTTTGCGCCGGTTGCTCCAGCCCGCATGTAGCGGTGGCAACAGGTACTGCTGGTTGAGGTCTTCCAAAATACCGGGTACACCGGCACGCAGATCATTGTTCAGCAGGATAGTGCAAGGGTCGAAATCTTTTACGCCTATGCGACCCTTGGTGCGCACAACCGGCTCCAACGTGATGCTTTCACCATGGGGCAGGTCTATGGTGACGCTTTTCTTCACGTCCGGGCTGATGGATCCAACGCGCACGTTGAGCCCCGCCATCTGGAACACGCGGCGCAGTTGTGCCAGGTTGGTCAGGTAAAACGTGTTGTGGAGGTGGTTGTCGGGCACGAGCAACAGGTTGCGCGCCTCGGGGCATATTTTTTCGATCGCAGCCTGGGCCGCCTGCACCGCCAGCGGTAGCATGGCCGGAGTCAAAATATTCCAGCCATTGGGGAACAGATTGGTGTCCACCGGCGCCAGCTTGAAGCCAGCATTGCGCACATCAACCGAGGTGTAAAACGGCGGCGTGTGCTCCATCCACTCCAGCCGAAACCAGCGTTCGATGGCGGGCATGGAATCGAGAATACGCTGCTCTAGTTCATTGATGGGGCCAGTCAGGGCGGTAACGAGATGGGGAACCATGCGGGCCTTTTTGAAATGCGCGGGAGGACGGAAGAATTTATCAGATTTATGGGCGGCCTTTGCGTTTTCAAGACCCGTCCGCGCAGGCGCTTTAGCCGCGTACTTCGCCGTCTCCCAAGACCACGTACTTCAGTGAGGTCAACCCCTCAATGCCCACCGGGCCGCGGGCGTGGAACTTGTCGGTGCTGATGCCGATTTCGGCCCCCAGCCCAAATTCGAAGCCATCGGCAAAGCGGGTGCTGGTGTTGACCATGACGCTAGCCGAATCGACCTCGCGCAGGAAGCGCTGCGCATGCACATGGTCGCGGGTCAGGATAGCGTCGGTGTGGTGGCTGGAGTAGCGGTTGATGTGGGCAATGGCCTCGTCTAGCCCCTCGACGATCTTGATGCTGATGATGGGGGCCAGGTACTCTTCAAACCAATCACTCTCTTGCGCCAACGTGAGCTGGGGTGAGGCGATGGGTTCAGCAGATACTCCTGATTCGATAGCGCCTTGTGCATATTCCACGAGGGCTAGAGGCAAAGTTCCCTTAAGGATTTCCAGCGCAGCGGCATCGCAGCGCATCTCCACACCCTTGGCCGCGAATACCGCGCCAATGCGCGGCAGAAACTCGTTGGCAACGCTGCGCGCCACCAGCAGACCCTCGGCCGCGTTGCAGGGGCTGTATTTATTGGTCTTAGCGTTGTCGGCCACCTTGACCGCCATGTCGATATCACACGGGTCGTCTACATAAACATGGCAATTGCCGTCCAGGTGCTTGATGACCGGCACTTTGGCATCGCGGCTGATGCGCTCAATCAAGCCCTTGCCGCCGCGCGGAATGATAACGTCCACATACTGCGGCATGGTGATCAACTGGCCCACCACCTCGCGGTCCGTGGTTTGCACCAGTTGCACGGCGTCGGCGGGCAGGCCGCTTTCCACCAGCGCCTGCTGTACCAACTTGGCCAGTGCTTTGTTGGACTCAATCGCCTCCGAGCCGCCGCGCAGGATACAGGCGTTGCCGCTCTTGATGGACAGGCTGGCAGCCTCAACGGTTACATTGGGCCGGCTCTCGAAAATCATGCCAAACACGCCAATCGGCACCCGCATCTGCCCTACACGGATGCCACTGGGCTGCTGCTTCATGCCAATGATTTCACCGATCACATCCGCCATAGAGGCCAATTGTTCGCAACCTTGGGCACAAGTCTCCAACACCTTCGGCGTCAGTTTGAGCCGGTCCACCATGGGAGCCGACAGCCCGTTGGCGATGGCGCGCTCAATGTCTTTGGCGTTGTCAATCTGCAGCGCAGCCGTGTTCTCGCGCAGCAGAGTAGCCAGCTTCCGAAGTGCTATGTTTTTAGTAGCTGTTTGCGCACGCGCCATGAGGGCTGAGGCCACTTTTGCCTGAGACCCCAGGGCGTGCGTGTATTCGGTGGTGTTGAGCGCGTTCATGGGGGGATTTTCGCAGGGTTTTGGGCGCGGCGGCAGATAGCCCCCGGATCGCACCTTTGAAGTGGCACCATCCCAGCCAGCAGTTTGTGCCTATCGGTGCGGACTTGTCCTTCGGTCAGGGTAGCAATGGGCAAGCTTCAGAACCCGTCTGCTACAAACGGGGGTAAGTTCTTTCGCGCGGACCAGGGGAACGTTGGTCTCAGGGCCATCAAGACGGATACCGTAGAAGTCGATGTCGGCTTCGGTGGTGCCTTCGGCTCCAATTCCAACGACATAGACGCACGCAAGGGTCTGCCGGATCTGGGCGCACTGGTTGAGTTTGGTCCGCGTGTGAAGTGGAAACTGGGCGAGGCATCTGATACTGGCCGGCTGCGGGCCGAAGTGGCGCTTCGCGGAGTTTTTGATTTAACCGACGGCTTTAGAGACAAGGGTCTGACCCTGGAGCACGAGTCGCATCCGTGGAGGGTTCAGCCAACATCGCAAGTCCACTGGTTCGACAAAACACGGGCTCCACCATCGGCCTCGGGTTCACCTATGTTTTGGCCAAATCCACTGCCTCATCCAATGACTGACGGTCTGCGCAACCGCATCGAAGGTCGCGAAGGACGAGGCGGGCGATTCAACCTGGCGACGTCGGTGGAGTCAGGCCGCAAACTACGACTTTCGCAAGAGTGCGGAGCAATCCTGACGGTGCGCGGTCTGATGGGTACGTCGACATTCCTTTCTCTTTTTCGTGAGACCTTACAAATTGACATTCCAGTTGCTCCCAATTTCACTGCCCCAGCTTCGCGACCTAAGTCTTGCAGTTATCCCTTCTTCCTTAGAGTTCCCGTTCGAAGCGGACGCTTTGCCGCCATCATTTGTCGCAGCGGCATCCGTGCAAGCAATCGACGACGCGGCTTGTCCAGCATGGTGCAGCACGTACTACGTATTGCGTTCATCCGACATGAAGATAGTCGGCAGCGCCGCTTTTATGGGCGCTCCTCAGATGAAGAGCGTAGAAATAGGTTACGGAATGTCTGCCGTCACGCGGAACCAAGGTGCCGCCACTCGCGCAGTCAAAGACCTTGTCAATCTGGCCATTCGCAACGGAATGAAAAGCGTCATGGCCGAAGCATCGCCCGAAAACCTGGCTTCGGTGAAAGTACTGAAGAAGGCTGGCTTCACCCTTGTCGGTTCAAGGATGGACGACGAAGACGGCGAGGTGGGAACGTGGCTATTCACGGTCAAACCCTGACCATTGCCGCGCGAGTTTGAAGATGTGGTTCTGTGAATTCAGAAGGTGAAGCGCTGCGAATCGGACCTATCCAACTGCGTATCTAAGCGCAACTTGACCGTGAGATCCATAGTGTCCATGCGTTTGTAGTCGCTCGGATCGATCGGATCGATCGGTACGACGCCGTACATACAGGACGATCGATCGGGCGCAGCATGAAGCGCAAGAAGGACCAGCATGTCAGATCTATCGGACCCCAGCGACTCAGCGGCCGCCTCAACAGGCTGGTGGCCCGCCCTCAAGAAGGCCCCCAGCCAACTCCAGGACTGGTTCGTGATCCAGTCTGTGGCAACCAAACTGACCGTGTTGTCCATGGCCGTGTTAATCCCATCGACCGGTATCTATTCGTTTGTGCTCATGCAAAGGCAGGCTGTACTGACGCAACAGGTCAAGGCGATGGCCGTGGCGGGGGGTCCGGGCGAAGGGGTGTGGGCGTTCAACGAGACACTGCCCGTGGTGCTGGGCACCGGCTCCATGTTGCGCTTTCTGGACGCCAACCCGGTTGAGCGCATCACGGTAGTTTATGAACCCCTGCTATGGAACGTTTCAAGGAGAATTGTGATGATTGAATCAAAGGGCAAGCAGCACGCGTACTATCCGAGCGATATGGAGACCCAGATCTTCGCGGACAAGGCAGTCACCGCACCGTGGGGTGGCAAGCTGGCCTTTGTTCCGCGGGCCGAAGTCTCGCCCAGCGGGCTTGCGCTGTTCGAGCGATTGGACCAGCGCTTTGCGAGTGCTCGCCCACAGTCCGACAAAGACGGCTGGAAGGCTGGCGTCAGCGGGGGGTTGTCCATTACGCTCGCCGTGGGTGTGCTGGCCTTCTTGTATTTCCAGTTCAAGGGTCAACGCAAGTCGCTGAAATTTATTGAGCCGACTCAGGTGCACGGCTCGATCGATGACCTGGTGGGAATGGACGATATCAAGGCCGAGGTGGCGCAAATCAAGGACCAGTACCAGCGCCGTGCCGAGTACGCCGAATACGGCATCAAAAAGCCCTTCAATGTGATGTTCAGCGGCCCCGCGGGCACGGGCAAGACCAAGCTGGCCAGCTACCTGGCCAAGGAGCTGCGTCTGCCGATCCTATTTCACTCGGCGGCCAACCTGGAAACCGGCTTTGTGGCTGGCGGCTCCAACACGCTGGGCAGCATCGTTGCCATGGCCCAGCGGCGCAAGCGCTGCATCGTCTTTCTGGACGAAGCGCAAGACCTGTTCATGAAGCGTGGGGGGCGCCGCAAGTTTGACGACGACACCGCCAACACATTGCTGTCGGTGCTGGATGGCGTACGCAGCAAGAACGACGCCGAGATCATCTGGATCGTGGCCAGCAACTTCAACAGCGAAACCATGCAGATGGACGAGGCCATGCTGCGCCGCTTTCAGATGAAGGTTGACTTCCGCATGCCCAACCAGGAAGAGCGTCTGGCGATCCTCGGCCACTACCTGCGCCAGCGTGCCGACAAAGTGCTGCCCAATCTCGATCTGCACCATGTGGTGGACGTGACGGAGGGGCATAGCCCGGCCGACCTGGAGACCATCGTCAACCAAGCTGGTATCACGGCTGTGCAGGCGGGGCAGATGATCGGCGCAGACACCCTGATGCAGGCCGCCGAACGCGTGCTGGTGGGCAACGTCAACGTCCACACCACCCAGGAGCGCGAGCGCGATCGGCGCATCATTGCCGTGCATGAACTGGGTCACTTCCTGGTGGACCTGGAGCACGAACGCCAACTGCCGGGCAGCAATTGGGAGCAGATACTGGCCACCATGAAGACCATCAAAATTTCGCTCAAGGCCAACCCGCGCACCAACGCCCTGGGTTTCGTCTTTCACAAGCAGGGCGCCAACCTGCTCAAGACCAAAAGCGACATCGAACACGACGTGCGGGTGCTGCTAGGCGGCATGGCCAACGAGGAACTGTTCTTTGGCGAGGAAGGCACTACCAACGGCGCACACAACGACATCACGCGCGTGACCAGGTTGCTACACCATGCGGTGGGAGAAATGGGCATGTACCGCAAAACCCGCCTCAACTTTGGCGCACTCAACCGTGACAGCGAAGGCGGCGGTCGCCAGGTGGATGAAGAAACGCGCTCCATCATGGAAGCCCAGAGCGAGCGCCTTTACATGGAGACCAAGGCCGTGCTGGCCCGGCTCAAACCGTTGACCGAGCATCTGGTCGGCAAGCTCCTCGACGCTAGCGAGATCAGCCTGAGTGAGGCTTTGGTGGAGATCCGTAGCTTCGAGGCACAAACAGGCCATTAGCACACAGCCAGCGTGCGCAGACAGCCACTGCAATCGGCTGTTGCTATGTGGGATGGCATACCGACAGCTCTGTCCATGCGCGGTGCAATGGAGGCGCTAGACCAGTGAAATCCCCCACCTGGTTTGGTAATCAAACTTTCTTTCAACTTCGTAAAAAGAGGCTATTCATGAGAAACATCGTGTACATCGTCGGCTTGGTTGTCATTGTTATCGCACTGTTGTCCTTTTTTGGCTTGCGCTAGCTTTCGTCTCAAAGAGGCAACTTCGAATGCCAGCGATCCCGTTGGCATTCACAAATTTTCCGTTCGGCAGTTTGGCGGCGACACCCATTTCCTGACCGTCCAAATCCGCCAACGCCCGCACCAGCCGGGGTTGCACAAACCGGTAGCCGGCCGCAACCGCAGCGCGGGGTCTCGCATTCTGTCCATCCAACAGTAGAGTCGACATCTCGCCGAGAAGCGCACGCATGGGCGCATCGGGCAAACGCATCCACACACGCCGACCAAACGATTCCGCCAGTACTTCTGCAAATTGGGCCTGCGGCACCGTGTCGGGCGCCACCGCATTGACAGGCCCGCTCAGGCCGTCGTTCGCTAACGCAAAGCGCACCATGCCCACGGCATCCTCCAGGTGTATCCACGGCGCCGCTTGACGCCCGCCGCCCAGCACCGCGCCCAGCCCCAACTTTGCGCTCAAGGCCAGCATGGGATACGCGCCATCGCCACGCCCCAGCACCACACCAAAGCGCATGCGCACCACGCGCACACCCAAGCCTTCGGCACGGCGCGCTTCATGCTCAATGGCGGCGCACAGGTCGGATTGAAATTCACCAGGTCGTGGGGCAGCGGTCTCGTCCAGCGGTTCGAACGATGCGTTGGGTGATGCGCCGTAAAACCCTACTGCCGATGCACTGACCAGCACACGCGGTGGCTGTTGCAAACGCCGCATCAGGTCCAGCACAGCTGTCGTCACGCCCACGCGGCTGGCGAGCAAGGTGCGCCGCCGAGCGGCCGTCCACGGCATGCCCAGCACGCGGGCACCGGCCAGGTTGACGACCGCGTCTATGCGGGTTTCGCTCGGAATTGCGTCCAGACTCTCGACGACCCAGACCTGCGTGCCGAACGTGGCACACGCCTGCATCCCATCGCGCGACAGCACGATCACCCGCTGACCATCGCGCAGCAGGTCGGCGACCAGCGCACTGCCCACGAAACCGGTGGCGCCGGTGACCAGCACCGCAGGCGTGATCAAGTGGCTGCGGGTCGATGGTGCGGGTGTGCCGGCGCTGCGCACCCTGCGCCGCAGGTGCAGCACCGCCCGCGCATTGCGCACGCTCCAGACAAGCACACCCACGCCGTATAGCGTGCACAGGCAGGATATCCAGCCGTGCGGCGTGAAGGCCATGGCGCTCGGCAACTGCGCCCAGCCCAGCAGCACCGGCGCGAGAAAGCCGAGGAACAATCCGTAGCTGATCGTCAGCAGCGTGTGCAATACGCGTTCAAACGGTGGCAGGCGGCGTGTGCGGTCTTCTTCTAAAAAGTCGGCCAGCGTGATGCCCAATTCGGTCAACAGCAGTGCGGCCAGCAGGGCTGCACAAGCGCCGCGCCATTCGAACCAGGCCAGGCCGATGAAGACGATGCCGTAAATGGCCTCGCGCGCGGCGTGCAGCGCCAGTTCGTAGCGCGCCGAAATGCGCTGCGGCAGCTTGGCCTGTAGCTCGTGGTGCCAAAGGTTGTCAAACGCGCCCATGACGGCCTGGATGGACAGCAGCATAAAGAGGGTGTTCATGGTGGTGCGCTTTCTTTCAAGGATCGCAAGGGTCGGAAGGGTCGGCAAAGACGCCAGATTGGTGGAAGGTCTCGCCCCACAGCGGGTGCACCATGGACAGCGTGAAACGGAACAGGCCACCACCCAAGTCGGTATGCACCACGCGGCAGGTGCCGGGTGTCAACAGCGCCGGCACTGGCAGGCGCAGGCGGCCCCACACCAGCCAAAAGCGGCGGCTGCGAAAGACCAGCGTGCCCGCTTCTTCAAGCACATCCAACGACATGCTCAAGCCGCCATCGGTGCGCTCCAGCAAACCACCGTCCACGCCCAGCTCTTTGGTAGAGCGCACGGTGCGCTCATCTCTCTCTGCGTGGAAACAGCGCTCCCACACCACACCACCATGGCCGTTGTCGCTTACCCGCACGGTGGTCGGCACGGCGTCGGCATTCATATGGGTCAGCGGGCCGCCCAGCACACGGGCCAGCGTGGCGTAGACGTGGCCGATAGCCGAGCAGCGCAGGTCCATACGGCCGTGGTACGTCACGTCGGCATGGGCAACTGCAAAACGGTACTGCACGGCCTGTGGCAAACGCGCCCAGCCGGCGGTACCGACCAAAGCGGGCAGGTCAAGCGCGCTGGTCACCGGCGCAAAAATGCGGGGAACGCTGCGACCCAGGGTGTTGAGTAAGCGGCTGGGCAGGAGGGTGGATAGGGCAAACATGGTGGCTCGCGGTGGGTTGCAGATACAACAGCTATTGCGAAAACCGGGCCAACCCCATCAACGCTTGCAAGTCTTTGATTTCATTGACAATCGCCCCGCGAGCTGCATACTTCGTTTACAGTTTCGACAGCCCCTACCGTTAACCCCAGGAACAGGTCAAACGCCATGCAGTACGCCCAAGCTCATCGCCCCCACGCTCCGCCGCTGCGCGGGTCGCTGCCCCCCGAGGAGGCTAAATCCGCTTGGGGCGGCCCAGCGCGGATTTGTCGCCCCCACCGATGCTGATACACGCCGTTCTCGGGTTTGCGTTGCTAGAGACGCTGGTATTGGCCGCCGTGTTGCTGGCCTGGGCGGACCGCGTGGCCGGCGCGCGTCTGCTGGCGGCTTTTCTATTTGGCATTTCGCTATGGATGTTCGGCAACGAGCTGCCCAACTGGTTTGGCCCGAGCACCGAGCGCGTGATGATGTTGCTGCTATCAACCGCCCCGTTGACCTCGGCACTGTTTTTCCATTTCTGCACGGTGTTTTGCGGTGTTGACCGGGGCCGCAAAGGCATGGTGGCAGCGGCCTATGCGCTGGGCGCAGGTTCCAGCATCGTGGCCATGGTGCTGGTGCCGGGCCACATCGTGCAGCACCGCCACATTGGCTGGATCGCGATGGCCGACACCGTGGGCTGGGCAGCCAGCATGGCCTGGGTCATTCTGGGCATCGGCGGCGTGTCGGTTTTGCTGCATGCGCTGCTGCGCGCCCACCGCGCGGGCGACAGTCAAAAGCTGCGCCAGGTAGCCGCGGTGACTGCGTCTTGCCTATGGGGCATGGTCTGCCTGACGGGTTATGGGATTGCTGTGCTCGATCTGCCGATCTACCCTTTTCCACTGTTGGGGTTGCCGCTGTATTCGCTGATCCTGGTGTACGGCATCCTGCGCTATGGCGTGTTTGTGGCCAATGCCTGGGCGCGCCGCGCGCTGGTCTGGGCGCTGCTGTTGGCGCTGGGTGCCGTCGTGGTAGCGTTGACGCCCTTGCTGCTGCCGTTTGAATCGCGCTGGTTGGGCGGCCTGGCGGTGGCCGCCAGCGTGTTGGCATTGAACGGCCCGGTGCGGCGCTTTGCCGAGCGCTTGGTGTACCCGGGTGGCGAGGTATCGGTCGCCGACTTGGACGCATGGCGCACCGCGTTGCAATCGGCCGAGACGCCGCAGGCGCTGGCGCAGCAAGCTGCTGTACTGCTGAGCGCGCGCATTGGCGCGCAGGTAGAGGTCCGCATCGTCGAGACGCAGAAGGATGCGGTAAACCACAGTACTACCCACACAACCACAACGGTCAGCACCAGCGTGCCGCAGCTGGTATGCGCCCAAGGCAGCGCGGGCTGGAGCGCCACCTTGCAGGGCTGGGATGCGGCACCACCCGGGCCCCGCCATGTGGCCGAGTTGTTTGGCACGGTGGTGGCAGAAGCGGCGGCGCGGGTCGCGCAGGCGCAGCAATTCGCCGCCCGCGAACGCGAGCGCCAGTTGCAGGCACGGCTGGCCGAGCTTGGCTCTCTGGCGGCCACCGTGGCGCATGACATCCGCAACCCGTTGAACATCATCTCCATGGCCGTGGCCACCGCGCCCACCGACACACGGCGCGAAGTCGCGGACCAGGTGGCCCGCATCGCCAACTTGACGCGCGACCTGCTGGACTACGCCAAGCCGTGGAAGCTGGCGACCACGCGCCTGGACCTGGCTGCCCATGTGCATGCCGCGGCCCTGCGGCTCGCCGACGTGAGCCTGGGCACAGGATTGGACCAACCCCTGGTGTTGGACGCCGATCCACGGCGCGTAGACCAGGCGCTGACCAACCTGTTTGAAAATGCGCGCACAGCGATGGCGTCGGTTGATGACGGGGCGGGTTCGACCGCACCGACCCGCAGCCATGTATACATCGACGCCGAGACCCAGAGCGACGCGGTGCTGCTGCATATTTGCGACGACGGCCCCGGCGTGCCCGACGAGATCCGCGCCCGTCTGTTTGAACCTTTTGCATCGCGCAGCCCCGGCGGCACCGGGCTGGGCCTGGCCATCGTCGCCCGCATCATGGCGGCACATGGCGGCTCCGTCGCGCTGACCGAGCGCGCGCCCTGGCGCACCTGCTTCACGCTGCGCTTTCCCTTGCTGACGCCTTGAATCAAAAGAAGCACCATGACGCCAGACATCCCCGATACCAGCCAGGCAACCGGCCTTGAAGCGGGCCCTGAATCGCGCCCTGAAACGGCAACCCTAGCCGGTCATGTCCTGCTGGTGGACGACGAGGCGGCTTTTCAGCGCCTGGGTGGTGCCTTCCTGCGCGACCTGGGCCACACCGTCACGTTAGCCGGTGACGGCGACCAGGCCCTGGCCGCATTTGCAAAACAGCGGCCAGAACTGGTGTTATTGGACCTGGCCATGCCGCCGCACATGGACCCTGAGATTGGCCTTGAGTTGATTCCCCGCTTTGCGCGCGTGCCGGTGGTGGTACTGACCGGGCATGGTGACCACGCGCTAGCCCTGCGCGCGACCGAACTCGGAGCCTGGGACTTTTTGACGAAGCCGATAGATCCCGACATGCTGCGCTTTGTGGTTGCCCGCGGGTTGCACAAGGCGCGATTGGATGCCGAGCTCAGCGCCTTGCGCGCCGAGCAGGCGGCGGACGATTTGGGCATGGTCGGCCAAGCCCCGGCGACCGTGCAACTGCGCGCGCTGGTGCGCCGTGTCGCGCAAACCACGGTCAGCGTGCTGGTGCTGGGGCCCACCGGCACCGGCAAGGAATTAGTCGCCCGCGCCCTGCACGCCTGTAGCGGCCGCAAGGGCGGGCCTTTCGTGGCCATCCACTGCGGTGCGCTGTCAGCCGAGCTGCTGGAGAGCGAACTGTTTGGTCATATGAAGGGCAGCTTCACCGGCGCTTACCGCGACCAACCAGGTCTGGTCGAGGCCGCGCACGGCGGCACGCTGTTCTTGGACGAAGTCGGCGAAATGCCTCCACCCATGCAGGTCAAGCTGCTGCGCTTTTTGCAGGAGGGCGCCTTTGTGCCGGTAGGCGGGCGTGTGCAAAAGCATGCCGACACGCGCGTAGTGGCTGCCACCCACCGCGACCTGGAGGCCATGGTGCGCGACGGCTCGTTCCGCGAAGACTTGTTCTACCGCTTGAAGGGCGTGGTGCTGCGCACACCAGCGATTGCCGAACGACCGGCCGACATCCCGCTCTTGGCCACGCGCTTCTTGCACCGGGTGGCCCCGCGCGCGGGGCTGTCCGCGGGCGCATTGGCTTGGCTGATGGCGCGCGACTGGCCAGGCAATGTGCGTGAACTCAAGGCAATTGTCGAGTCGGCGGGCGCGCTATTACTGCCCGACCAACGCGAGGTAGATGCAGAGTTGCTGCGCTTGGCCAGTGGCGACACGGGAGGCGATACCCCTGCATCCGCAGAAGCCGCATCCCTGCGTGCGGACAGCCCAGGCCCGTTGGACGCGGCGCTGCTGGAGCTGGAACTGCGCCTGGTGCGCGACACCATGACCGCGGTGGGCGGCAATCAGTCGGAAGCTGCGCGGCGCCTTGGCATCTCACGGGTGGGCTTGATCAAGAAGTTGACACGGTTGGGGCTGCGTTAAACAGCTCTTTGTGTATAAATTGCTATATTTTTAGTAGCTGCTTACGCAATACGCACGAGGGCTAGCGGCCATATTTACTTGAAACATCATGATCGTTACCAGAATGCAATTTCAGTCCTTACCCGAATCAAGCCACGCATTTCGGTGTTTGGTGTTGGTCCAGGCCGTGAACTGGGCAGGTCGGCGAGACCCGCTTCGTTTGAAGGCACCGTGCCTAATGGCCCTCGCCGGGGCTGTAATCACGCGCCTTGGCCCGTTCAATGACCTGCAACATTTGTAGTTGGGCCGCACGGCTCACTTGACTGTCCTGCCTGCACTGGTGGTCGCTCAGGGCAAGGACGGCTACATGTAGCGCGTTGCGCAGGTCCAGCAGACTCTGGATAAGGCCCGCAAAGTCAGGCCGTACAGGCTGTGGATCGTTCGCATCGTTGTCCATTGTTTCCCCTCCCCTTGCACCCATGGGCGCCCTGCTACATACCCAAGGACTTCAACAGTTCATCCTGGTCGGTGTTGGACTGTGGTGTTACCGTGGAGGTGTTAGACCCTCCCGCGCTGGCCTGGGCAAGCACCTCGTCTGGATTGATAGTTTCGTGCACTTCAAAGTCGTGCAGTTTGATGAATTCGGTGCGATCTATCGCCAGTTCCAAATAAAAGATATTGTTTTTGCCGGTGTAGAAGGTCACACGCCGCGATTCGGGTTGATCCAATTGGGTGTCCACACTCAACACCACCTGCTTGTTGAGCACCAGCATCTTGGGCTGGTTCTGGGTGATATTGGTTTGCAATTCGCGCCGCACCTTGCCGGTGAAATCACCGACGATCTGGTTCATCAGTTCACCCATGATGTTGCCCACTTCGTCGGAGGTATGCGCGCTGGCCAACTCGCTCTTGGGCATGCCCATGTTGAGCATATAGCTCTCGTACAGTTCCATCGCCGTGGCAGCCGAGAAGTTGAGCACCACCAGACCAGAGAAGCCACCATCAAACAATACGAAACAACCGATGTCGGGCTTGAGGCAGGTTTTGGTGATGCGTTGCACCATGCCGGAGTAATGGATCTGTGACTGGGTCGCCATCGTCAACACGCGGGTCACCGAATTGCACAGGCTGGTCAGAATATCTTCCGTACCGTACACCACCGTCGATTCTTGCCACGTCTTGTTGTTGCTCATAACGTACCTCGGTAGCCAAAATGGTAACTGTACAGCGGCTATGGGCCAGGCGGGTGGAAACGCAACGCAGGGGGGCAAAAATGCCACGGGGCTGGATTGGTCCCAATCGGCACGGTAGCGCCTGAAATATACCGTTAATGGGTTTTACAGAAAGCCGTGCACACTATCCACGCAACCTGGCCGTGTGGCTAGGCGCTGGCGCCGAACACAACCCACACAGTTGCAAGGCCAGCCGGTGCAGCGCCTGCCAGCCCGACGCAGGCCAGTCGGGCTGCTTCAAGCCCTTGACAATGCCATCGACCACGTGGGCGCTTTGCAGCAGTTGCGACAGGGCCGCATCGCTGAGTCTTGGCAGCACCCGCTCAAATAGGCGCTCCTTGGCGCCCCAAACGCGTTGCTCGCGCAAGGCCATCGGCAGGGGGCGGCCTTGGCCCATGGCATCTTTGACCCGCTTGAGGGCGCGTATGTCTTCGCTCAGTGTGTAGTGCACCAGTACCTCGGCCTCGCCCTCGGCCTGCAGGCCATCGAGCATGCGTTGGACCCGTAGCGCCTGACCGCCGAGCACGGCTTCGCTGAGCTTGAATACGTCGTAGCGCGCGACATTCATCACGGCGCTTTCAACCTGGTCAAAGCTGAGCACGCCGCCGCTGGGGCCGTCTGCGGGGTACAGCAGGCTTAGCTTTTGTATTTCTTGGTGCGCGGCCAGCAAATTGCCTTCGACCCGATCGGCAAAAAACTGCAACGTGCGCTGGCCTTCTTCACCCGCCGCCACGCGCTGGCCTTGCGCCGACAGGCGTTGGGCAATCCACTGTGGCAGTGCGGCGCGCTCCACCGGCTCAACCTGCAGCGTAACGCCAAAGCTTTCCAGCGCGGCAAACCAGGCGCCGGACTTGGTGATCTTGTCCAGCTTGGGCAGCATGACGATGGTCAGCGTGGAATCGTTGCCCTGCGAAATGTCGGCCAACTGTTGCAAGGCCGCGCTGCCGTCCTTGCCAGGCTTGCCCGAAGGGATGCGGATTTCGACAATTTGCTTGTCGGCAAACAGGCTCAGCGAGCCTCCAGCCGCCAACACTTCACTCCAATCAAAGTGGGCACCGGCCACCGTGTACGAGGTGCGCTCGGTAAAGCCCTGCTGGCGGGCCACCACGCGGATGGCGTCCAGCGCTTCTTGTTGCAGCAGTGGCTCGTCTCCGTGCAACGTGTAAAGGCTTTTGAGCCCGCGCTGCAGGTGGTTGCTGAGTTGGTTGGCGGCGAGTTGCATGGGCGCAGTTTAGCGTGCGCTAGCCCACACAGTTTTGTCGTAGGCTGTGATACCGTCAGCATCAGTTTTGTGGGAAAGTTGGCGATATGAAGCGCAACGTTGTGCCCGGGTTTGTATGCATGTTCATGCTTGGACTGTTGTTCCTGTTCGCGGGCACCAGCTCCGGGGCCACTACCCACCCCGCCACGACGCCCCCCATTGCCAATATCATCATTGGTGGTGCAGAGCAGCGCTGCTCTAGCTACACCGGCGTTGGGCAAGGCCGAGGATGCTCGGCCGACTGGGACACGATCCTTGCCCAAGACCCCGCCTTCAAGGGGCTCACCCGCGACGACATCAGCTTTGACTTTGACTACGCGACACCGGACTTTACCTACAGCCTGACGCAAGCCCATATCGACGCCCTGCGCAAGGTTCCAGAACGCCTGTTCAACGCAGGCCGAAAATCGGTCCTGATGGCGCACCTCGCGCGCGCATTGCCAGATGCCGGGCCGCAACTGCACCTGGCATGGGACAGTTTTGACAGCCTGTTGCCTCGACCGGCAGCCGACAACCCCATGCGCCTGAGCATGGCTGAAGGTGCCATGCTGCGCTCGGCCTTTGTAGACCCGTTGTCGAACTACCGGCGCAAATGGCAGGCTCGGTCCACTCCGTTTTCATCCAACGCATCCACGGTGGCAATTACTGCCGCGTTTGTTTCTGCAGCCAAGGTGGCCAACAGGGGGCGCACGCCACTGATCGGTGTGGTGACAGCGTCTGCCGGGCCCCATCCGTTCGTGGACCGCGACATCAACGTATTCATGCTGCGCTCGGCCGGTGCAGACGTGGTGTACTTGCCGCTGGAGGGCGGCTTTCGCCAGGCGCTGGACGCGGATGACTGCGCCAATTTGCGCTACTACTATGACAGCTACACCAACAGCAAGCGCGACCGCGGCGTCTACCACGCCGACCTGCTGTTCCCCGACCTGGCTGCACAACAACAGGCCTTTTGTGCCAACCGCGGCCGTGCGCTGGACGCCACCTTGGAACGACTCAACGGCATCTATTTTTCTGGCGGTAACCAGGCGCGCCATCTGGAGAGTCTGGTTAGCAAAGATGGCGCGGGCGACTATAGCCTGTCCAGTACCCAACTGGCCATATTGCAGCGGCGCCACGCGCAAGGCCAGTTGGTGGTGGCGGGCACCAGCGCCGGCGACCACATCCAGGGTGGTGGACTGTGGCGTGGCAAACCCGTGCCAATGGTGAGCGGGGGCAGTTCTTATGATGCCTTGCGGGTCGGTTTTGCCAAGGGGCTTGGGGCCAATGGTGACACGGCGGAACTGGGCCAGGCCGAGCAGAACACTCCCACCAGCAATATTCCGGTGATCTACCCACTCGGCGGGCTGGGCGTGTTCCGTTTTGGTGTGCTGGATTCGCATTTTTCACGTCGCGCGCGCGAGGGCCGCCTGGTGCGTGCCACGTTTGACAGTGCCATGGACTACGGCTTTGGCGTCGATGAAAACACGGCCCTGGTGGTCAGCCAGCCAGATGCCGCGGGCACCACGCATTTCTCGGTGCTGGGGGCCGGTGGTGTCTTCATTGCCGATGTGCGCACTGCCCATTCCAAAGCCGCACCGCGACAGAATTTCAGTATTGAAGGCGTGCGCGCCCATTACCTGCTGCCCGGAGACAAAGCCACCCTCAACGCAGTGGGTGACTTGGTGATTGCGCTTTCGCCCAGCGTGCCACTAATGGCCTTAGGGGCCGAGCCCACCACAGTGACGCAAGACCGCCTGCTGGATTCTGGCGCGTCCAACTTCTTGAAACTGACCACGTTGATGGGCCGGTCTGGTGCGCAACAGGGTTTCGGCAGCACCTTGAACAATGCCGACACCCGCAACCCGCAGAACGCGCCCTACTACAGCGCCACGCTGACGCGGGATGCACAGACCCTGTTCAGGGGTGTAGGGGAGGCCGATGACCAGGCGTACGCGCCGGTAGCCTATACCGGGTTGCGCGTGCAATTTGCACCGTGCGAGGGTGAATGCATGCCGCCGTCTATACCTGCGCAAGCTTCACACCAGTGAGTCGGGCAACCGTGCGGGCCCCTCCAACCCTCACAACACGCCCAGATCAGCCCCGCGCAAACCAACCAACAAGGCACGACCATCGGCGCCCACGCGGAATTCACCATACTTGGCCTGGGCCCAGCGCTGCGCTTCCCCTTCCTTGAAGAACCAGGCATCGGTGACCAGCACCCACCCCCCATTCTTGGGGGCCAATTCGACGCGCAACTCGTCACCGGCCAATGGGGTGCCCAAGTCGGGGCGCAACGCGGTAGCGATACCGCGTGCGTCGCGCCGGGCCACCACATGCGGTCGCTGCCCTGGGGCCAAGTTGGCATCCGCCTGCGACGTGTCGTCCAGTAACGCGAAGCGCAACGCCATGTAGTCGCCTTGCATCAGCGAGCGCGGATCGACCGGCGCCAGGGGCACAAACAGCGGCTGTCCATGGGCAATCAGGTCTTCTTTTTGCCAAATGCCGACATTGGCAACCAGCAGCACCAGGACGGCGGCAAAGGCCAGACCAGCCTGCGGCTTACCAAACGCGACCGGGACCGCCCGCGCTCGCGCCCCTGCACCTTGGGCTGGTGTCGTGTCAAACGCGTGGGTGCTGCGCGCGGCCCACCAGGCCAGTGCCGCCAAAACGGCGCCCGCACCTGCCATCAGCAAAGCCTTGTCGGCCAAGGGCCAACTCAGTTGGTAGTAAAACGCTCCGATGATCCACGCCGCCGCCACACCTGCCGCACTGGCTACCCGCCAGCGCCCAGCGGCCACGCAATACGCCATCACCAGCCAAACGGCGCCCAGCGAAGGCATGAATGCCGCCAACCCCACCAATACCAGGGCTACGGCTGCACACCAGGTGTTGCGCACGCGTGGCCAGCAATGGGCCAGCCAGGCGGCACCCGCAAGGGCCAGCGCCACAGACCCAAGGCGCAAGGTCTGCAAGCCTTCGAGTGCGGAGGTGGAATTCGGCGTGAACTCGCGCGCAATTTCACCCGCAACATAGCCACCACCGCCCAAGCTGGCACCGACCAAAAAGGTCATCCCGGCCCAAAAGGCCAGTCCGGCTAAAGCCACCAGCAACCACCCGACCGACAACGATTCCCATGCCGCGGCAACCCGTGCCTCGGCCCCGCTATTGAACAGCTTGTGCTGCAACCACGCGCCAACCAAAGCGACGGCCACCAGCACATGCAGTGCCAGCCACACGCTAGGCCACTCGGAGCGGCCAAAGAAGTTGAAACGGATAGGCGCCACGGCCAGCCCCACCAAAACGGCCGCGCCGGCCCCGAGCAAAACCCGCAACCAGGGCTTGGGAACGGCCCACACAACCCCCGCGATCAAGGCCGCGGATGCGGCAGCGGCACCGCGTTCTGGCAGATCGCGAAACAGTGCATACCCTAGCAAGCTGCCACCGACCATCAGCGCAGGCACGGCCAGTTGCTCCACAAAAAGAGGCAATGTGCGTGACCGCAACATGGCCACCGCCCCTGCCAACACCAGGCCGCCGATGGCATAGGTGCCCACGCCGCGCAGCGCCGCTTCACCCACCATCAGACCCAGCACGATCAGCAAGGGTACGGCGGCAAGCCAGGCACCCAGCGCCGTCAATAACACCACGGGCCAGGGTCGAATGTCTTGCTGCGGCCGGCTTGCACCGGCCGGCAATACGCCCGCGACGATCGCGTCTTGAATGGTCCCATCGAGCCGGTCGCCGCTCATACGCCACCCCCTTGCACGCCATAGCGGCGCGACAGGCGCAGCAGCATGCTCACCGTGCCAGCCAGCAATCCCGCAGCCGCCAGGCCCAACAACAGCATGGAACCCAACCAGTAGTCGCTGCGCGTGTCATGGAACAGAACGTTGCCCAGCCCGAAAATCAGCAGCACATTAAGGGCGAGGCCCACCGCGCTCAACCCAAAAATGTCGAACAGTTGCCGGCTGGCCAGGGCCAGTGCGGCGCCCGTCAACAGACACAGACCCAGGCCGTACAGCAGCAGCATCTCGTGGGCAAACAAGGCGCCCAATGCGGTCGTCGTGATCATCAGCGTAGCCAACGTCACCGCCGTGCGCATGGCCCATTGGCCGCTGCCACTCCAGCGCGCAAAAAACGGGCTCAAGGCCAACATCAAAACCAACGCAGCGCCCCAAGCTGCGGCATAAATGCCCAGGTCTTGCGGCGCCACCCGCCAGTCGTGGGACGTATGCGCATGGACCCACAGCGCGATGCCGGTCGAGACGATCAACGCCCACGGCGTCCATAGAATGTCGCTGCGCACGCTCAAGGCCAGCGGCAATGCCAACACCGCCCACACCGCAAACAACTGCCACGGATCGGCACCCGTTTGGTAGGTCTGTCCAAAATAGGCGAACAGCCCACTAATGGTCAGCAGCGCCACCAAGCCCAACGGCACGCGTGCGCTGGGCTTTACCAGGGCGCCGATACACATCACCAGGAACAGCGCTTGCAACAGCGCAAACCGTCCGAAATGGCCCAATGTCTCCCAGTTGGCCGCTATCCACAGCATGACGCCAAAACCACCCAAGGCGGCCGCCAGCACGGCCACGCCGCGTGGCAACCAATAGGCCAGCCGCGCGGGCTCGTGGTTGAGCCCTGCCAGGTGGCCCAGTTTGCGGGCAGCCGCAGCATCCAACTGGTGCTGGGCAGCTAATTCATACAGCGCGAGGCGCAGATCCATGGCGAGCCTTTGTGTGGAGGGCGGCGCGTGCCAGCGCGCTCAGGGTGCGTCCAACGACTTGACTGCGGCCAGGCGCCGCAGCAGCTGTTGCAAGATGTCGTTTTGCATGTCGCGGAACAGCAGCACCTCTTCGGCCTCTTTGGCCAGCACCACGGATTCGTTGAAGCTGATGTCGCGCTGCTGGAAAATCTCCGTCGGAGCTATCAACTCTCGCCCGTCGGGCAGGCGCATGCGGAACTGCAAGCGCAGCCGGAGCTGGAACTCGCGCACCTGACCCGATGCGTTGATACCCACCACATTCTTGTCGCGCACTTCCTGCAAGATGTCGACAACCACCTGCGGTGGCTCAGAGCCGCGCACTGGTACCAGAGGGACGATGGACTTGCCGAAATAGCGGATCAGATCCGCTGCGACCAAGCCGTTGCGCTCGGGAGTAACGGCCAGGGTCTGGAAGGCGAAAGTCTGGCTGCTGCGCAACTGGAAGCCGCAGCCCGCAAGGGCCAGCAAACCCAGGACACTGGCGACAAGGGTGGCGCGACGGTGCACCATCACTGTCAGTCGCTTAGATGACCACATTGACCAGGCGCCCCGGAACAATGATGACGCGCTTGATGGGCGCACCGGCTGCAAACTGCACAAAGGTTTCATTGGCCAATGCCAAGGCTTCTATGGTTTCCTTGGAAGCGCCAGAAGGCACCATCACCGAACCGCGCAGCTTGCCATTGACCTGAAGCATGAGTTCGATCTCGTCCTGCTCCAGTGCCACCGGGTCCACTTGCGGCCAGGGTGCGTCGAGCAGGTCGCCACTGCCTATGGCGTAGCCCAGCTCGCTCCACAGCGCGTGGGCGATGTGGGGTGTGGCCGGGTACAAAACACGCAGTAACAGCGAAAAGCCTTCCAGCACAGCGACCAGTCCGCCTTCAGAATCCAACGCTTTAAAGTCTTCCAGTGCGTTGATCATTTTCATGGCACCGGAGACCACGGTGTTGTACTGCATGCGCTGGTAGTCGTAGTCCACCTGCTTGAGCACAGTGTGCATCTCGCGCCGCAAAACCTTGGCTTCCTTGTTAAAGCTTATAGAATTTAGGCCGCTAGCCCTCGTCAAGTTTGCGTGAGCAGCTACCAAATTCATAGCAGACAGTTTGACACCAAAATTCCACACACGGCGCAGGAAACGGTAGCTGCCCTCCACTGCGGCATCGTTCCACTCCAACGTAGCCTCTGGGGGCGCGGTGAACATGGTGTAGAGGCGCGCAGTGTCGGCACCGTATTTCTCGATCAGATCTTGCGGGTCAACGCCATTGTTCTTGGACTTGGACATCGTGCCCAGACCCTCGCTGTCGATGGACGTGCCCACCGGCCAATCGCCCACCGCTTTGATCAGCTTGGCGCCGATGACCTTGCCAGCCTCGTCGAACACATGCTCCACGTCCTGCGGCCAAAAGTATTCCTTGCCACCCTTGTCGCCCTTGCGGGAATAAATCTGGTTCAGCACCATGCCCTGGCACAGCAGCTTGGTGAACGGTTCGTCCACCGTGACCAGACCCAGATCCCGCATGACCTTGGTCCAGAAACGCGCATAGAGCAAATGCAGGATGGCGTGCTCGATGCCGCCAATGTACTGGTCCATGCCGCTCCCGCCCTTGGCCTGCTGCTGGTCGCGCATCCAATAGGCAGCACCCTCGCCCACCATGGCGTCAATGTTCTTGGGGTCGCAATAGCGCATGTAGTACCACGAGCTATCGACAAAGGTGTCCATGGTGTCGGTCTCGCGGCGGGCGGATTTGCCACAGACCGGGCAGACCACACCGGCGTGAAAGCCTTCGTGTTTGTGCAGCGGGTTACCGGAACCATCGGGCACACAGTCTTGCGGCAACACGACCGGTAGATCCTTCTCGGGAACCGGCACTGCGCCGTGTTCACTGCAATGGATGATGGGAATCGGTGTGCCCCAGTAGCGCTGGCGGCTGACGCCCCAGTCGCGCAGGCGCCAAGTGGTTTTCTTCTCGCCCAGGCCCTTGTGCTGCAGCGCGCTGGCCACGGCATTGACGGCATCAACGGAGTTCAGGCCGCTGAAAACGTCAGAGTTGGCGGTGACGCCGCGCTGCTTGTCGCCATACCACTCCTGCCAGTGGTCGTGGTCGTAGTTGAGGCCGTCGATGTGCACCACGTCGTCGATGCGCAGGCCGTATTTCTTGGCGAACGCGAAGTCGCGCTCGTCGTGCGCGGGTACGCCCATGACAGCGCCATCGCCATAGCCCATCAGCACGTAGTTGCCAACCCACACGTCGATGGGGTCGCCCGTCAGCGGATGGGTGACCTGCAGGCCGGTGGGCATGCCCAGCTTTTCCTTGACGGCGAGTTCGGCTTCGGTCGTGCCGCCCGCCTTGCACTCTTCAATGAAGGCTGCCAACGCCGGGTTGCTGCTGGCCGCATGCATGGCCAACAGATGTTCGGGGGCAACCGCGCAAAAGGTCACACCCATGATGGTGTCGGCGCGGGTGGTGAAAACGTACATGCGGCCGTCACCAATCAAGGTGCCGTCACCGCGTTTGATGTCGTGCGTAAATGCAAAGCGCACGCCGCTGGATTTGCCAATCCAGTTTTCTTGCATGAGCTTGACGCGTTCCGGCCAGCCCGGCAAGCCGGTCTGCACCTGGTCCAGCAGTTCCTGTGCATATTCGGTTATCTTGAAGTAGTAGCCAGGGATCTCACGCTTCTCGACGGTGGCGCCGGTGCGCCAGCCCTTGCCGTCGATGACCTGCTCATTGGCCAGCACGGTCATGTCCACCGGGTCCCAGTTAACGACCTGGGTCTTGCGGTAGGCAATGCCTTTTTCCAGCATCTTCAAAAACAGCCACTGGTTCCACTTGTAATACGTGGGGTCACAGGTCGCAACCTCGCGGCTCCAGTCGATGGCCAGACCCATGGCCTGCATCTGACCCTTCATGTAGGCAATGTTGTCGTAGGTCCACTTGGCGGGGGGCACCTTGTTCTTCAACGCGGCATTCTCTGCCGGCAGGCCAAAGGCGTCCCAGCCCATGGGCATCAGCACGTTGTGGCCGTTCATGCGCAGGTAGCGCGCCAGCATGTCGTTGATGGTGTAGTTGCGTACATGGCCCATGTGCAGCTTGCCGCTGGGGTAGGGCAGCATGGAGCAGGCGTAAAACTTTTTCTTGAGGTTGCCGTGTGCGTCGCGTGCGTCTTCGGTCACGCGGTAGGCGGTCTGCCCGTTCCACAAAGGCTCAGCCCAGTGGGCGTGCGCCGCTTTTTCGATGTCCAGGTGTTGGTATTTGTCTTGCATGGTTCTGAAGGCCGCTAAAGGGCCGCCGAATGGAGTGCCTACAGAGATTTTAGGTGCAGCCGCCATAGTGCCCATAGAACTTGGCGCGACGGCAATTTGCCGCCGGGCCGCCCCAAGGCTTCTGGACCGCTTGGCGGCCAGCGGCGACAGCCAAATTAGCCCCCATGGGGGGCAGCGACCCGCACTGCGGTGGAGCGTGGGGGCGCGCTATCTTCGGCCACGAACCCTATGCGGTGCAAGCCCGCCGAATGGGCTTGACCCATCAATTCGACGACCCTGCCATAGGGCACGCTGGCATCAGCACGCAGACGTACTTCGGTATCGGGGTCGCGCTGCCCTGCTTGTCGCAATGCCGAGGCCACCGCATCGGGGGCCATGGGTTTGTCGTCGACAAAGACCTGGCCTGCCTTGTCCACGGTCAGAGAGAAGGACTTGGGCGCTTCCATGGAGGCGGCACCGGAAGTCTTGGGCAGGTCCACCTTGACTGCGCTGACCATCAGTGGCGCTGTGATGATAAAAATGACCACCAACACCAGCATCACGTCCACCAGCGGCGTCATGTTGATTTCGCTCATCGGCTGCGGGCCGGCGGTGCGTTCCAGGCGACCAAAGGACATTTTCTATCGTGCCCGGCGGCGAGTTGTTGGGTTCATGGAGTGCTTTGCGTGATCAACAGTTCGCGCAGGTCACGCGCAAAGCCTTCCAGATCGGCCTCTATGCGGCCGATGTAGCGACCCAGCACGTTGTAGCCTAGCACGGCCGGAATGGCCACGGTAAGCCCCGCGGCAGTCATGATCAAGGCCTCGCCGACTGGACCTGCGATTTTGTCGATGCTGACTTGGCCTGCGCCCGAAATGCCGATCAACGCGTGGTAGATACCCCAGACCGTTCCCAATAGACCGACAAAGGGCGCCGTAGAGCCGACAGTCGCCAACAGCACTTGGCCGGCCTGCAATTTGAGCAAGACCGCGTGCAAGGCATCGCGTAACAGGCGGGTGAGTTGTTGGGATTTGTCGCCAGCGCCGGCCAGGGTGCCGGAGGTCTCCAGCTGGCTGGCCTCGACCAAAGGGGCCACCAGGACCTCGCGGTCAAATAGCTGCAAGGCTCGCAAACCATCGGCTAGTGTCGGTGCCTGCCAAAAGGCCGCTGTGCTGCGGGCCACATCACGGTGGGCGCGCAGCAGCAGCCAGGCTTTCCACAGAATCACAATCCAGCTGCACACCGACATCACCAGCAGCACCAGCGCTACGCTGTTGCTGACGGCATCGGCCTGGCGGAGCAGCTCGAAGGTGTTCACCGCAGGCCCAACACGTCATACATGTCAAACAGGCCCGTCTTTTTGTCGGCCAGAAAGCGTACCGAACGCAGACTGCCCTGGGCATAGGTGACCCGGCTCGATGACTTGTGGCTGATTTCTATGCGCTCGCCGATGCCGGCAAACAGCACGGTGTGGTCGCCCACGATGTCGCCACCGCGAATCGTAGCGAAACCAATCGAAGACGGGTCCCGCTCACCGGTCACCCCTTCACGAGCGTAGACAGCGCAGTCTTTCAGGTCGCGGCCCAACGCGTCGGCAATGACCTCGCCCATCTTCAGCGCTGTACCCGAAGGGGCATCCACCTTGAAACGGTGGTGGGCTTCGACAATCTCAATGTCATAGCCCGTGGAAAGGGCCTTGGCCGCCATCTCCAACAGCTTGAGCGTGACGTTGACACCCACGCTCATATTGGGGGCCATGACAATGGCGATATCTTGGGCAATGGTGGCGATTTCGGCCTTTTGGGCGTCTGTAAAACCCGTCGTGCCAATAACGGCTGCCTTACCCAACTCACGACACACCTTGAGGTGGGCCAATGTGCCTTCAGGGCGGGTGAAATCTATCAACGCATTGCAGGCGTTGAGGCCAGCATGCAAGTCGGAGGTGATCAGAATACCCAGGGGCTTGCCTGACGCGGCACCAGCGTCCTGTCCGACGGCTGCTGTGCCGGCCATGTCCAGAGCACCGGACACGGTGCAGTCATCGGTTGCGCGGATGGCCTCAATCAGCATCTGACCCATACGGCCCGACGCTCCGGCCACAGCGATTTTGTGGGTCATGTCGCAGATTCTTTCAGGTGCAAGACTAGGGACGACCGCCTTCCAGCGGGGGATAGTCAGCAGGTGCGATCGTTGGCGCGGGCGGAATGACACCGGGCTTGGGCGGTGGGAATTTCTTCAAGCTCTCTTCCGACGCTTCAAGGTTTGGAATGGAGCCCGGCAAAGACGGTGACTTGAGCGTGGCGACAAATTCGGCTTCGCTAGGCAGTGGTTCGGCTTCGACGCGTTCGACCACGTCACCCTTGAAGAAGACAGTCACTTTTCGGGATTGCGACGCCACACCTTGCTGCTTGAGGGTAAACACATAATCCCAACGGTCCGCATGGAAAACGCTCACCAGCAGAGCCGTTCCCAGCACATCGCGCACCTGGGCGCGCAGCATGCCGGGTTTGACTTGCGCCAGTTGTTCACTGGTCACCACATTGCCCTGCACGATGTCTACCTTATACGGAGAGACGATTCCCGCGACGCGGGCGCTGGCACCGTTGAAGGTGCCGCAGCCCGCAAGGCACGCTATGCCGGCAAAGGCCAGGACGACGAAGGTCAGTTTACGGCTATGGCAATGAATGTCGGACATGGGTGGTTACGCGAGATATGATCCGGGGATTGTAGCGGTTGAGTACCGCGCCCCCTCTGCGCGAACCCGGCGGAAAGATGCCCATGACCAACATTGACGAACTGAAAAACACCGGTCTCAAAGCCACCATCCCCCGTCTCAAAATACTGGAGGTGTTTCAGCGCAGCGCCCAGCGCCACCTCACGGCCGAAGATGTGTTCCGCGTGCTGCTGCAAGAACGCTCCGATGTGGGCTTGGCAACGGTGTACCGGGTGCTGACCCAGTTTGAGCAGGCGAGCATCCTGAGCCGCAGCCATTTCGAGAGCGGCAAGGCGGTGTATGAGCTGAACGAGGGCCAGCACCACGACCATTTGGTATGCCTCGATTGCGGCCGGGTAGAGGAGTTTTACGATGCCGAGATTGAAAACCGCCAGCACGCCGTCGCCAAGGCCAAGGGCTTTACCATTTCGGACCATGCCCTGAGCCTGTACGCCCACTGCACCAAAGACCAATGCCCCAATCGCACAGACCGCGACAAGCAACGCGGGGTTGGAGTCGGCAGCGCAGGCAGCCTGAGTAACGGCAGCTAAATTGCTGCCAGTCCGCTGTTCTTAATTGCCGTCGGACATGGCCTTGCGGTGGCGTTCGACGAACTCCTGGTAGGTGTCGATCCCGCGCAATTGCAGAATCGTATTGCGCACCGCAGCCTCTACCAGCACCGCAATATTGCGGCCAGCAACCACCTGGATCACGACCTTGCGCACCGGAATACCCAATATGTCCTGGGTCAGCGGCTCGTAGGGAATGCGTTCGTATTCGCGCTCCAGCGTTTCCCGCCGTACCAGGTGCACGATCAGTTTGAGCCGCATCTTGCGGCGCACAGCAGTTTCACCAAAAATTCCGCGAATATCCAGCAGGCCGATGCCGCGCACCTCCAGCAGGTTTTGCAGCAGCTCTGGACAACGGCCCTCGATGGTGGTCTGGTTAATGCGATACAGGTCTACGGCATCGTCGGCCACCAAACCGTTACCGCGTGAAATCAATTCCAGGCCCAACTCGCTCTTACCCAGGCCCGACTCACCTGTAATCAGCACGCCCAGTCCCAAAATGTCCATGAACACGCCGTGCATCGACGAGCGGTCGGCGAAATGCTTGGAGAGATAGGCCCGCAACACGTCAATGACAAAGGCCGACGACTCTGCAGTGGCAAACATGGGTATCTGCGCCCGCTCGCACATCGACAACAGCGCTTGCGGCGCCTGCTGCCCATCGGCCAGCACCAGCACCGGCGGCTCCAGCGTCACGATGCGGGAAATACGGCGCGCGCAATCCTCGGGTGTCGCGCTGGTGATGTAGGCAATTTCGCGCTCGCCCAGAATCTGCACGCGGTACGGGTGGATGTAATTGAGGTACCCGACCAGATCCGCGCCGGATCGTGCGGCTCGGACCGCGACTTCATCAAACCGGCGTTCGGATGCGCCCAGCCCAGCAACCCATTCCCAGCGCAGACGGCCACGGAACTCTTCAAAGAGTACGTCGGCGCTAACTACGGTGGGTTTCACAGGGCAACGTGGCGCAAAAAGGCGTGGTCAGACAACGTGGGCTGATTGCCAACCCGCAATCAGGGCGTGCAATTGCGTGGAGTCGCTACTCGCAACGAGGCGTTCGCGCAGTTCGGCGTCGCTCAGCAGTTCGGCAATTTCGGAAAGAATTTCAAGGTGCTTTTGCGTGGCCGCTTCAGGCACCAGCAAAAAGATCAACAGGCCGACCACCACGTCATCGGGTGCATCAAAACCTATGGGATTGGCCAACTGGAACACGGCCGCCATGGGCGCCTTGAGGCCCTTGATGCGTCCATGGGGAATGGCGACGCCGTGGCCCAGACCCGTAGAACCCAGCCGTTCGCGGGAGAAAAGGCTATCGGTCACCAGCGCACGACTCAGGCCATGGAGGTTCTCAAATAACAGGCCAGCCTCTTCAAAAGCGCGCTTTTTGCTGG
Source organism: Burkholderiales bacterium (assembly GCA_038317285.1). Lineage (GTDB taxonomy): Bacteria > Pseudomonadota > Gammaproteobacteria > Burkholderiales > Burkholderiaceae_C > Allorhodoferax. The sequence continues at coordinate 8,943 of JBBQBG010000007.1, read as the reverse complement.
TCACTTCAACGTGCGCGAGCACTTGCTCAGGTGACAGGATACTGGCTAGTCGGTTCATGGTGTGGGGCGATTATGCACAAAAAAGCCGCCCCGGTTAGGGCGGCTGCTCGAGTGCCGAATGGCGGTGAAGCGATTACATCAGGCGCTTGGGTGCTTCATGGTGGTGGTCTTGCAGGCGGTCCTTGTGGCGCACCACCTGGCGGTCCAGCTTGTCCACTAGGTCATCCACGGCTGCATACAGGTCTTCATGCGAGCTTTCGGCAAACATGTCGTTGCCCTTGACGTGGATATTGCACTCGGCACGCTGCCGTCGCTCCTTTTCCTTTTGCTTCTCAACGGTTAGAAGTACCTTCACATCGACCACTTGGTCAAAATGTCGCATGATTCGATCTAGCTTGGTCGTAACGTAACTGCGCAGTGCCGGGGTAACTTCAAGATGGTGACCGCTGATCGTCAAATTCATAAATAGCCTCCAGTTGCTCACGGGTTAAAAACCTCGCCGTATTGCGCGACAAGGACAGAAACCAAAATTGTCTAAATTGATGACTGTGAAATGACTATGCGCCCGAACCATGGGAAATGCAACGCCTTTTTTTAGTAACGCAGTGCAACATAATGAAGCCGAACAAACTCCGACACATATCCATATGGGTGCGCAAGTGCGGTGCGATAATTTGACGAGCAGAACTTTAGGAGAGCATTCCTTGGAAAACTACCCCTGTCGGTAGCTTTCGCGCTGAATTGGGGTCAGATTCCAATTGGCCGAGAGCCGCAGCGACGCTCGATTGTTCGCGTTGGACAATTGGAATCTGACCCCGATTGAATCGCCATGCTCAATATTTTTACGCTCGCAAACGGACGACTCTTCCAGGAAGAAATCGAGTCGCTGGAAGAGCTTTCCCAGTTCCAGCCCATCTGGGTAGACCTCGAATCGCCGACCGTTGAAGAAAAGCGCTGGGTCAAGCAGTACTACGGCCTGTCCATCCCCGAAGACGCGATGGATGAGGACATCGAAGAGTCCGCACGCTTTTACGAAGAAGACAACGGCGAGTTGCACATCCGCAGTGACTTCTTGATTGCCGATGATGACGAACCGCGCACGGTGCGGGTGGCCTTCATCCTGAATTTGGTGAACGACGAGCTCAAGAGCAAGGGCGTGCTGTTCTCCATCCACGATGAAGATGTGCCGGTGTTCCGGCTTTTGCGCATGCGGGCGCGCCGCGCGCCTGGCCTGATTGAAGACGCCAAAGAAGTCTTGCTGAAGCTGTTTGATGCCGACGCCGAGTACTCAGCTGACACGCTGGAAGGCATCTACGACGAGTTGGAAAAAGTCAGCACCAAGGTGCTGTCCGGCGACGTGACTGATGCGCTGGCTGGTGAGGTGCTGGGCGCCATAGCCCGCCACGAAGACATGAATGGGCGCATCCGCCGCAACGTGATGGACACGCGCCGCGCAGTCAGCTTCATGATGCGCAGCAAGATGCTCAACGGCGAGCAGTTTGAAGAGGCGCGCCAGATTTTGCGCGACATTGACTCGCTGGATTCACACACGGCGTTTCTGTTTGACAAGATCAACTTCTTGATGGATGCCACCGTCGGTTTCATCAACATCAACCAGAACAAGATCATCAAGATCTTCTCGGTGGCCAGCGTGGCTTTGCTGCCGCCCACATTGATCGCGAGCATCTACGGCATGAACTTCAAGATGATGCCTGAGCTGGATTGGGCCTGGGGTTATCCGTATGCATTGGCACTGATGATTGCCAGCGCACTGGTGCCCATGTGGTACTTCCGCAAGCGCGGTTGGCTCAAGTAGACTTGCGCGGCATAGTCGTAAGCAAAAAGCGCCTTTAGCCCTCGTGGAACATGCGTAAGCAGCTCCTGTTTTTATAGCAACTTCCGCCAATGATGCAGCGATGTCGTGGGCAGGGCTGCTTGGTTATTTGTCGCGCAATTCGCGGCGCAGGATTTTGCCGACCGGCGTCTTGGGCAGCTCAGTACGGAACTCCACCACCTTAGGCTGTTTGTAGCCGGTTAGGTTTTCCTTGCAAAAAGCGCGCACATCGGCTTCGGTGATGTTGGGGTCTTTCTTCACGATAACCAGCTTGACGGCCTCACCTGATTTGGCGTCGACCACGCCCACGCAAGCGCACTCCAGCACGCCCGGCATTTGCGCCAACACGTCTTCCAACTCGGTGGGAAAGACATTGAAGCCGCTGACCAAGATCATGTCCTTCTTGCGGTCCACGATCTTGAAGAAGCCGCGTGCGTCGACCACGCCCACATCGCCGGTCTTGAAGTAGCCGTCGGCCGTCATGACCTTGGCGGTTTCATCGGGACGCTGCCAGTAGCCCGCCATGACCTGCGGACCCTTGATGGCAATCTCGCCCCGTTCACCCGCGGCGACCTCGTTGCCGTCATCGTCCAGCAATTTCATGTAGGTGTTGGGCAAGGGCACGCCAATGGTTCCGGTGTACTCGGTGGCCGTGACCACGTTGCAACTGACGGATGGAGAGGTTTCGCTCAGGCCGTAGCCTTCGCAGATCGGGCAGCCCGTTTTCTCAAACCACAGCTTGGCCACCGCGCCCTGCACAGCGGTGCCGCCACCGACGGATACCTTGAGGTGGCTCCAGTCGACGGTATTGAAATCAGGGTGGTTGGCCAGGCCGTTGAACAGTGTGTTGACGGCCGGAAAGGTGTGGATGGTGTGGTTTCGCAATTCCTTGAGCACGCCTGCAATATCGCGCGGATTGGGGATCAGGATCAGCTTGCCGCCCATGCGCATGGACAGCATCATGCCCACGGTAAATGCGAAGATATGGTACAGCGGCAAGGCACACACGCCGGTAGGCTGTTCGTTAGCGGGAATGGTGCCCATCACCGGGTTGTTCCATGCCTCGGACTGCAGCACGTTGGCAATCACATTGCGGTGCAAGAGCACAGCGCCTTTGGAGACACCGGTCGTGCCCCCGGTGTACTGCAAAACGGCCACGTCGTCGGCCTTGATGTCGGGCTTCTTGAAGCTGGACCGGTTGCCAATGGCGATAGCGGTGTTGAAGCGCACTGCTCCGGGCAGGCTGAAGGCTGGCACCATCTTCTTGACCTTGCGCACCACGTAGTTGACCATGGTGCCCTTGAGCAGACCCAACTGGTCGCCCATTGCACACAGGATCACATGTTTGACCGGCGTGGCGGACAGGCATTTTTCGAGCGTGGTGGCAAAGTTCTCGATGATGACGATGGCCTTGGCGCCCGAGTCTTTCAACTGGTGCTGCAGCTCGCGCGGTGTGTACAGCGGGTTGACATTCACGACGACATAACCGGCCCGGAGAATACCGGCCACGGCCACCGGGTATTGCGGCACATTGGGCATCATGATGGCGACGCGGTCGCCTTTGACCAAGCCCAGGCTCTGCAGGTAGGCCGCGAAGGCCTGGCTCAGCTTGTCGGTCTCGGCATAGCTGACATCCTTGCCCATGAAGTTATAGGCTGCGCGGTCGGCATACTTCTGGAAACTGGCTTCCATCAAGGCCACCAAGGAGGTATAAGCGGTCACGTCGATGTCGGCGGCCACACCCTTGGGGTAACTATTGAGCCAAATGCGATCTGTCATGCTTGCCTATCCCAACTGTAAAGTACAGCAAACATTTTGCCTGCGAATGCCCCATGCGGGCATTCGTGATTTCCCTGTGTTTTCGCTATGTTTTAGCTATTAAGCGCGAAGGGCGGTGAGCACCTCGTCCAGCATTTTTTTGGCGTCGCCAAACAGCATGCGGTTGTTCTCTTTGTAGAACAAGGGGTTGTCCACGCCGGCATAGCCCGAGGCCATGCTGCGCTTCATGACGATGGAGGTCTTGGCCTTCCAGACTTCGAGGACCGGCATGCCGGCGATGGGGCTGGTCGGATCGTCCTGCGCGGCAGGATTGACGATGTCATTGGCGCCGATGACCATGGTCACGTCGGTGTTGGGGAAGTCATCGTTCAACTCGTCCATTTCAAACACGATGTCGTAGGGCACCTTGGCTTCGGCCAGCAACACGTTCATGTGGCCGGGCATGCGACCCGCCACCGGGTGGATGCCGAAGCGCACGTTGACACCCTTCTCCCGCAAAAACTTGGTGATTTCAAACACGGTGTGCTGCGCCTGCGCAACTGCCATGCCGTAGCCCGGGACGATGATGACGTTCTTGGCTTCGCGCAGCAGCTCTGCTGTTTCGGTGGCATTCACTGGGGTGACTTCCCCGGCTGGTTGCGCTGCATCGCCCGCGGCCTTGGGCGCCGCAGCCGTTGTGCCAAAGCCTCCGGCAATCACGCTGATAAAACTGCGGTTCATCGCGTTGCACATGATGTAGGACAGGATGGCACCGCTGGAGCCGACCAGCGCGCCGATGACGATCAGCAAGTCGTTGGACAGCATGAAACCGGTGGCCGCGGCGGCCCACCCGGAGTAGCTGTTGAGCATGGACACCACCACCGGCATGTCTGCACCACCAATGGCCATCACCATGTGGATGCCAAACAGCAGGGCCACCACCGTCATCACGATGACCGGGACCATAGCCTCTTCAATCGAGTGCGCGTTCAGGAAAGCGTGGCCAAACCAGATGACGACCAACAAGCCGGCCAGGTTCATCCAGTGGCGACCGGGTAACAGCAAAGGGCTGCCGCCAATGCGGCCGGACAGTTTGCCAAACGCGATGATGGAGCCGGAGAACGTGACCGCACCGATGAAGACTCCGATGTAGATTTCCATCTCATGGATGGCCTTGGCCGCACCGGTGAATCCTGCAGACGCTGCTGGGTCAATGAAGGTGGCATAACCCACCAGCATCGCGGCCAGGCCGACCATGCTGTGCATCAGCGCCACCAACTCGGGCATTTGGGTCATCTGCACGGTGCGTGCGGCGTACAGACCAATGGCGCCGCCAATCAGCATGGCGCCGATGATCCACGCATAACCTGCGCTGGTGACCTGCGGGCCGAAGATGGTGGCGACCACGGCGATGGCCATGCCGATCATGCCGTAGAGATTGCCGCGACGGGCCGTTTCCTGGTTGGACAGGCCGCCCAAACTCAGGATGAAAAGAATGGTGGCTCCGATATAGGAGACCGTAGCCAGACTGGTAGACATGGGTGTTCTTCCTTCTTGTTATTGTGTTTATTTGCGGAACATGGCCAGCATGCGCTGGGTCACTGCAAAGCCGCCAAACATATTGATGGCGGTCAGCACAATGCCGACAGCGGCCAGACCACGGATCCAACTTTCGGGGCGATTTGCAACGTCTGCCAACGGCGGTGCAATCTGCACCAGCGCACCAATGGCGATGATGCTGCTGATGGCATTGGTCACACTCATCAGCGGCGTGTGCAGCGCGGGTTTGACGTTCCACACCACCATGTAGCCGACAAAGCAGGCCAGCACAAACACCGTGAAGTGCGCCAGGAAGGCGGCCGGTGCATTGGCACCCACAAACCAGAACAACGCAGCCGACACGCCGAACATGATGGCCAGCTTGTTGCCCGCCATGGGTTCACTCGGTGCGCCATGGCCATGCGCTTTCTTGGCGACCGGAGTGGCAGCCGGTTTGGCCGGTGCCGTGGCAGCTGCTGGCAACTTGGGTGCGGGCGCTGGCCAGGTGATACTGCCATCCTTGACGACCGTCAAGCCGCGGATGGCGTCGTCTTCCATGTTGACGTTGATCACGCCGTCCTTGGTCTTGCACAGCTCCTCGGTCAGGCGGAACAGGTTGGTCGCGTACAGCGTGGACGACTGCTTGGACAGGCGCGAGGCCAGGTCGGTATAACCCACGATGGTCACGCCGTGTTTGACCACCGACTGGCCCGGTTCGGTCAGCTCACAGTTGCCGCCCTGCTCGGCCGCCATGTCGACGATGACGCTGCCGGGTTTCATGGAGCGCACCATCTCGGCGGTGATCAGCTTGGGCGCCGGCTTGCCGGGGATCAGCGCCGTAGTGATGATGATGTCCACCTCTTTGGCCTGCTTGGCGTACATCTCGCGCTGGGCCTGCTGGAAGCCCTCACTCATGACCTTGGCGTAGCCACCGCCACCACCGCCACCGCCTTCCTCCTCGTATTCAACCTTGACGAATTCCCCACCGAGTGACGTGACCTGGTCGGCCACTTCTGCACGCGTATCGTTGGCTCGCACTTGGGCGCCCAGGCCCGCCGCGGTGCCGATGGCAGCCAGACCGGCCACGCCAGCACCGGCGATGAAGACCTTGGCGGGAGGCACTTTGCCCGCAGCCGTGATCTGGCCGTTAAAGAAGCGACCAAACGCGTTGGCCGCCTCGATGACGGCCCGGTAACCGGTAACACCCGCCTGGGAGGTCAGCGCGTCCATCTTCTGGGCGCGGCTCAGCATGCGGGGCAAGGCGTCGATCGCCAGTACCGTGACCTGTTTTGCAGCGAGTTGCTGCATCAATTCGGGGTTTTGCGCGGGCCAGATAAAGCCGATCAGTGTGGTGCCTGCGCGCATCAGCGCCACTTCATCGGCCGTGGGGCCACGCACCTTGAACACGATGTCGGACGCGGCCCACAGGGCAGCCGCTCCATCGATGACTTGCGCGCCGACCGCGCGGTAGCTGTCGTCGCTGAAATTGGCCTGGTCGCCGGCGCCCGCTTCAACGGACACTGCAAAGCCCAGCTTGATGAGTTTTTCCACCACATCGGGCACGGTGGCCACGCGTTTTTCGCCCGGGAAAATCTCGCGCGGTACGCCAATGCGTTGTGCCGTCCCTGTAGTTACACCAGTTTGCATGCAGCAACTCCTCAGCTAAATATTTGCAACAATCCGACGCGAGTGCCCGGCAAAAAATCAAGGCAAACCGGTCGGCGCCGGACAGCTTAACTGAATTTACCGCGCAATCTGCGAGGCAAAACCCGTTTTGGAGCAAATGAAGCTTAGACGCGCTTGCCCTGAATGCGCCTTGGGTTTCCCGTCGATTTCGCTCTGATAATGGACGATGGACACGCGCTGGAAACCCAATGTCACTGTCGCCGCCGTGATAGAGCGCGACGGTCTATTCCTGCTGGTTGAAGAAGAAACGCCCGACGGGCTGCGCCTCAACAACCCCGCTGGCCACCTGGATTGTGGTGAAACACCCGAACAGGCCTGCGCGCGGGAAACATTAGAGGAAACTGCCTACGGCTTCACGCCCGACGCATTGGTGGGCATTTACCTGTCGCGCCAGTTCAACGCCGATGGCCGCGACACCACTTACCTGCGCTTCGCGTTTTGCGGCACGTTGGGCGCGCTGGATCCGCATCGCACGCTGGACACCGGTATTGTGCGCACGCTGTGGATGACGCCCGAGGAGATACGCGCCAGCAGCGCACGCCACCGCAGCCCACTGCTGGTGCAGTGCTTGCAGGACTACCTGCGCGGCGCGCGTTATCCGCTGGCGCTGGTGCAGGCCGATGCCAGCGTCACACATGCGCCCCATTTGTTACAAAATAGATAGCGCCTTGCGCAATGTATTCGAAGGCTACAGCCCGATTGATCAAAAATGCCCGGTCACAACCCCCAGGCCGGCAAAAATAACTTGTCCCTAAGTGGGCTGGCGAACGCAGGAGTTCGTGCTTGGCGCGTTACCGTACGGATGACGCCCACGAGTGCACCGGCGCTCACCCTTTATCCATTCACTTAGGACATCCATGAAAACAACCGTATTACTCGCAGCTCTTTTGACCACGTTGGGCCTGAGCGCTTGCAACCCTGCCAGCACACCCGCTCCCGTCGTTGTCACGACGCCAGGCCCTGCAGGTGCCACCGGCGCTACCGGTGCAACCGGTAACACGGGCGCCACAGGCACCAACATCGCTGTACCAGGCCCCACGGGCGCAACGGGTGCTACAGGCAATGCCGGCGGCACAGGCGCAACGGGCGCTACCGGGACCACAGGCGCAACTGGCGCGACCGGTTACGACGGTGCCAAGGGCGATACCGGCAAAACCGGCAAGACTGGCGACACCATTGTTGTTGTGCCGGTTCAAAAGTAAGCAGGCAGACTGTGCCGTGGCCCTCCACGGCACAGTTCAACGCAGCGGTGCCTGACCCGATCGACCAGCAAGATCGGGACCCGCGAGCGCACAGTGGTCCATCGCACAGAGTAGAGCCGCAAGCCCCGCTAACGTAGGGTCCGTGTTAACTACCAACATGAGGACAACGATGAAAATTTCCCTTCTGCTTGCAACTTTGGTGGGCGCAGCCGCTCTGAGCGCTTGCAATCCCGCCAGTACCCCAGCGTCACCCGTTGTCGTCACGACTCCGGGCCCTGCCGGCGCACCTGGCCCTGCTGGCCCTCCCGGCACCCCCGGCCCTGCCGTCGCCGTACCAGGTGCCGTTGTTGCGGTACCTGGGCCCCAGGGCCCACCCGGAGCCCCGGGTGAAAAGGGGCAACCCGGCAAACCGGGTGACACGATTGTTGTAGTGCCTGAACAGAAGTAAGGCGACACTTTTTCCACCGACGGCGGCGCCACCATGAGGTTAGCGCCGCTTTCGTTTAAGCGGTATGGGGACTTGCGATGCGATGCCAACGGCGCGTTACCGGCGACCCGCCGCAGTGCATCCTCCCATAGTCCCAAGTTGTCAGTCCACCATTGCTACTGAAATAATAGCGTCTAAGCTATATTCCGCAAGGGCTAGGGGCCCAATTTCCTTATGAACCCGCGGAGAAGGAGCCCCCGGTAAAATCTGCCCATGAGCAGTAAACGACGTGTAGTGGTGGGCCTGAGCGGCGGTGTCGATTCGGCAGTGACCGCGCACCTGTTGAAGCAACAGGGGCACGAGGTGATCGGCATCTTCATGAAAAACTGGGAGGATGACGACCGCGCACCCGACGCAGCTGGCGAGGATGCCGGCTATTGCACCTCCAACATCGATTTCGTCGACGCGGCTGCGGTGGCCGATGTGATCGGTATCGA
>JBBQBG010000006.1:0-40445 GCA_038317285.1 Burkholderiales bacterium | reverse complement strand
GCGACTGGTCTTGATGGGGATACCAACAACGCCGCAACTCGGGCAGATGAATTCATTGGGCCACCGCAGCCGTTGCAGATAGTCCAGACAGGCTTGTTCACTATGGAACCAGTCCATGAATTGACTCCACGTTTTAGGGTAATCTTGCCCTGCAATCGGTGGCGGATGGCTTTCACTCATCAGGCCATTTTGCCATCCAAGGAGCTAAGTGGATACCCCTTTATTTTATACAGTAAATGCCAATCATATCCATTAACCCTAGCATCCACTAAACCGTGGCGCCGTGACCAAGGAGCTACGCCGCGGTAACGAGTGCTCGCTGTTCAACACCGAATCGCCCAATCTGACCTACCACCCCGAGCGCCTGAGCATGGAAAAAGTGGAAGACGCGCCGTTCAGCCCGGCCGACCGCATCGGCCAACTCACGATGCGCAATCTGGACATTGTGGATACGCGGGCAAAGCTGCAGATCTATTCCAACGCCGGGCTGCTGGAGTTGGGCAAGGGCGACGATTTCTTGAAGTTGGGCGGCGACGGCAGCAAGTAAATTTGCTGGGCGTGGTCGTTTCACGGTCCCGCTCAAAGGTGAGGCAACAGCAAGAACCTGACTCCTGGCCAGTCGGGTTTCGCTGAAACCTAATTTGCAGCTACTTCACGAGCGCAGGCACCGGTATAACCAGCTTGCCTTCGTATTCCGCGACATACCACTGGCTGCTGCCACTGGTGGACAGGTCAGCCGATTTGCTAGCGGTTGTAAGAAGCAAACTCTTGGTCGGCTTGAGCGGCATCTTCATGGGTTTGCCGTGAATATTTTTGCCAACCGTCCCCATTTGTTGGTCTTCTTCAGCGGTGAGGTCCACCAATTTGATTGATTTGATGGTGGACCCAAAATCCGCCACGATCATCATGTTGTAGAACTCTAGTGCGGTAGGGTCGGCGTCGCGAACATACAGCAGCGCTTTCAGCGCCTTGGCATCTTTGCGCTCCACCGCTTTTTTGAAACCCTCCACAAAAGCCTTTTCTTGTGCGGGTGTCGCGGCAACAGCCGCGCAAGTTACCAACGCTGCACCCATACAAATTGCAAAGCCTACAGAAAGGCTGCGCGTCATTGACCTCGGGTTGCTGGAAGTCTGCTTTTTCATTTCTAGATCCTCTTGTGGCAATTCAGTGATAAAAAACCTGCACAAGACTTGTGCAGGCTCCCGGTATCAATACTTGACTGGGTCCCCGTTTTCGTAGACCGTCACAGTCTTGTGGGCAGTGCCTTCACAGGTATTCTTTGTGTGGTTTGTGAACTAATTTGCAAATAACAGCGCTATGTCGCGGGTATCGCGCCAATGGTTCAAAGCATCCAGTTGTCTGCGATTGCGCGTGTTACGTCCAAGCACTCAAAAGCCATGCCAGGAGTTTTTTTCAATGAAATCAATGTGCTACCGAGCTCCGTGCACCGGGGAATGTCGGAGTTTTCAGACAATCAACACTGAAAAGGCCGGAGATCTCTTGTGAATCAAGGGCTTACCGTGTCGGATGAAGCAGACAGCAAGTGTTTGGGGTCTTCTTCATACCATCGACTAAGCGTTGCGCCTGAATCACAATGGCGCCACAACGAGGAGACAGCAAAAATGGAATCCACTCAAGCCGCAACCGGCCCTTCAGCGACCGCCCCCGTCGACATCCAACAAATGTCCAGCTTCGCCGAGTTCTACCCCTTCTACCTGGGCGAGCACAGCAACCTGACTTGCCGCAGACTGCACTTCTTGGGCTCCAGCTTGGGCCTAGTTTGCGTGGGGCTGGTGTTCGCCACCGGCCAGCCGCTGTACCTGTTGCTGGGCTTGCTCTGCGGTTATGCCTGCGCCTGGATCGGACACTTTGGTTTTGAGAAGAACAAGCCTGCATCCTTCAAGCGCCCGCTGTACAGCTTCATGGGCGACTGGGTCATGTACAAGGACATGTGGACCGGCAAGGTGAAGGTGCTCTAGGCGACCGCAGGCTCCCGCTTGTGGTGAAATCCGCTCACCCCATCAAATCGGAGCGCGCCATGCTTGCCACCCCTTCGGACATCGGAAAGTACCGGATTGAGCGCGAGCTGGGGCGTGGTGCCAGCGGAGTCGTTTATCTGGCGCGCGACACGTTCCGGGACAATTTGGTCGCCATCAAGCAGATTCACCCGCACTTGCTGCAAGACCCGGCGCAGTCCAGCAAATACCGCCGCCTGCTGCACAACGAGGCAGTTCTGGCGGGCCAGATCAACCACCCCCACATCGTCTCCCTGATCGACTTCGACGAGCGTGCAAACCCACCGTATCTGGTGTTGGAGTACGTCCCGGGCCATTCGCTGGAAATGCACACCACGCCCGACACGCTGCTACCGGTTTCCGAAGTGCTAGACATTGTGTTCAAGTGCTGCAATGCACTGGAATATGCGCACTTCCACGGGCTGGTGCATCGCGACATCAAACCCGCCAACTTGCTGCTGCGTAACGACGGGGCGGTGAAGCTGACAGACTTTGGTGCTGCGATGTCGCAAAACGGCGACGTCACCCAACTGGCCGGACTGATCGGCTCACCGGCCTATATGTCACCCGAGCAGATACGCGAAGAGAAGCTCACCCAGCACTCCGATATGTTTTCGCTAGGCGTCGTGCTGTACGAATTGTTGACCGGCCATAAGCCCTTTCAGGGTGAGACGGACTACTCCACCATATACAAGATCGGTGCCGAGCAGCCAGTGTCCATGCGCCTGTTGCGCCCGGACCTTTCGAGCACGCTGGACGATGTGGTCCGCACGGCACTGGCCAAAAAGCCAGAAGACCGGTTTGCAAACTGGAGCGACTTTGAGGATGCCATCGTTGGTGCCAGCACCAGCCTGACCAAGCTGGCCTCACAATTCACCGAGGTCCAGCGGTTTCAGACTCTGCGGCAACTGGACTTTTTCAAGGACTTCACTGATGTGGCGATCTGGGAGACCTTGCGCCTTGGCCGCATACGCACACTGGACCGCGGCACCGTGCTGATGGAAGAAGACTCGATTGGCCGCTCGTTCTATCTTCTGCTGGACGGCGTCGTGAAAGTCTCCAAGAAGAATCTGGCACTGACCAAGCTGCGTGCCGGGGTCAGCATTGGCGAGATGGTCTACCTGCAACCAGGCAAGCAAGTACGTTCTGCCACCGTAACCGCCGAGACAGAGGTCTCCGTTCTGAAAATCAAGAGTGCGTCGCTGCAGCAAGCGTCTGCCGAACTACAGTCGTGTTTCGACAAGGCCTTCATCAAGATGCTGGTGAGTCGCCTGATTGCCACCAACCAACAACTGTCAGAGTGGGACCTGCGGTGACGACCCAGTCCGCCAGAGACTAAACAACGACTGGCTCTGGCTCCAGCAAGATCCCGAAGCGCTCGTATACGCTGGTCTGTATGGCCTTGGCCAACGTCATCACCTCGCCACCGGTAGCGCCATTGCCGTCCACGCCAGCACCTCGGTTAACCAGTACCAGTGCCTGCTTTTCGTAGACACCGGCTTGGCCGACGGACTTGCCCTTCCAGCCACATGCATCAATCAACCAGCCCGCCGCCAGCTTGATGGAGCCATCGGCCAAGTGGTAATGCACGACCCGGGGCTCACGGGCGATGATGTCGGCACATTGCTCGGGCGACACCTGGGGGTTTTTGAAGAAGCTGCCGGCATTGCCGATGACGGCCGGGTCGGGCAGCTTGGCGCGGCGGATCGCGCAGACCCAGTCGAAGATCTGCTGCGCGGTAGGCTCGGTGACCGCCTGCTCTTGCATCTTTTTCTCGATATCGGCGTAGCCCAGCACCGGCTTCCAGAGCTTGGGCAAAGCGAAGCGCACGCGCAGAATCAGCGCGCGGTCCTTCAGGCCCAGCGTCTGCTGGCCGCCACTGGTGATGGTGCCGCCATGTTTGAAGATGGAATCTCGGTAGCCAAAGGCGCACTGGGCGGCGTTTAGCGTGAAGACTTGGCCGGTTTGCAGGTCCATGGCGTCCAGCGATTCAAACCGGTCTTGCAGCTCCACGCCGTAGGCACCCACGTTTTGTACGGGGGACGCGCCCACGGTGCCGGGGATCAGCGCCATGTTTTCCAGGCCGGGGTAGCCCTGGCCCAACGTCCAGGCCACGAGATCATGCCAGCCCTCGCCGCCACCAGCTTCAACAATGAAAGCCTTGGCGGTTTCGCCGACTAGGCGTAGGCCCTTGACCTCGACCTTCAGCACCAGAGGTTTTACGTCGCCGGTCAGCACGATATTGCTTCCGCCACCCAGCACAAATTTGGGGCTGTCGGCCCACTCGGCATCTGCCAGAACCGCCTGCACGTCGCCCTCGCTGGCGACGCGCACTAGCGCAAGTGCCTTCGCCACGATATGGAAGGTGTTAAAGGGCTGGAGTGGGACGTTTTTCTCGACTAACATGACAGGATTGTCGCATTCGAGAACCACACAACATGCCTTCATTTGATACCGTCTGCGAAGCAGAGCTCTCCAAGGTCAAAAACGGGGTGGACAACACCACCAAGGAAATCACCACGCGCTTTGACTTCAAGGGCACGTCGGCCAGCATCGCGCTCAAAGACAAAGAAATCACGTTGATTGGCGATGCCGAGTTCCAACTCGACCAAATCGAAGACGTGCTGCGCAATAAGCTCACCAAGCAAGAGGTGGATGTGCGCTTCCTGGACAAGGGCGATGTGCAAAAAATGGGCGGTGACAAGGTCAAGGTCGTCATCAAAGTGCGCAACGGCATCGAGACCGAAGTGTCCAAAAAAATCCAGCGCCTGATCAAGGACAGCAAGATCAAGGTGACAGCCGCCATCCAAGGCGATGCGGTGCGTGTCACCGGCGCCAAACGCGATGATCTGCAAGCCGCCATGGCGCTGATTCGCAAAGACATAGCCGATTTGCCGTTGAGTTTTAACAACTTCCGTGACTGATTGATGAAAAAAATAGCGCTGTTCGCCTGTGCCATCGGCTGCTTGCTGGGCGCGCATCCGGCGCTGGCCCAAACAGTAGGCCTGTCGGGCATGCTGGGCGGACGGGCGCTGATCATCGTGGATGGCGGGGCACCCAAGACGGTAGCAGCGGGTGACAGCTACAAGGGCGTAAAAATCGTCTCTACCCAGGGCGATCAAGCAGTGATAGAGATCGCAGGCAAGCAGCACACGCTGCGGGTGGGTGATGCTCCGGCCAGTGTGGGCGGCGGTGCCGGTACTGGCGCAAGCGGAAACCGTATTGTGCTGGCGGCTGGAGGGGGTGGACATTTCTTTACGCTGGGTCAGATCAACGGTAGATCCACGCAAATGGTGGTGGATACCGGGGCGACTTCCGTCGCGATGAGCGTGAACGAAGCCCAGCGACTGGGAGTTGATTACAAATCCGGCCAACCCATACAAATGAGCACAGCCAATGGCGTCATACAGGGCTGGCTTATCAAGCTCAGTTCTGTACGGGTAGGTGATGTCGTGGTGCACAACGTGGATGCTGCCGTATCCACGGGGTCCATGTCCGTCGTGCTGCTGGGCAATAGCTTTTTGACCCACTTTCAGATGACGCGCGCCAACGACCAAATGGTGCTGGAAAAACGCTATTAGGATGGTGATGTGAGCATTCGGAGTGAAAACGAATACGAAGACCTGCTGGCCATGTGGTCGGATTTGGAATCGGGTTTGGGTGTCATTCTGGGAAGCCCCGCTAGCACGCAGGAATTTGGCCACCGCGTGTTGCAATATGACCGTTGGATGCAGGGCCTGTTGCAACGCGACCCCGATGTGGGTTTGTATTTGCTATTCCAGTTGGCCGGCAATTCGCCCGTGGGCTACAGCGCATCCCACGCTTTGGTATGTGCGGTACTGTGCCACCTGATCGCGATTGAATTGGTCATTGCCAAACCCGAGCGCGACAGCCTGGTGCGCGCGGCGCTGACGATGAACATTGCGATGACGGTCATGCAGGACGCGTTGGCAACGCAGGTGGAAAAACCCACGCCAGAGCAACAAGACGCCATCCGTGCACACGCCGCCAAAAGCGCGCTGATGCTGGGTAATTTGGGCGTTACCGATGGCCAATGGCTCGATATTGTGTCGGGCCACCATGACGATGCAATCGACAAAACTGACTTTCGCACGGCCCCGACCCTCACGCGCCTGACCCGCATTCTCAAAGTGGTGGACCGATATGCAGCAATGATCAGTCCGCGTATGTCGCGGTCGGGCCGGTCTGCCACGGAATCGGCCCGCTCGGTCATTGCCAACGCATCGGCCAAAACGGATGAAATTGCTCACGCCCTGGTGCGCGCGGTGGGCCTGTGCCCGCCTGGCACATTTGTGCGTTTGGACAGCGACGAGACGGCAGTGGTTTTGCGGCGCAGCAGCCAGCACAACCACCCTTACGTCGCCATCATTACCAACCCGTCGGGTGAATTGCTATCTAGCCCGCGCCTGCACCGCACGCAAGACAATCACAAACCGAAGATAAAAACAGCGCTAACGGCGTCTGCCGTGAGGGCACGCATCAACCATTTCCAGATGCTGCGGCTTGGGGCTTTCGCCGCCGAGAATCCCTAAGCCTTCTTTTTGCTACCCAGCTTGGATTCGGTGCCCTTGACCAAGCGCGAAATATTCTCGGTATGGCGCCAGATCAATAGCAAAGACATCACCGCTGTGGACAACACAATGCTCTTGTCCATGGCCCAAACCAAGCCATCGCCAAACACGTAGTAGATCGGTGCAAACAGGGCCGCCACCAAGGACGCCAGTGACGAATAGCGGAAGGCATACGCAATCACCAGCCACGTGACGCCCGTGGCCAAACCGAGAATCCAACTTGTGGCCAGCAGGACGCCAAGCGCAGTAGCCACACCTTTGCCACCTGCAAAGCGGAAAAACACGGGGAACAAATGGCCGAGGAAGGCCGCCAGTCCAACCATTGCTATGGTCCCATCGCCCAGGCCATAGGCTGCACCAAACAACTTGACCAGCATCACGGGCAACCAACCCTTGAAGGCGTCCAACAACAGGGTGACGATGGCCGCAGCCTTAGACCCGGAGCGAAGGACGTTGGTCGCGCCAGGGTTTTTGCTGCCATAGGTACGTGGGTCGTTCAGACCCATGCTGCGGCTCACGATGACGGCAAACGATAAAGAGCCCACCAGGTAGGCGGACACCGTGGCGAGCAGTGGGTAAAAAGCGCGAAGGGAATCCAAAACCAGTTCTCCTGAAAGCGTCGGTCGGCCAGCCGGTCAATCGGCCAGTGCGCACTGTACCTGCTTTGCTGCCAATAACTGCACGCAAACGCTAGGCGAAATCCCTACTAGGTAGCCCCTGCGCCCACCGTTGATCAATATTTTTGGCAGCGCCAGAATACTCTCTTCGATATACACGGGCATGTCGCGGCGCGTACCAAAAGGGGAAGTGCCGCCAACCAGGTAACCGCTGTGCCGATTGGCCACCTCTGGCGCACAGGGCTCGACCGACTTGGCGCCAATCTGCCGTGCCAGATTTTTCGTCGACACCCTGCGGTTGCCATGCATCAGCACCAGCAACGGTTTGGCGTCCTGGTCCTGCATTACCAGGGTTTTGACGACGGTGAATGGGTCAAAACCCAGTATCTGCGCACTGTGCTGCGCGCCGCCATGCTCCAGGTATTCATAGGAATGTTCGGAATATTCGATCTTGTTCGCCTTGAGCAACTGGGTGGCAGGGGTCTCGGAAACATGATCTTTTTTGGCCATGGGGCTATTTTCACCGTAATAAAGTCCCATTTCTGACGACTAATGCACTGGCAGTGCCAGCCGTCAAGCCTTACATTACGAGGGCAAACCATCGAACCTCTGCGCACCAAACGATTTCCCCAACTACACCTATCAGCAACGGTATGCCCACCATGAAATTTCTAATCAGTTGCTTTATCGCCGCGTCCGCATGCTGGACCGGCATTGCATCCGCACAAACCGCGCCGGCCAAGCCGGGTGCCGTCATGCTGGATTTGAAGGCCTTCGGTATCAACGGCGAGCCTTTCACACAAGACCGCATCCGCGGTAAAGCGGCCATCATTTTTTATTGGTCCACTTCCTGCGCCGTATGCCGCGACAGCCTGCCCGAATTGCGCACCAACCTCAACGGCTGGCGTGACAAACCGTTTGCCTTGGTGACGGTCAACGTAGACAAAAATGCGGCAGATTGGTTGGCCTATGAGCGTATCCAGACGCAAACCCAAATGCCGCCCAAGAGCCTGATCGCCGTGCGCAAGGACGATGACAAGTCCGCGCCTTTGAAGCTTCCGTTAACACTGCTGGTCGACGCCAAAGGCAAGGTCGTCGCGCGATACGAAGGCCGCTTGGCGCCTGAGGCCTGGGATGGGGTCGCGGATTTGATACCCTAAGCCTGCTCGCGGGCCGGTGTAGCTTCTGTCTTCTATTGCTGTCTTGACGAGGCAGTGGTAGCCAGCCACTGGTCCTCTACTTGCACCAATTGGTACTCCTCCAAAGTCTTGAAACGGTAGGGTTTTCCGTTCTGTTTACCTTGCTCAATGACAACGGATTTGACCGACACGACATCACAAGTATTGGCGTCCACCGGCTTGCCAGACACCGACAGTCGCCGCTGGCTGTAGTCGCTCAGGGCTTTCAATGCAGCCATCGTTCCAGAGGCGAATTCGTCCCGACTCAGGTTTACGGTCCTCGTCCCACCCGATGCATCGGTAACTGCTGCGCGAATTCGCACGTCTGCTGCAAACAACACCAAAACCCCAGGCACATCCTTGCGGGACAATGCGCCATCTAATTGAGAGAGCCAAGCCTGCGCTACGCCCACTGCGTTGCAACGTCCGTTGGGAAGGCGCGCAGGCGTTTGCCGCATTTCTTTTGCAGACACCTGCAAACCGTCTGAGCGCCAGGCATCTTGCGCAGTTGCCGTGGTGGGCTGCGCATTCTCAGATACAGCCTTGGGCGACAGTTGGTCCAGTTCAGAGTCAAACTGCCCTGGCACGAAGAATTCGGGTACCTTGTCCAGGATGACGGGTAACAGCAGTGTGATGAGCGCTCTGGTTTTGGAGACTGGTGCAGAACGATCAAACCCCACCTGGCCCGACGCAATGTCCACACTGCCGTTCGCCGTCTTTAAGTAGGTCTGCCCGGAATTTACCTTGTCATACGTACCGCTCTTCTGTGACCAGGCAGACGCCATCTGATCGGTCAGAAAATAGGCTTCGTGGTCTGTACCCCGCACGCCAATGATTGCCGAAGGTGTTTGCACGCGGTAGCCTTGAGGGTTGAGTTTGCCTATCCAACCGGTGATCAGTCGCAATCCGCCCTGCACCAGGCGTATTGAAAAGTGGTCGTTGCCAGTTTTGTTAGCCGTAAAGTCTTCGACCAAAAACTGGGCCCCAGGGCGTATCGCCAAGTAGCCGCCATCTTCTATGCGCAAGACAGCCTCCCCGTTCGCTGCGGCCTGCAGCCGTTCCCCCACATAGACGTTGTCGCCCAACTTCAGTCCGCGGACCTGCGCCGAGGGCGGCGATCCAGCGGTTACGCCACCACTGATCCGCCAGACCTGCGCAAAACTTTTGCCCGGCAATTTTGCATAGGCGCTACCTGCGCACAAGAAAACGGCTAATACCCAACCGAATGCATGAAACCATCGGGCAAGTTTCACGGGCTACTCCTTGATGGGCTGGCGAACTTGGGCTTTGCGCTGCACCTTGTAGGCTTTGACCGTTCGCCCCAGAGCAGAAATCTCTTCCAGCGCGACAACCTTGCTGTCGTAGAAATTATCTTCACGCGAACCATCCGGTCGCGTATTGGTAAAGGCCGTGTGCCAGGACTTGCCCAAAGCTATATCGGCAGGTGCAAGCGCCAGGACGGGATCCTTCGCTCCAAAGCGGTTCTTCTTGATACCGCCCATCTGGTCCAAGATGACCGCACCGCCATTAAATTCCACCTTGTCTTCGTCAGCATAGGTGACCTTACTTCTTTTACGGGTCTGTTGCTTGGTGAATCCGTCGGTCGTCTCCCACACCAGTTCGTCACCGCGTTGGAATCTGGGACGCCCACTGGGGAGTGGCTGGACGCCATTTTTGTCGGGCGGCACCGTCAGCAATGTGCGTTGCACCTGGTCCAACCTAAACTGCGCCTGCTCCGCCAAAAACCCGTTGGGGTACTTGACCAAAAAGGCAAAAAAATCTGCGGCGTTCCTAGAGGCGCTGATCTCGGCCCAATCCTGCTTTTCAACGGCAAACGTCCGTGCAAGCTCGGTTGTACTAACTTGTACCGGCGGCGCAATCTTGCCGTCGTTGAAATAGAAGTCATCCTCCAGGCTAGTGCTTTCCCAGGGGATCTGTCGCCCTCCGCTTTGCTGACGCACGTTGAGGCGCACGCGCTTGAACACGTCTTCGATGCGCGCTACCGGCCTGGTCAGCTCCTGCAACAAATACCGGGTGTACAAACCATTGCTGCCCGAAGTATCTCCGTCCTCCGCCACATTGCCTGGCGCGGTCGCATAGGCCAAAAAAGTACCCGCTGGAGCGTCCATAGGTGCTAGGCCCTTGGTCGCCAGCGCATCGCCGAATGGATTGTCCCTGCAGGCGTCCAGCACCACGATGTTCATGCGATTGCCGGCAATCTTGAAAGCGTCCATAACGGAGTTCACATCCACCGCCTGCGCTGCGACCTCCGATGCCTTGGTCAATTTGGCATCGACAGGAATCATGTAATTGCGCCAATCCAACTGCAACCCATGGCCAGCGTAGTACAACATGCCAATAGCGTTTTTGCCCTTTAATGCATCTTGCATTCGAGACACTGCAGCAACTATTTGGTCTTTGGGTGCGTCACGCAATTCCAGGACCGAAAACCCCAGTCCGCGCAGCGCAGCCCCCATCGCTATCGCATCGTTGACAGGATTGATCAAAGCGTTGCCGGGATAGTTCGAGTTGCCAATGACCAGCGCCATGCGCAAGTCCAAAGGAGCCTGCGCGGCGACCGCTAAAGTCAAAAGGCAGCCAAAAAATGCCGGAACACGACAAAGTTTGAGCAGTGAGCAAACGGGTTTCATGGGTGCATCAATCCTAACCCCAAGAGTCAGCGGATGGGGGGTGAGCCCGCTGCATATGTTGTGCGGGGTCATGCCGCGCAAAAAAAATCGGCTTTAGCCGCGTCCCCACCGACTTCCATATTTCTCAGCAAGCCGGTAAGTATTGACCTGCACGGCCACCGTCTCCTCTATCCGAACGCCATAGCCCCCGGCCATCAGCACCACCACCGGCAACCTGCGGGTACCGCACCAGTCAAACACGCGCTGGTCCCGGTCTCGCATGCCCTGCATAGTGAGCTTGAGGCGACCCAGGCGGTCACCTTCAAAGGCGTCCGCCCCGGCCAAGTACATCACCAGGCCGGGTACAAAACGGCGGTCCAACTCGACCAGTGCAACATCCAGCGCGGCTAAGTATTCATGGTCTTGACAGCCATCTGGCAGTGGCACGTCCAGGTCACTGGCTTCTTTGCGGAACGGAAAGTTCTTGTCGCCGTGCAGGGACAGCGTGAATACGCTTTCATCTTCTCTGAAGATATGGGCCGTGCCATTGCCCTGGTGCACGTCCAGGTCGATGACCGCCACGCGCAGCGGTTCCGCACCGCTGCGCGCGTGGGTGCGGCCCCATTCAGCCTGCACCACGCGGCTGGCCACGGCCACATCGTTGAACACACAAAACCCACCGCCCTTGTCGGCATAAGCATGGTGCGTGCCACCTGCCAGATTGGCGGACACGCCCTCCGTCAGTGCCAACCGCGCCGCGGCGATGGTAGCCCCCACTGAGCGGCGCGCGCGTTCGGCCATGGCCTCGCTCCAGGGGAAACCAATCTCGCGCAGTGCAGCCGGACTGGCCGTGCCGTGCGCAATCGCGTCCACATAGCTAGGGCTGTGGGCATAGGCGAGTTCGCCGTCGCTGGCGCGGGGCGCTTCCAGGCAGCGGACCTCTGGCACGTGGATGGACAACTGCTCGCGCAGCATGCGGTACTTAGCCATCGGAAAGCGATGGCCATCGGGCAGGGGCAAGACAAACTGGTCGCTGTAAAACGCATGCATAGAGAGGTTTGAGAAGCTAATTAATGCCTACTTGCCAACGGCCACCGACACCCATTGTCGTGCACGAAATTGCCCAGCGCGCCCCTTGCCAGACTCTCGAAGGGGTTGCTAGACTGCCACTCTCGGTCTACCAGGGGGCACAAGAATGGATTCAATCCCATCGGGGCGGCAGCTTGTCATCTGTTGTGACGGAACCAACAACAATTTGACCGGCAACTCCAGCGACACAAATGTCGTCAAACTGACGCAATTGTTAGCCCAATCTCCGGCAAATGCGAACCAGATCGTGTTTTATGACCCGGGTGTCGGCAACCCGGGCGAATTGCCCGGTGCCACCTGGTTTGACGGCCTAAGCCGTTGGGCACAACGGGTGGCGGGCCTCGCCTTTGGGCGCGGTGTTTACGAGAACATGGCCGACTGCTATCTGTTCTTGATGCGCAATTATCAGCCAGGTGACCAAATTTACATTTTCGGTTTTTCCCGTGGCGCATTTACTGCGCGCAGCGTGGCCGGACTGGTCAATCAGTTTGGTGTTTTGCGGCCCCACATGGAATCGATGCTACCTACTTTGATCCATACCTATTTCTCGGACCGCGAGCTCAAGCAAGTCCAGATAGCAGCCATCGCCAAGCAGGCATCCGAACTCTTTGCGGATGCCGCGTCGCGCGTAGTGGAAATTCAGTTTGTTGGTGTTTGGGACACCGTGGACTCGGTCGGCATGGGGCCGTTCAGCGCAAAGATTACGGCGTTCCCGACCATCCGGAACAAGCACTTCTTGAACGTACGACATGCCCTGGCTTTGGACGAGCAGCGGGCCCAGTTCAAGCCCAGGCTCTACGTTGACAACAATGGAATCTACCAAACGTCAACGCAAAAACCAGCCACAATCAAGCAACTGTGGTTTCGGGGCGCCCACTGCGATATCGGTGGTGGCTTCGTGTGGGGACAAACCGGCATTTCGGATCGCGCGCTGTGCTGGCTGGTAAGCGAGGCAGTGCAGTGCGGATTAGCGCTGCAATACAACAACGCGTTGCTCGACTCGGAGGCCGCCGTGGCGTCGGCGTTTTCCCATGCAGTCGAGTCCCACACCGCACCGCTTGTGCACAGCCAGTTTTATACCAGCCCGCTGTGGGCATTGACCGGCATGTCCGTGAGGCATACGGGGAAAGTAAGTTTGGACTCCGGCGAATCGCAAGCGGTGTTGGCGCAGGAGCACGCAAGCGTGACGGAGCACGCATACCACTTTCCGAACAACACCGTCTGGGCAAAACCGCGCCCAATGAAGGGCTTAACCACGGGGCTACTGGTAGTATTGTTTTTCATGTTTGCACACGGTGAAGCACTGAATGCCAGCCCGATCGCATGGACACTGGGATGGCAGGCCTTCGTGGCGCGCCTGGGAAGTGACTTTGCGCAGAATGCAGCGTTTGCGCACTGGCAAATGCTGTGGTGGCAGGGGACCGACCTCGGCAGCTCGCAAGCCCGTTTTGGTTCACCGCTGTGGGCGTTGGTTTGGGACACCGGCTTGATCAGCGCCTATGCTTATGTGTTGTCATGGTTCGCCGTTGCGGCGTTTGCCCGGCACGCTGGTTTGGGCCGGGCCGGGCAAGTGCCAGCCGCGTGGCTGAACACATTGGGCTGGGCGCTGCCAGTGGCAGTCTGCAGTGACCTGCTGGAGAACTTTGCAAGTTGGCTGGTAGTGTGGTGCCTGGCCCGTGGCAACGGGGTGTGGGCGGCCGTGTTTGCATGCCCTATGACTTTGTTTTCGGTGGCCAAGTGGGTGGGTTTGCTTGGGGTCGTAGTGCTCATCCTTCTCCCCGCAAGGTCGCCATCTGACAGTTGAAACATGGGTATCTGCATCTACCTGCAGCTAAGTAGGCGATCGCCAATATGGTCGCATCAGTTCATGGGACCAATCAGGCTGTCGCACGGTTGTGCGGGGCAGGAACTCGACCATCACCGGCTTGATGTCAATTACGGGCGTGCCTTCGATGGCGTCAAGTTCGAGCACATGAAGCTGTCTACCCGTAACCTTTACCAGTTGGACGATCGTGCTGCCGATGCGGTTGGGCCGGTTCTTCGCGCGCTGCGCGAAAATCCCTACAAGAGGCCATTCCGGGTTGTTGCGGGGATGGCGCGCCCCGCAAATGATCTTGTCTGGCGTGACCCGGTCGAACAGGTAGATGACCTCGACGTGCGAAAACGCCTCCAATCCCATCAGCGCGTCCTCGCCAAACGCGCCTGCCAGTTCGATGGATGAAGTCTCAGCGCTCCAGTCATCGTCTTGAGGTAGTTGGCGACTTGACCTTACGTGTCCAATCGGTTCGATGGTGAACATGGTGAAAGCTCCTGAACAATAGAATTTTGGGCAAGCTCGGATTTACGCACACAACTATTATTTCAAGTAAGCATCAACCTAAGCGCCCCCCTCAACCATTCCGTCAATGTGCGGGGCCATACTTGACACCAAGTGCGTATGCTGACAAAGTTTACAAACGAGCTGCCCGTCACGGCCCCAAGCCGTCGCCCAAGCGGCCTTTATAGACTCCGTTGGACATATCGATGACAAAAAATTGGTGGATAGTTGGCGTGGCAGTTACGCTCAGCCTGCTGGCGACATCCTGCAGAGCCGACACCTTTGTCGCTGCCGGAGACCCCTACCCGCCCTATGGCGACCCCAACAACCCTGACGGCGGACTTGGTCTGGAAATTATTCGCGCAGCTTTCAAGACCCAGGGCCATTCCATGACAATGGAATATGTGCCTTGGGCGCGGGCGGAGAGCGGCATCAAAAACGGCAGCTACGACATACTGCCATTCACCTGGCGCACCGATGCGCGAGCCAAGGTGCTGCTGTTCAGCAACGCCTTTTCTGTGGGCTACGTACGCTTTATCAAGCGCAAGGGCGATACCTTCGAGTTCAATGGTCTGGAGAGCCTTACTGGCAAGCTAGTCGGTACCATCCGGGGTTACGGTTACAGCGATGCCTTTGGATCATCCAATGCATTCCAGCGTGAGAACGGCAACGATTTGATGACCAACATCAAAAAGCTGCTGCGCCAACGTATTGACCTGACACTGGAAGATGAAATAGTTGCGCGCTCGATCATCAGTTTCAAAGATCCCGAGGCTTTGAAGAGTATTGAGTTCGCCAAGACACCGTTGTCGGTCAACCCTTTGTATATCACCGTAGGTATGCAAAACCCCAAGGCCCAGAAAATAATAGGTTCATTCAACACGGGCCTTGAAATCATCAAGGCCAATGGGACCTATGACCGGATTTTTAAAAAATACGGCATGGAAAAGGCACAGCGTTAGACGGATAGGCCTCCAAATCGGCTAACCTCGCCGGTTCATACCGGGAGCAATTGTGGGCCACAACATCGTTTACAAAACTTGCGCAGCGCTGCTGGCGACTGCGGCATTGCAAGCACACGCATTCCAACTCGTCAGCGTCTCGCCCCAAGGGGAGATAGCCCGGGTGCGCCAGGTAGTGGCCAAGTTCGATGACAGTGCCGTCAACTTTGGAGACCCCAAGGCAGAGGCGCCGTTGACCTTGAGTTGCAGTGATGCGCAGGTTACCAAAGGCTCGGGCCGCTGGGTCACAGACCGCAGTTGGGCCTATGAGTTTGAAAACGATCTACCCCCCGGGGTGACTTGCAGTCTGACCGTGCGCGCGGGCTTCAAGTCAGCAAAAGGCTTGGAACTGACCGGCGCTACCAGCTACAAATTCAACACCGGCGGGCCGTTTGTACAAAGCACCCAACCCTACGCCGGTAACCGCATTGACGAGGAGCAGTTCTTTACGTTGCGATTGAACGGACCGGCCACATTGGCCAGCGTGCAGGCCAATGTGTGGTGCTCGGTCGAAGGCCTTGGCGAGCGCGTAGCCATCCGCCTGATTGACGGAAAGGACCGCGCAGCATTGCTCAAATCGCAAGGACTGGAAGCCACCGCTGCCAAAGACGCTTTGAGTGTGGTGACGCTTGCCTGCAATCGCACACTGACGCCTTCTGCCAAGGTGCAACTGGTCTATGGCAAGGGCGTCAGCACACCAGCCAGTGGCAGCAACGCTAGTGGCGTGGCCAACTCGGTGGAAAAGCGCTTTGCCTTCCAGGTGCGCGAACCCTTTGCGGCGACGTTCAACTGTGAGCGTGAGAACGCACAAAGCGCTTGCCTGCCCATTCGCCCCATGCAGTTGAACTTCAATTCACCGGTGTCAGCCAAGCTACTGGACGGCATTCGCCTCAAATCCGACAAGCAGAGCTACGCCCCCACACCCGACCGCGATGGCAATGCCTCGGCAGACGAAGACCATGTGGTCAACAGCGTCAGCTTCAAGGAGATCTTTCCAGAACAGACCGCCTTTGCGCTGGAGTTGCCAAAGGGATTTAAAGATGCGTCTGGGCGCACGCTGCGCAACGCCGACAGCTTTCCGCTCAAGGTTTCCACCGGCGCCATGCCGCCACTGGCCAAATTTGCCGCTGCACCGTTTGGAATTGTGGAGCGCTTTGCAGAGCCTGATGGCATTGCCATGCTGCCGGTCACACTGCGCAATGTCGAGGCAGCGTTAGCCACGAAGGGGCTCAAAGTGGGGCAGACTGCGATCGCGGCAACTGCGGATGCGGGCAAGGTCAGCACCTTCACACCCAGCACTGATGCCGACATCATCAAATGGTTCTTGAAAGTGCAACGCTACGACAACTTCACCGTGTCCCGCAAGATTGCGGCAAAGGATGTCAAAGGGCCGCTGCCCAAGGTGCTGGACGCAAATGATAAGGACCAAGTGCAATCCCGCATGCTGGCGCTGCTGAACGGCCAAGCCGAAGTCAAAACCCTAGACCTTCCCAAACCCGCTACCAACGATCCGCGCCCTTTTGAAGTGGTTGGCATACCACTGTCGGCTGGCTTTCATGTGCTGGAAATCAGTTCAAAAAAGCTGGGCTCATCGCTGTTAGATGACCGCCATGGTGATGGCCGCACCATGGTGGTACGAACCTCTGCACTGGTGACCAACCTGGGCGTTCACTTCAAGTTGGGCCGTGAAAATGCGGTGGCATGGGTGACTACGCTGGACAAAGGTGCTCCAGTGGCAAACGCACAGGTCCGCGTCTCCGATTGTGCGGGCCGCGAGCTTGGCAATGCAGTAACCAATGCGCAGGGTATTGCCAGCTTGAGTGGCATATCGCCAGAGGCTCCAACCTGCAACGCAGAGGGCTCCTACAACCATGCTTATTTTGTCAGCGCACGTGCGCCACAGCCCGCTGCCGACGGTAAAGGCGTAGTCAACGACATGGCGTTTACCTGGAGCGACTGGAACCGTGGTATCGAGCCCTGGCGCTTCAACCTGCCGACCAGCCGCGAAGTGCGGCCCGACGAGCGGGCGCACACCATCTTTGACCGCACGCTCTTGCGCGCGGGCGAGACCGTGTCCATGAAACACATCTTGCGTACCGAGACCAGCAAGGGCTTTGGCTTGACCAGCGCACAACCCAACACCCTGGTGCTAACCCATGTGGGTAGCGGCCAGCAGTACACACAGGATTTGGCATGGCGCAAAACGGCGACTGGGGGGCAAAGCGCTGAGAGCACATTTGCCATTCCACCCGCCGCCAAATTGGGCGTCTACCAGGTGGAGCTGCGTGGCGCCAAAGAGGACCGCTCATTCACCACCGGCTCGTTTCGGGTTGAAGAATTCCGATTGCCCGTGCTTGAGGGCCGCGTCGCCCCCAGTGATAAGAAGGCTCTGGTCAACGTCAAGACCGTGCCCGTTGACGTGCAAATCAACTACGTGGCGGGCGGCGGTGCAGTCAACCTGCCAGTGCGC
The DNA here is from genome assembly GCA_038317285.1 of Burkholderiales bacterium. Taxonomy (GTDB): domain Bacteria; phylum Pseudomonadota; class Gammaproteobacteria; order Burkholderiales; family Burkholderiaceae_C; genus Allorhodoferax. The sequence goes on along the minus strand of JBBQBG010000006.1, from coordinate 22,536 downwards.
GTGTCTGCGTTGGTGCGCGGCAAGTATTTGAGTTACGCAGATTTTTCAGAGTTCAATTTCCAGGCGCCGCGTGGCAGCAAAGAGAACCGCCCTGAAAGTGAAGAAGAACCGGACGCCACAGCCGATTCCAAAGTCATCGCCGACAAGCTGCCCCTGACTCTGGACAAGAATGGCGCCGGCAAATTGACGGTGGACAAAGTACCCACCAGCCGCCAGCCGCAAGACCTGTTGCTGGAAGCCACCTACTCCGACCCCAATGGTGAGGTTCAAACCATCCGTAGCACACAGACCTTGTGGCCCGCCGCGGTGGTGGCGGGTATCAAAACCGAGGGGTGGGTCTCTAGCAGTCAGCGCATCAAATTCCAGGCGCTGGCTTTGGATTTGACGGGCAAGCCGCAGGCCGATGTAGCGATGGAAGTCAAAGCTACAGCGCGCATCGTCACCACCACCCGCAAGCGCATGGTGGGTGGCTTCTACACCTATGACAACAAGACCAGCGTGAAAGAGCTGGGTAGCGTATGCAGCGGCAAGAGCGATTCACGCGGCCTTCTGTTATGCGAGACAAGCCTCAACGAAGCCGGTGAAGTGGAGCTGGTCGTCACCGCCAAAGACAACGCGGGCAATAGCATCCAGGCCGCATCGTCGGTGTTCGTCACCAAGCAGGGCGAGCTATGGTTTGGTGGCGACAACACGGACCGTATCGACCTGCTGCCCGAGAAGAAGAGCTACCAACCCGGCGAGACCGCCAAATTCCAGGTCCGTATGCCGTTCCGCTTTGCAACCGCTCTGGTGTCGGTAGAACGCGAAGGCATCATCGAGACCCAAGTGGTGCAACTCAATGGCCAGGACCCAACCGTCAGCGTCAAGATCAAAGACGGCTGGGGACCCAATGTGTATGTCAACGTGCTTGCGCTGCGTGGGCGATTGCGTGAGGTGCCGTGGTACAGCTTCTTCACGTGGGGCTTTAAGGCGCCCCGCGAGTGGTGGACTTCATTCTGGTACGAGGGTCGTGAATACGTAGCCCCCACCGCGCTGGTCGACTTGAGCAAGCCGGCCTTCCGCTTGGGTGTGGCCGAAATCCGCGTGGGCACCAAAGCCCACCAGTTGGACGTGAGCGTCAAGGCCGACAAAGAAAGCTACGCCGTGCGCAGCCAGGCTAAGGTGACCATTCAGGTGAAACTGCCCAATGGCCAGCCCGCTGCCAATGCCGAAGTGGCGCTGGCGGCGGTAGACCAGGCGCTTTTGGAGCTGATGCCCAACAGCAGTTGGAACCTGCTGGATGCGATGCTGCAGCGCCGGTCATGGGGCGTAGAAACGTCTACCGCCCAAATGGAAATCATTGGCCGCAGGCACTATGGCCGCAAGGCCGTGCCTGCTGGTGGCGGTGGTGGCAAGAGCGGTGCGCGCGAGCTGTTGGAGACCCTGCTGCTGTGGAACCCTGCCGTGAAGCTGGACGCCAACGGCCAAGCCGTGGTGACCGTGCCATTGAATGACGCGTTGACAACCTTCAAGATCGTTGCCGTGGCTGATGCATCGACTGGCTTGTTTGGCACGGGCTCTACCAGCATTCGCGCCACACAAGACCTGCAGATCATCAGTGGCCTGCCTCCACTGGTGCGAGAAGACGACCAGTTCCGCGCCCAGCTCACCCTTCGCAACACGACCAAGCAAGCCATGAAGGTGGAAGTGACACCGCGTGCCACGTTGTTGGACTTGCCCATGCAGACCGTGGACATTCCCGCCGGTGATGCGCGCGAAGTGGCGTGGATGGTGACAGCCCCCGCGCAACTGGCCCAGATCCGCTCTGAGGCCATCCTTTGGGAGATCGAAGCAAAGGACACGATCACGGGTGCCAAAGACGCACTGAAGGCACGTCAACGCATCATCCCTGCCGTGCCGCTGACCGTGCAGCAGGCCACACTGGTGCAGCTTGACGGGCCCTTCAGCCTGGACGTCAACGCACCCGCCGATGCGCTCCCAGGGCGCGGAGGCTTGAAGATGTCGTTGCAACCCAAGCTGGCCGAAGGCTTGCCGGGCGTCAAAGACTGGTTTGCCAACTATCCCTTCATCTGCCTGGAGCAAAAGACCAGCAAGTCGGTCGGCCTGCGCGACGGCAAGCTATGGCAGACCGTGGCCGCGCAAATCCCGAGCTATCTGGACAGCGACGGTCTGGCCAACTACTTCCCGCCACGCGATGGCGAGGCCAACCATGGCAGCGATACGCTGACGGCCTACCTCTTGAGCGCTACGCACGAGGCTGCCAGCATCAACCCGGCGTTTGCACTCAGCGATGACGTTCGCGCACCCATGGAGCGCGGTCTGATCGCCTTTGTGGAGGGCCGCATCCAGCGCAGCTTCTGGAGCCCACGCAAAGACCTGGACATGCGCAAGATAGCCGCCATCGAAGCCCTGTCGCGCTACGGTAAGGCACAGGGCCGCATGCTGGGCAGCATCGCCATAGCGCCCAACCAGTGGCCGACCCACACCGTCATTGACTGGCTCAATGTCCTGAAGCGCGTGCAAGATGCACCGGACCGCGACAAACGCATCGCCGAGGCGAACCAGATCTTGCGCAGCCGCATCAGCTACCAGGGCACGAAGATGATCTTCAGCACTGAGAAGGACGACTACTGGTGGTGGCTGATGCAAAACGGCGACGTCAACACTGCGCGCCTGATGCTGGCTGTCATGGACGACCCAGCCTGGAAGGACGACATGGGCCGCCTGGCCAATGGCTTCATCAGCCGCCAGCAAGGTGGCGCATGGCACACGACGACTGCCAACCTGTGGGGTGGTCTGGCGCTGGAGAAGTTCTCGGCCAAGTTTGAAGCGGTCACCGTTGCCGGCACGACCAAGGCGTCCATGAAGAGCTTGGAAAACGCTGCGGGCGGCGCGGGTGCAACATCGGTCGAGTGGAGCAAGGTCGAACGCATCAAGACCACCGATGCATCCGGCGCACCGCACCAAACCACCTGGTTTGGCGCGCCAGCGTCGCCGGGCAACTTCCGCCACAACAGCATGTTCCTGCCGTGGAGCAAGTCGGCGCCGAACGACACGCTGACTGTGACCCACCAAGGCCCCGGCAAGCCTTGGCTGACCTTGCAGTCGGTCGCAGCGATTCAACTCAAGGAACCGTTCAACGCCGGCTACCAGATCAAAAAGACCATCACTCCGGTGGAGCAGGCCAACAAGGCGCTGCCCGCAGGCAGCTACACCCGTGGAGACGTGCTACGTATCACACTGGAAGTGAACGCCAGCGCCGACATGAGTTGGGCCGTCATTACCGACCCGGTGCCCGGTGGCGCGACGATCCTGGGCAGCGGCTTGGGCCGTGACAGCGAGATTGCAACCCAGGGCGAAAAGAAGGATGGTGACGGTTGGGCGGCATTCGAGGAGCGCAGTTTCGAGTCCTTCCGCAGCTACTACCAGTTCATGCCCAAGGGTGTGGTCAAGATGGAGTACACCATACGGCTGAACAACGTAGGGGAGTTCTCGTTGCCACCGTCGCGGGTAGAGGCCATGTATGCGCCGGAGATGTTTGGCGAGGCGCCCAACGCACGCATCAAGGTGGTAGCGGCAAAGTGAGGCTGGACCCTTCACCTATCGCGTGGCGGGCACGATCTGCTCAAGGATCGCATACGCTGCCTTGATGCGCGCAGGAATTGGGTAGTTTCTGTTCGCCAGTATCACCACCCCAATTTTTTTCTCCGGTACGAATGCCACGTAGCTCCCAAATCCGTCCGTGGAGCCCGTCTTGTTGAACAGCGTTCGCCTGGACTCCACTAGCGGCACGGGCAGTTGGGTCGCGGGGTTCGGGTCCAAGATCATGTCGTAGGAGTTGCCAGTCAGCAGGCGCTTCAAAGTCACTGGGTAGGGGTAGCGCTCCCATCCGAGCCCTTGCACCATGGCGCCAGACTTGAAGTAGCCCACATGGGTGCCTTCAACCGCAGCTCGCACGGGGCCCTGCAATCGGCTCGGTTCGATGTTCGCTTGCACGTAGCGAATCATGTCGGCGGTGTTCGATTTGACACCATAGGCTTGCGCAGCAAATACGCCTGGGTTCATCCGGACCGGCTTGTTCTCTTTGTCGTATCCCCATGCATAATTTTCCATCGCATCGTCCGGCACACGGAGGTAGCTGCCCTCTAGCCCCAGTTGCGGGAAAAGCTGGCTTTCCATGGCGTCAGCAAAGTCACGCTTTAGGGCGAGCCCGGTGATGTAACCGAGTAGGCCGATACTGGGGGTCGAATATCGACGTTGTCGGCCGGGCGCGGCGTCGGGCTTCCATCGTTGAAAGTAGCCCAACATCTGGTCGTTAGAGATTTCGTCTGGAAATTGCAATGGCAAGCCGCCCGCAGTATAGGTACCGAGATTGAGCAGGGTCGCTTTGTCGATCGCGCAACCTTTTAACTCTGGCAGGTATTGGCCAGGGTTGTCGTTAAACGATAGCTTGCCGAGCACCTGCGCATAGGAGGCCAGTGTCGCAGTGAAAGTCTTACTAATGGAACCGAGTTCGAAAAGCGTTTTCTCGCTGATTGGCGTATCTTTTACTCGCGACACAATGCCGTAGTTAAAGAAATAAGCTTGGCTATTGACCGTCACGGCAACTGCCATGCCAGGCACATCGTGCTCCACCATCAGGGGGCGAATAGCAGCATCCACGATTTCTTGAATTTTCACTGACCCGTCGGCAGTCCAACCGCTGAGCGGGAGGCAGCAGGAACAGATGGCGAGTACGACCGCTATGCGATTGGTGGGTTTTAGCCAGAAGTTCAAGTGACGTTTCCTTATAGATGTGATGCAGCGCCAAGGGTGACGCAATAAAGGTACCGACCCGAAGCAGGCGGTTTTCTCAGACTCCAGTATAAATGTTCTAGAACAAATATTCTAAAATTATGCGGAATTGCAAAATCGAGCCAGCAGCGTTGCCAATTCCATCTGGGAAGGCGACACAATTGACTGCAAGTACACAACATCATTTGGGCATTCAAAACAATGCCAGCCCAAACTTGAAACCCATTCGTTCCCGTAACCTGCTGATCCTGTCCACTGCCGCCATCGTATTGATCTGGCAGTTGCCCTATGGCCGCCAGTTGCTATATCCGCTGACGCTGTTGGCGACCTACGCGCACGAGATGGGGCACGGCCTGACCGCCCTCCTGACCGGCGCAGAGTTTGACCAGATGCTGCTGCACGCGGATGGCTCGGGCGTGGCGGTCTGGCGTGGAAATCCGGGGCGATTGGCCTCTGCCTTCATTGCCGCCGGTGGGCTGGCTGGGCCTGCAATTGCAGGCGTTGCCCTGTTGCTGGTTTCCAGCAAACCTCGTTTCGCGCGCAGGGTGCTACTGGCGGTCTCCGTCTTGCTGCTGGTATCCATGGCGCTATGGTCACGCAATGCGTTTGGCGTTGCCTTTCTGCTGGCAGTGGCTGTCGCATTGGGCATAGCGTCAAAAGCGCTGCCTGAGGCCGCCGCTTCCTTTGTGCTGCACCTGATCGCCGCCACTCTGTGCCTTGCATGGTTCAACAATTTAGGATATCTGTTTTCGGACCAGGCCATCGTCAACGGTGTGACCATGCCGTCTGACAGCGCGGTCATTGCCCAGGCTCTATGGCTGCCTTATTGGTTCTGGGGTGGGCTGGTCGCAGTCTTCTCGTTTGCAGTGATGGCATTGGGTATTTCAAGAACGTAACAGCAGATGCCCGTTGAGTTGTTGCAAATCGTCCAGCAACAAACGCAGCGGCGCAACCAGCAAGCGGCCGCTTGGCTCATGCTGCGTATCTCCTGTTTCACAGTCCCGCGCCAATTGTTGCAACGCCAGCAGTGAGCCAGATCCCGTGCCAGCCAATGCGTTGGCCACAGTGGAAAGCGCTGCACTGGCTGCGTCCACTGCCACGCGCTCGCCCTGCCCCGCATGGCCGCTGCGCACCAGGTCGAGCGCACGATTCAGTACCACAGCGTCTTGCACTACACGCGCGGTCAGCGCAGCGATACGCCGATGGTGCCGAGCATGCAACGGAATCGTCTCGGAACGCGACCAGAGAAATTTCCGGTCGGCACTTCCCGCCAATAATGCCAAGCCCTGCAAGGCGGCGCGCATGGCCAAGGCACCGGCTTCAGCTTGCACCTCGGTTGACGGTGAGCGCAGGCCGCGGGTTTGCAGCTGCAATGCAAGGCGCCTTAGCAAGGCGGCACAGCCGGCCAACAGGCGCCCGCGGGTGCTGTACTGCGACGTGGCCTTGGCCACCACCACCGAGACAAGCACGCCAATGCCAATCTGCACCACCCGCAACAGAGCCGCCTCTGTCGCCGAATGCCCCGCAAGGTCTCCGGCCGCCAGCACGATCAATGCGGCGACTGCCGAACTGCGCAGCATAGGCACGGCCGCGCTACCAAAAGCCAGGATACTGACGATCACGAGCGTGACCGTAATGCCACTAGCCCCTGCATGGTGGACGTACACGCCCAACAAGCCAGCCAATGCACCCACGGCTGTACCTTGCACGCGGTCCCACCCTGCATCAAGTGCGGAGCCAGCGTCTGACCGCATGACGATCAACACCGTGATGACAACCCAGAAGCGCTCGGGCAGCCCCAACACCGCTGCCAAAGCATAGCCCAGCAGTACCGTGGCGGCCAACTGCGAGCCATGCCGCAGCGTCTGACCCGATAGGACGCCAGAACTGAGCGTCGGCTTCAACAACTGAAGGAGACTCATACGGGGGTCTCCTCGTGTTGCATGGCGTCGCTCAGACTGATCAACAGTGCACAGGCCCGCAATAACAACGCCTGGTCTTGTGAACTGAGGTGGCTTCCAATGGCCTTTGCCAACGGTGCATCGGCTCCCTTCGCCGCTGCACCCAGGCGCCTCTTGCCCAGCGTTGTGATGACCAGCAAGGATTGGCGGGCATCGGCTGCGTTGGCGCTGCGCTCTATCCATCCCTCGGATTCCAGCTCTGCCAGCAAACGGGTCAGCGATTGCAGCTTGACGCCTTCGCGCCGTGCCAGCTCGGTAGGTGTCATGCTGCCGCCGCGGTGCAATTGGCCTAGCGCACTGAGCACCGCTAACGCAAGGCCGTCATGCTGCATGCCGGAACGTAACTGGCGCGAGAGGTGCATGACCGCAGCGCGCAATTGCACCGCGCAGGCGGTGGCGTCAAAGGTTTTTGGTGTATTCATTATTAGTAAGATTTTGCTTGGTACTTTAATACTAAGCTATTTCTTACTAATTTACAACTATCGATCACCGCAAGGCACTCTTAACCCAACATCAAGCTAAGCTCCCATACCCAGCCAGCGGTTTGCGTCTGAGTCCGGGGGGACCTGACTGCATCGCGGCGCGGGTGCGGCTGGACGAAAGGGCCTGACTCGAATCAAGCTGCCTCAAAACACGTCCAATCCGCGTGCGACCGCTCAGGCCAAATGCGCCGCCGCCAACAGGGCCTGGGTGTAGGGTTGTTGCGGGGCGTCAAACAAAGCCTGCGCTTCGCCTTCCTCGATGACGTCGCCGTTCTTCATGACCATGACCCGGTGCGACATGGCACGTACCACGGCCAGATCGTGGCTGATGAACACATAGCTCAGGCCATAACGCTGTTGCAACTCCGACAGCAACTTCAAAACCTGCTGCTGCACCGAAACGTCCAACGCCGATGTTGGCTCGTCCAGCACCAGCACCTCCGGGCGCAGCACCATGGCCCGGGCAATCGAAATGCGTTGGCGTTGGCCGCCTGAAAATTCGTGCGGGTAGCGTTGCATCACGTCGGCAACCCCATTGCGCGCGCTCAGGCCCACTTCGTCGAGCATTTGCAGCACCAACTGGTCGCGTGCGGCCTTGTCCAGATCCGCCCTGTGCAGGGCCAGGCCCTCACCGACGATCTGGCCGACCGTCATGCGCGGGCTCAGCGACGCAAACGGGTCCTGGAACACCACCTGCATGCGTCGGCGCATGCTGCGCAAGGCTTTGCGGTCCGCATTGTCAATGCGCTGTCCGTCCAGCGTGATTTCTCCGCCAGAAATTTTTTGCAACGACAACAAGGCCATGCCCAGTGTGGTCTTGCCAGAGCCTGACTCACCCACAATGCCCAACGTCTCTCCACGGCGCAATTGCAGGCTAGCCCCCACTACCGCCCTGAAGTGCCGCGTGCCAAACCATCCCTCTGGACTGCTGAAGCAGACCGCAACGTTATGACCCGACAGCAACACCGGCGCATCGACGGGCACATCGACCACCACCCGCTGTGGCCGACTGGCCATCAACTTCTGGGTATAGGCGTGCTGTGGGTTCGCAAACACGGCCTCCGTCTCACCGATTTCGACGAGCTTGCCGCGCTCCATAACCCCCACGCGGTGGGTGAAGCGGCGCACCAGGTTCAGGTCATGCGTGATGAACAACAAGGCCATGCCCATGTCACGTTGCAAGGCATCCAGCAAATCCAGTATCTGCGCCTGCACGGTCACGTCCAGTGCCGTGGTGGGCTCATCGCAGATCAGCAGCTTGGGGCGACAGGCCAGCGCCATGGCGATCATGACGCGCTGGCGCTGACCGCCCGATAGCTGGTGGGGGAAGTAGTCGATGCGGCGCTCGGGCTCGGGGATCCCGGTCTGCGCCAGCAGTTCGATGGCGCGTGCACGGGCTGCATTGGGGCGCATGGCTTCGTGCAGTTCCAGCACTTCACCAATCTGGTTGCCCACGGTGTACAGCGGGTTCAGTGCCGTCATGGGCTCTTGGAAGATCATGCCGATATCGCCGCCTCGTATGCCACGCATTTCCCGCTCGCTCTTGGTCAGTAGATCGACACCGTTGAAGCGGAGGGCCCCCGTAGTGGTGGCCGCATCCGCGAGGCGCAAAACCGACATGGCCGTAATGGACTTGCCGGAACCGGACTCGCCAACCAGTGCAAATTTTTCGCCGGGGCGGATGGCAAACGACACGTCGTTGACGACGGTGGACGGACCGAAGCGCACCGTCAGGTGCTCGATTTCAAGCAGATTAGGCTGGCTCATGACTTACGGGTGTCGAAGGCGTCGCGCAGGGCATCGCCAATAAAGGTGAGCAGCGTCATCGAGACGGTGAGAACCAAAAAGGTGGGGACGATGATCCACCAGGCGTCCAGCCAATCCTTGCCCTGGTTCAGCAGCTCACCCAGAGACGGCACGCTAGATGGCACGCCCAGGCCTAAAAAGTCCAGCGAGGTCAGCGCGAAGATGGCACCACTCATGCGAAACGGCAAGAAGGTAATAACGGGCGTCAACGAGTTGGGCAACACATGGCGGCGAATGATCTGCAGGTTAGACAAGCCCAGCGCCCGTGCCGCTTTTACGAACTCTAAGTTGCGGTTGCGCAAAAATTCGGCCCGCACATAGTCCGACAAACCGATCCACCCGAACAGCGACAGCAACACCAACAACAGCAACAAAGACGGCTCGAAGATAGACGCGACAATGATCAGCAAATACAGTTCAGGCACCGCGCCCCAAACTTCTATCAATCGCTGAACGGTCAAGTCCAGGCGACCGCCAAAGTAGCCTTGTACGGCACCCATGATCACGCCGATCACCGTCCCCGACAGGGTTAGCGCGATCGCAAACCAGATGCTGACCCGAAAGCCATAAAGCAGCCGCGCCAGCATGTCGCGCCCGAACTTGTCGGTACCCAGCCAATTGGCCGCATTGGGGGCCGCGGGGTTGGGGATCTGACTAAAGTAATCGATGGACATGGCCGAGTTTGCATTGATGGCACCCACTTTCCAGTTGCCCGGTTGTGCCAGCAGGCCTTTAACAAACGGGTCTTTCCAGTCTGCTGGTGTAGCAAAGTCGCCGCCCAAGGCCTGGTCGCTGGGGTTATTCAGTATCGGGAAATAGGTGGCGCCGTTGATCTTCGCCATGAAGGGCTTGTCGTTGCTGACCATCTCACCAAAAGTGGCAATCACCAACAACACCGAGAATAGCCACAGGGACCAATAGCCAAATCGGTTGCGTTTAAAGCGGGCCCAGGCGCGTTGACCGGGCGACTTGGACACATCAGACGCAACGGCCTGTGTAGGGACATGGGGTTCAGACATGGGTACCGTGCTCACCGTGACACCGCCTCAAACTGCACCCTTGGGTCCACAGCCACGTACAACATATCGGCCACCAGTTTGACCACAAGACCCAACAACGTGAAAACATACAAAGAACCCAGCACCACAGGATAGTCACGGCGAATGACGGCTTGGTAACCCAACAGGCCCAGACCATCGAGGGAAAACAGGGTTTCAATCAACACTGAGCCAGCAAAAAAAGCGCCAATGAAAGCCGCGGGCAAACCCGTAACCAAGGGGATCAAGGCATTGCGGAAGATGTGCTTGTAGAGCACGCTTTGCTGGCTCAGCCCTTTGGCTCGGGCCACCAACACATACTGCTTGCGGATCTCTTCCACAAAAGTGTTCTTGGTCAGCAGCGTGATGGTGGCGAAGCTGCCAATGGTCAAACAGATCAAGGGCAGAGTCAGATGCCAAAAGTAGTCTTTGATCTTGCCAGCCAGGCTGAGGTCAGCGAAGTTGTCCGATGTGAGGCTACGCAGAGGCAACCAGTCCCAAAATGAGCCACCTGCGAACAAGACGATCATCAACACGCCCAGTACAAAGCTGGGAATAGCAAAGCCGACCAGCACCAACAATGTGGTCACACTGTCAAAGGCACTGCCATCGCGCACTGCCTTGCTGATACCCAAAGGAATGGATATCAGGTAAGAGATCAAAAAAGCCCATAGCCCCAAGCTGATTGAGACAGGGAGTTTGTCTTTTATCAGGGTCCACACGTCCTTATTTTGCATAAAGCTGCTTCCCAGATCGAAACGCGCAAAGTTGCCCAGCATTTCGAAGTACCGCACATGGGCCGGCTTGTCGAAGCCATAAAGCCTTTTTAAGTCTTCGATCTGCTTCTTGCTGATATCGCGACCCGCTTTGTAAGAACCACCGCCGTCTCCGCCCTTTTGCGACGCCCGGGCCTCGGCCATCACCTGCTCCACCGGCCCGCCAGGCACGAACTGGATCACGATAAAGGTCACGGTCAAAACTCCCAACAGCGTCGGGATCATGAGCAAGAGACGTTTGAAAATGTAGGAAATCATGCTGGTTTACTTCCGCACAGCGGCCTCACTGGGTTCCTTGTTCCACCAGGTCCAAAGCGGCCAGGGTGGCGAACTAAATGCCAAGTGGTTGTCTGCGGAAAAATACTTGGCTTGTGTCGTTGGCATACCAAAGCGGTTGCGGTAAGAAATTTGCTCATCAGACACGTAGATCTGGGGGACCTGCCAAATGCTCCACATCGCCACACGGTCAAAGGCGCGGGTCGCAGTGCGCAGTTCTTCCAAGTTAGTAGCTGCGCCGACGCGCGCGATCAATGCGTCGGCGGCCCGGCTCTTGACGCCCAGAGCATTGTTATTCCCTGGCTCATCGGCCGATTTGCTTCCGTAGCTGGACGCGAGTTCTGCTGCACTAGGCAAAGTGAAGTCTCCACTCACAAGAATTACCAAATCGAAATCGTATTGTTCCAAGCGGCGCGTGAACAAAGCGTAATCAACCAGGCGCTCGGTCATCGTGATTCCCAGCTTCGCCAAGTTACGCTGGTAGTCGATCAGAGTACCCGGCTGGTTGGTGGCTAGGAATTCAAAGGCAAACGCTTCTCCTTTGACATTGCGCAGCTTGCCATCCGCAGCCACCTTCCAACCCGCCTGGGCCAGCAGGTCACGCGCCTGGCGCAAGTGCTCGCGCAGTGCGTTGGGGCTGGTCAAGTTGCTCGGTGCTACAAATGCGGGGCCAAACACCCGAGGTGGTAACTCCGCACGAAACGGCTCCAGCAACTTCAATTCGTCTACAGATGGCTCACCCGTGGCGGCAAACTCGGAGTTATTGAACACGCTGTTGGAGTGTGTGAAGGTGCGGTACTGGTTGTACTTGTCAAAGTCCCACGCCAACATTAAGGCCTCGCGCACCCGAATGTCTTGAAACAATGGGTGGCGTAGGTTCAGGTTTAACGCCTGCAAGCCCTGGCCAGCCCCGGTCTTGAAGGCTTTCTTGATCAACGTCCCGTTTTCCCATTTAGGGCCAGTGTGTTTGCGCACCCAAGCGCTGGCACGGTATTCCTTGAAAATATCAAACTCACCGGCTTTAAAGGCTTCCCAAGCCACCGCATCGTCGCTGTACATGCGGTAACGAATGTTGTCAAAGTTGAAATGCCCTTTGCGCACAGCGAGGTCTTTGCCCCAATAGTCTGGCGCACGCTTGAAGCTAATGCGGCTGGGCATCTCAAAGGTATCGATGACATAGGCACCGCTGGCTATCGGCGGTTCCGTCACTACTTCATCAAACTTTTTGCCCTCTCCCCACTTGTGCGAAAAGACCCACAAACTGCCGGCAGCGAACACCGCATTTACGGTCTTGGCAGACAGGTCGATGCGCACGGTGCGGGCATCCACCGCCACGGCCCGCTCCAGATCAGCTACTTCGGACTGGATTTCAGGGCCTGCCTCTTTGCTCTTGAGGCGTTCAAGCGAGTAGACAACATCTTGCGCAGTCACCGGGTCGCCATTGTTGAAATGGGCCTTGGGGTTCAGGCGAAACGAAATGGAAGACAGGTCCGGCGCAACAAAAAAGGACTCCGACAGCAGGCCATACATGGCCAAGGGTTCGTCCATAGAGCGAATGCCCAGCGTCTCCAATGCGAAAATCTTCATGGCCGCAGGCGCATTGCCACGCGTCGTGAACGGATTGAATTTATCGAAGCTGCTACGCCGGTCAGGCTGTTTCAGGTTCAACGTGCCCCCCTTGGGCGCAGTTGGGTTCACATACTCGAAGTTCTTAAAGTCAGCCGGATATTTGGGCGGTGCATATGCCGAGACGGCATATGTCCAGACACCCGTTTGAATGGGTGCTACTGGAGCTTTTATCAACGACGGTTTGGATAAAACCGGGGCCGTCGATGCAGCAAAGGCAGGGATAGCGCCTAGGGCCAAACTCAAGGTAAGAGCGAGGCAAACACCGACAAAGCCCAACTCGATGCGAGAAGGGATATTTAGCATGGCGCGTATCGTAGTGCATGGGGCACGTTTTCAACCCGCCCTGTTGTAGTGGTTTGTACCCAGTAGCACAGGGAGTGCCAACCGTTAGGCGATAGAAGAAATAGGCCTTTCCTCTACAGGTTGCGCCCTGCCAAACCTACGCTTAAACCAACGCGGCAAGTTGTCCAGATACGTGTACAGAACCGGCACCACCACCAGGGTCAACAAGGTGCTGGTGATCAAACCACCAATGACCGCCCTGCCCATCGGCGCCTGGGCCTCACTGCCCTCGCCCAGGCCAATGGCCATGGGCAGCATGCCGAACACCATGGCCAGCGTGGTCATGATGATGGGGCGCAGCCGCACCTGACCGGCGCGCAACACGGCGTCGTGCTGGCTCAAGCCCTCGCGTTGGGACTGGTTGGCAAAGTCCACCAGCAAAATTGCATTCTTCACCACCAAGCCCATCAACATGATGAAGCCGATGATGGAAAACAGGTTGAGCGTAGAGCCCGTCAAAATCAGCGCCGCCATCACGCCCACCAGCGTGAACGGCAGCGAAGCCATGATGGCAATGGGTTGCAAAAAGCTGGCGAACTGTGACGCCAGAATGAAGTAGATGAAGATCACCGCCAGCACCATGGCCACCGTGGCGGCGGCACCGGCCTCGTCGTTTTGCTCGGCCTCGCCCTTGATGTCAAAACGGTAGCCCTGTGGCAGCGTAATGGCCTGCACCACCTTCTTCACTTCTTTGGCCACATCGCCTGTGGGGCGGCCTTCCACATTCGCATAAATGCCCACGCGGCGTTCCAGGTTCTGACGCTTGATGACTTGCGGGCTGGTCGATGGAATGAACTCCACTACCTGGCGCAGCGGCACCATCACCGGTGTGCCATTGGCATCCACCTTGTTGGTCGAGATATACAGGTCACCCAAGTCCGACAACTTTTGCCGACCCGAGCGCGGTAGCTGCACATTGACCTCGTAGTTTTGGCCGTCGGGTGCCAGCCAGTTGCTGACTTGGTCGCCGTTGACAAAGGGGCGCAGCGCGCCGCCCACGCGCTCCAGCGACAGACCCAGATCACTGGCCACGGCCTGGTTCACCTTGATGATGACGGCTGGGTTGGCCAACTCCAGGCTGTGCTCCAGATCGACCACGCCTTTGACCGCCCGCACTTTGCCCATGACCTCATCCAGCAAGCCAGGCAGCTCGGCAGACGCGGGGCCAATCAGGTTGATCCAGATGGGCTTGTTGAAACCGACCGAGGGTTCTATACCCGGGATGCTTTTGAGCCGCTGTCGCACGGCGTTTTCGACCTCGGTCTGGCTGCGCCGCGCCGTCTTGCGCTTGTCCACCAGCTTGATCAGCAACTCGGCCTCGTTGCGGCTATTGCCGCCCACCGAAGTGCTGACCAGTTCAATCTCTGGGAATATCTTGATCGCCTCTTCCACCTGCAGTACCTTGGTGTTGGTGTAGATCAGGCTGGTGCCCACCGGCGTCTTGATCTTGAGCGAAAAAACACCCTCGTCTGTCTTGGGCATAAACTCGCTGCCCACCAGGGGGATCAGTCCCAAACTGCCTGCAAAAATGACGGCAGCAATCGCCAGCGTGGTCTTGCGCCGTGCCAGCGTGCGCTCCAGCAGGCGGCCATAGACGGCGTGCAGCCAGTCCACGCGGTGTTCCACACGCTCCATCAGGCGACCCAACCACGGCACCCAGCTAAAGCGGCTTTCGACCGGGTCCTTCCACACCGACGACAGCATGGGGTCTAGCGTAAAGCTGACGAACAACGACACCAATACTGCCACCGTGACCGTAATGCCAAACTGAAAAAATATCTTGCCAATAATGCCGGTCATAAAAGCCACCGGAATGAACACCGCACAGATGGCCATCGTGGTAGCCAGCACGGCCAGGCCAATCTCGTGCGTGCCATCGCGCGCAGCGGTGATGTGGTCCTTGCCCATGCCCACATGGCGCACGATGTTCTCGCGCACCACAATCGCATCGTCAATCAACAAGCCAATGCACAGCGACAAGGCCATCAACGTGACCGCATTGATGGTGAAACCAAAGGCATACATGGCGATGAAGGTCGACACCACCGAGATCGGCAGCGTAACGCCGGTGATGATGGTGCTGCGCCAGGAATGCAAAAACAGAAACACAATCAGGATGGTCAGCATGCCACCCTCAATGATGGTGTGCTTGACGTTGTTGAGCGAGTTTTTGACGAAGCTGGCATTCTCAGAAATTGAGCGAATCTCTACATCGGGCGGCAACTGTTTGCGCAAGCCCTCTACTGCTTTGGCCACGTCTTCACCCACGGCCACCAGGTTGGCGTCTTGCGTTTTGAACACACTGACCGTCAACGCCGGTTGACCGTTGACGCGGGCAATGGATTGCTCTTCGCGTTCGCCATCGGTGATGGTGGCCAGTTGGTCCAGCGTCACGGCAGTGCCGGCGCGGCGCGCCACGATGATGTGCTTGAAGGCCTCCACGCTTTTGAGCTTGCCCTCCACGCGCACCAGCTGCTCTTGTTCGGTTGCGCGCAGCGACCCAGCGGGCATGTCCTGGTTGATCTGGCGTATGGCGTTGACCACCTCGTCTACGCCAATCTGGTAGGCCAGCATCTGCTGCGGCTTCAACGACACCGACACCTGGCGCTGCACCGCGCCGCGCAGGGTGACCTGCCCCACACCCGAAACACCTTGCAGCCGCTTGACGATCTGCTGGTCGGCAAAGGTGGACAGTTCGCGCTTGCTGCGCGTGCCCGACAAGATGCCAAAGGTTGCGGTGGGTTGTGCGTTGTCAAACTGGCCCCGCACGATCAGCGGGTCTTTGGCGTCACGCGGGAAACCAGGGCGTATCTGCGCCACCTTGTCGCGCACGTCCTGGATCGCCTTGGTCATGTCGGTGGACAACGCAAATTCGGTCCATATCTCGGCACGCCCTTCCAGGGAATTGGTGAAGATATTGCGCACGCCGTTGACGGTGTTGATGGCTTCTTCCAGTGGCTTGGCCAGATCCGCTTCTACCTGCTCGGGCGATGCGCCGGGGTAGCGCACCTGCATCCACACGCCGGGTATCTGGATATCGGGCATCTGCTCGACGCCCAGGCGGTTGTACGAGATGATGCCCAGCACCATCAGTGCCAGCATGACCATGGTGGCGAAGACGGGCTGGTTGATACTGGTTTTGGTGATCCACATGGCGGCGTGCTCCTTGCGTCTACAAATCAGGAGGGCTTGGCCGCACTGGCGCGCACAACAATGGCCGGGGCCCCCACCTTGAGGCTGCCCATGCGCACGCGCACTACATCAGCACCGGGGCTCAGCCCCCCGCTGACCTCGGTCAGGCCGCTGGCCTCGTCACGTGCACCGAGCTTCACCGCACGCTTGGCCAACTTGCCACCCTCTACCGTGAACACATAGGCCTGGCCAGCCTCTTCAAACAGGGCGGTATTCGGCACCACGGGCACCGGCGCGGACTTGGACAACGTGATCTGCCCTTGCGCAAACATGCCGCCGCGCAGCAGGCCATTGGCATTGGGCACCGCCACAAAAAGCTTGATGGCACGCGAGCCGGGCTCGGCCACGGGGTTGATACGCTCCACCTTGCCATCGAACGGGCGATCTCCAAAGCCATCGACCATGAAGCGCACGGTCTGCCCCAGCGAGACACTGGCGATGTCGGATGCGGGCACCGTGGCCTCCAGTTCCAGGCGGGAGAGATCGACGATGGTGACCATGGGAGCGTCGGGCAAAACGCGTTCGCCACCATTGACCATGCGCTTGGCGACGATGCCGCTGATGGGGGCGCGAACCACCGCGTCATCCAGCGCCTTCTTGGCCAACTGCACCTGGGCATCGGACCCGCGCACGGCGGCTTCGCTGCCCTGGTAGGTGCTCAGCAACTGGTCGAAGGCGTTTTGGGAGATAAAGCTTTGCTTGAGCAGGGCCTGGTTGGTGTCGCGGTTGCGCTCGGCTATGGCCAGTCGGGAGCGCCGCTCGGCCTGCTCGGCCTGCGCGGCGTCCAGGCGGGTGCGCAGGTCGGTCGTGTCCAGCTCAGCCAACACTTCACCTTGGCGCACGGCTTGGCCTTCGCGCACCAAGACCTTGCGCACCGCGCCCGCTACCGTGGCTTTGACGATAGCCTGGTTCAGTGGGGACAGCGTGCCGGAGACGGCACTGGTACGTACCAGGGATTGCAGCGCCACGGTGGCAATGTCATTGGGGGTGAACTCCAGCGTGACGGCAGGCGCATTCTTCTTGGCCTCATCGGCCGCGCGTGCAGTGGAGTTTTTGGAGATGAAGAATGTCGCCGTGCCGCCCAACACCACCAGGGCGGCCAGCGCGATCCACAGCCGCTTGCGGCGCGTGGGTTTGCGGGTGGGGGCATAGTTGTCGGAATTCTGCATGGTTTGGGTAGTCCTGCGGTGGGCAGCTGTTTGGTCGGCCATAGCGGGGCGTCATTTGCGAGATGCGCGCCCGGCCTTCATATCGGAGTGCAAAATTGTAGGCCCGCGCCGAGGCGTTTGCGCGTGAAAGCAGGCAATCGCATCCCGCTATCGTGCACATTTGCGACAAACAGACCCATTGGCAGGATGAACCGCACTGAGTGTGACCTGAACGGCGGCGCCACACGGCTTCGCAGCCCGTTTTGCAAACACGCTATTCTGTGGATCAGAACCATGGTCAATTCCACTCTCACCCTCACTCCCGCTCTTTCCCGCACCCGCATGAACGCGCGTTGCCTGCGTCTCGCCATTGCTACTCTTTTCATAGCTGCATACGCTGATTCCACGAGGGCTAGCACTACATTCAACCAAGTACGTTCCGTCTACCAGTCATCCGACACGCTGATCCTGGACCGCCACGGCGCGCTGCTGCACCGCGTGCGTACCGACACCACGGTGCGTCGCGGCCAATGGGTGGCACTGGCGGATGTATCCCCAGCGCTGCGCACGGCGCTGGTACTGTCCGAAGACAAGCGCTTTTACGAACACAGCGGTGTGGACTGGCAGGCGGTCACCAGCGCGGCTTGGGCCAATCTGTGGAACAGCAAAACCCGCGGCGCCTCCACCATCACGATGCAATTGACCGGCTTGCTGGACGAAGACCTCAAACGCGGCTCGGGGGGGCGCAGCGTCGTGCAAAAGCTGGGGCAGACCGTATCCGCCCAATGGCTGGAGCGCGATTGGCGCAAAGACCAGATTCTGGAGGCCTACCTCAACCTGGTGCCCTTTCGTGGCGAGCTGGTCGGCATAGACGCCATGAGCCAGACGCTGTTCGGCAAAGTCGCCCACGGGCTGGATGCGCGCGAAGCCGCCGTGGCCGCAGCCCTGGTGCGCGCACCCAACGCCAAGCCCGCGCAGGTGACGCAACGCGCCTGCGAGGTTCTCAAGAGCCTGCAGAATGGCCGCGCCGACTGCGAGGCACTGGACCTGTTCACCAGCGCCGCGCTGCAGCGGCGCGACTACACCGCCAGCGAAGGCATTGCGCCCCATGCGGCACGGCAACTGGTGCGTACTGCCAGCAAAGCAACCCTTAACGCTACGATCAAGACCACATTGCACGCACCGTTGCAGCGCTTCGCCGTGCAAACGCTGCAGCAACACCTGCGCGAGCTGTCGGGCCGCCATGTGGAAGACGGTGCGTTGGTGGTGCTGGACAACGCGACCGGCGAGGTGCTGGCCTGGGTCGGCTCATCCGGCGACCTCAGCAACGCGGCCGAGGTGGACGGCGTCACCGCGCTGCGCCAACCCGGCTCTACGCTCAAGCCGTTTTTGTACGCCCAGGCCATTGCCGAGCGGCGCATCACTGCGGCATCGCTGCTGGACGACTCGGGGGCGCAGATCCAAACGTCGGGCGGGCTCTACATTCCGCAAAACTACGACCACCAGTTCAAAGGCTGGGTGTCGGCCCGCACGGCGCTGGCCGCGTCGCTCAATGTGCCGGCCGTGCGCACGCTGGTGATGGTATCGCCCGACGCGTTTCAAAAGCAGTTGGTCAAGCTGGGCCTGCCGTTCAAGGAGGGGGGCGACTACTTTGGCTACAGCCTGGCCCTTGGCAGTGCCGAGGTCACGTTGCTGAACCTGACCAACGCCTACCGCGCCCTGGGCAATGGCGGGCGCGCCAGCCCCACGACATTACTGCTGAACACAAAACCCGCCTGGCGCGCCGCGCTGGACCCGCGCGCCGCGTTCATCGTTGGCGACATCCTGAGCGACACCAATGCCCGCGCCCGGACCTTTGGCACCGACAGCATCTTGGCCACCCGCTTCTGGACCGCCGTGAAGACCGGCACCAGCAAAGACATGCGCGACAACTGGGCCATGGGATACTCGCAGCGCTACACCGTGGGCGTGTGGGTCGGCAACGCCAGCGGTGCGCCCATGTGGGATGTCAGCGGCACCACCGGTGCGGCCCCCATCTGGGCGGCAGTGATGAACTTTCTGCACAAGGCACAGCCCAGCCGCGCACCCAAACCTCCCGCAGGCGTGGTGCCCCAGCAGGTTCAGTTTGCCGCACCCGACGCCACGACCAGCACGACCCAGCCGCTAGAGGCTGCCCGCACCGAGTGGTTCGTGCAGGGCACGCAGCAGCCTACATTTGCTATGAATTCAGGAGCTACTTACGCAGATTCCACGAGGGCTAGAGGCCTAAATGGCGTAGACACTTCCGCCAAACAGCCCGCCCGCATCACCACACCCACCACGGGCACCATCATTGCGCTGGACCCCGACATTCCGCCCAACCGGCAGCGTGTCAGATTTGTGGCCGAAGGCACCAATTTGCACTGGCTGATGGATGGCAAGCCCTTCGCAAAGGGTGGGGCTACCGCCTGGATGCCATGGCCAGGACGCCACGTGGTGCAGATTGCCGACGCCAAGGGCGCGGTGCTGGACGAAGTGCGACTGGAGGTGCGCGGCGCAGGGGTGGTTGGCAAACGCTGAGCAGCTCCCCCTTCAGCCGCACCATGTAAAACGGGAACCGAAGTTCCCGTTTTGCGTGACAGCGTATGAGTACCGATTAGGCAGCGAGCTTTTTGGCGCGGCGGCGTGCCAGACCACCGACCAAGCCCAGGCCAGCCAGCATCAAGGCATAGGTCTCTGGCTCAGGCACCGCCGATATTTCGACCACGCCATACTGCGGGAAGGCGTAACCTGACACATTGGCCAAGTCATTCCATTGACCACTCGTGTAAGTGTGCGCGTAGTGCTCGCCAGTGCAGCAGTTATTGGGTTCGCCGGCGGCCCAGTTGGTGAATGTCACCGCTTGGCCATTGGTCCACGCGAAGTCCGCCGGAGTGGGGCCAGTGCGAAACAGACCCAGCCACAGCGTCCTTGTCGAACCCCAAGTCGAGATCAAAAAATTGTTTTCGGCCGCATTGTCAACAGCGACCAAATGGGCACCGACCGAAACCGCATAGGCTTCGCTGTCGGTCCAAGACGCCTGCGACAGCAATTGGTACGTATTTCCGTTGTATGTCGCCGTGCCGATGACGGAAACGGCGTTGGCCGCTCCGCATGCCAGTACGCTGGCCACAATGGCCGCTTTAACTAAATTCTTGACCATTGGATCCCCTAAGTATCGAAAAAAGGGGAGCACCAGCATCGGCACTCCTGAGGCCACTGTAGGGCAGTCACCCGACCAAGGCAATAGTCCATTCGGACTAGCGTCTGGACCTACGATTCCGCAAAATTGCGCTCAACGGAATTGGTGAAGACAAAGAATATTGCGCGTGCAGGCACCAAGCCCCGGACGACTCAATGGAGACTACTGAAATCAAGACGCCCAACGGTATGTAGCAGCAAAGACTCAACGCGGTCAGACGAGGCGTAGAAAATCATGAACACGTTGTAGAGCCCAAGCCTGATGCGCAAGCCTTCGCGGCGCAATCGGACTGGGTGTAATTTGAGTCCAGTGCTTTCGATGTACTGCTCCAACAGTCAGGGTGTGGCTGCGATATCTTTCTGTCGGCACAGATTCGACGCAAGTGCACCGGAGAAATCCCTAGGTATCAGGCGACCATGTGGCGCGGCCGCTGCGCGTCGCGTGCTGCGGGTTTCAGCAACATCAGGTCGGCCAGTGACCCGGGAAATTCACCTACCCCACAAAAGCCGCGTGTGGCCTCTTTGCCGGAGTATCCATTTGTGGCGCCCAGACAGGGATGAGTCGCGCACGCCATCATGCGCAGCGCGGTGCCCGCAACCGCTGAACTGATGACAACTGCCAGTCGGGGCGTGAAAACCCCGAGAGTGCGCAACCGGGCATGGGTCTATAGTCAAAGGACCAGGCGGTTGGGCCTGAAACAAAACAAGAACGGGGTAGACCTTGATCCTGAAAAAACTCTTGCGCCTACTGGCCGTCACAGCAGCCATTGGCGGTCTGGGCACACTTGCCCACGCTGAAGATGGCGTCTCCAAAACTGCCATCGTTTTGGGGCAGTCGGTTGCCTTGACCGGGCCGTCGGCGCTGCTGGGGCAGTCTTTCGCGCAAGGCGCCAAGCTGTACTTCGACCGACTCAACGCGGCGGGCGGTGTCAATGGCCGCACCATCGAACTGGTCACACTGGACGACGGCGGCATGCCCGAAACCACCGTGTCCAACACCCATAAGCTGCTGGCACAAGGCGTGCTGTCACTGTTTGGTTTTTATGGCTCGCCGCAACTCACGGCCGCCTATGCCAGCATCAAGGGCAACAACGTGATGTTTTTTGCGCCCATGTCCGCGGCCGATGAGTTCCGCGGTTCGCAGTACCCCAATGTTTACTCGGTGCGCCCAGGCTACGCCGAAGAAGCCACCGCCATTACCCGCCACGCAGAAACCCTGGGCGTGCGCAAACTGGCGATTCTGCATTCGGCCGACACCGAAGCACTGGCCGCACTGGAGTCGGCCGAACGCACCATGTCTGCGCTGGGGGCGCAGCTGATGATTAAAGCTCCGATCGCGAACGTTGCCCAAGCGCTGCAGACCCACCCCGAATCGGTACTGGTCATCAGCGATCCGGCTGGCGCCGCAGTGGCCATCAAGGATCTGCGCAACCGGCAGTTCCGTGGGCCGATTTACGGTTTCTCCAACACCGGAGAAAGTTTGTTGGCCGACCTGCTGGGCCCGGTCGGCGCCGGTGTCGTCGTGGCGCGCGTGGTGCCGAAAAGCGAC
Source organism: Burkholderiales bacterium (assembly GCA_038317285.1). Taxonomy (GTDB): domain Bacteria; phylum Pseudomonadota; class Gammaproteobacteria; order Burkholderiales; family Burkholderiaceae_C; genus Allorhodoferax. The sequence goes on along the minus strand of JBBQBG010000006.1, from coordinate 325 downwards.
AACGCCACGTTTGCGGTGGTGCGTGAAATGCAGGCCGACCTGGCCGCAGCCAAACTGGGCAAACCCAATGTCTATTTGCTGGAAGGTTATATCGCCGCGCGCGTATATGCCGCGGCCCTGGGCAACGCCGGCAAAGAGCCGACCCGGGCCAAACTGCGCCGCGCCATGGACGGTTTGGTCGACATCAACATCGGCGACTTCCGCGTGCACTTCGCCCAGGACCGTGTCGCCTCGCGAATGGTGCAATTGGGCGTTATCGATTCACTGGGTCGTGTCCGGGAATAGATGCCTTCGGTGGGCGCAACCCTGGGCTTTACCCTCTTTC
>JBBQBG010000005.1:0-40870 GCA_038317285.1 Burkholderiales bacterium | reverse complement strand
CCTCCGGGCTTGGCAGGTGGCCTTTACCTGCCAGCGGGTTCCCGCACTATCAGGAGATAAAACAATGAGCATTTTCAACAAAGTCACCAAGACCTTCCAATGGGGTCAACACACTGTCACGATGGAAACCGGCGAAATCGCTCGCCAGTCCACCGGCGCTGTGCTGTTGGACATGGACGGTACCGTGGTTTTGGCTACGGTAGTTGCCAAGACTGAAGGCAAGCCTGGCCAGGATTTCTTCCCCCTGACCGTTGACTACCTTGAAAAGAGCTACGCCGCAGGCAAGATACCGGGCAGTTTCTTTAAGCGCGAAGGACGCCCGAGCGAGTTCGAAACCCTGACCAGCCGTCTGATCGACCGCCCCATCCGCCCACTGTTCCCCGAAGGTTTCTTCAACGAAGTCCATGTGGTGATCCACACGGTGTCACTGAATCCTGAAGTGGATGCCGACATTGCGGCGCTGATCGCTGTCAGCGCTGCACTGTCTGTTAGCGGCATTCCATTCAACGGCCCCATTGGTGCAGCCCGCGTGGGTTATGTCAACGGCGAATACGTGTTGAACCCTGGCCAGACCCAGCGCAAAGATTCCATCATGGATCTGGTCGTTGCTGGTACTGAAGCTGCCGTGTTGATGGTCGAGTCTGAGGCGCAACAACTGTCCGAAGAAATCATGCTGGGCGGAATTGTTTACGGGCATGCGCAAGGCGCGATTGCCATCAACGCGATCCACGAACTCGTGCGCGAAGCCGGCAAGCCGGTCTGGGACTGGAAAGCCCCGGCCAAGGACGACGTGCTGATCGCCAAAGTAGGCGCATTGGCCCAAGAAAAGCTGGCCGCCGCTTACCAAATCCGCAATAAGCAAGAGCGTACGAAAGCGACGCGCGGGGTCACTGCCTGGACCAAAGCTGGCCTGAAAGCCGAAGGCGTTGAGTTCGACGGCGTGGCTGTGGATGGCATGTTGTTTGACATCGAAGCCAAGATCGTGCGCGGCCAAATTCTGGCAGGCGAGCCCCGTATCGATGGTCGCGATACACGCACCGTGCGCGCCATCGAAATCCGCAATGGCGTGTTGCCCCGTACCCACGGTTCAGCTCTGTTCACCCGTGGCGAAACACAGGCTTTGGTCGTCACTACGCTCGGTACCGAGCGTGATGCACAGCGTATCGACGCTTTGAGCGGCGACTACGAAGACCGCTTCATGATGCACTACAACATGCCTCCGTTCGCCACCGGCGAAACCGGCCGTGTCGGTACGCCCAAGCGCCGTGAAATCGGACACGGTCGTTTGGCCAAGCGCGCTCTGGTTGCTGTGTTACCTTCGAAAGAAGACTTCCCTTACACCATGCGTGTGGTGTCGGAAATCACCGAGTCCAATGGCTCTTCGTCGATGGCCTCCGTCTGCGGCGGCTGCCTGTCGCTGATGGATGCTGGCGTGCCAATGAAGGCGCACGTAGCCGGTATCGCCATGGGCCTGATCAAGGAAGACAACCGCTTCGCGGTGTTGACCGACATCCTGGGTGACGAAGACCACCTGGGCGACATGGACTTCAAGGTTGCGGGTACCACCAACGGTATCACTGCGCTGCAGATGGACATCAAAATCCAGGGCATCACCAAGGAAATCATGCAAGTCGCTTTGGCTCAGGCCAAGGAAGCACGCATGCACATCCTGGGCAAGATGCAAGAAGCGATGGCCGAAGCGAAGACCGAAGTGTCCAACTTCGCACCACGCCTGTTCACCATGAAGATCAACCCCGAGAAGATCCGTGACGTGATCGGCAAGGGCGGCTCCGTGATCCGTGCGCTGACCGAAGAAACCGGCACGCAGATCAACATTGACGAAGACGGCACTATCACCATTGCGTCGGCTGATCCAGAAAAGGCCGAATTGGCCAAGCGCCGCATCGAGCAGATCACTGCAGAAGTGGAAATCGGCAAGGTCTACGAAGGTCCCATTACCAAGATATTGGACTTCGGCGCACTGGTCAATCTGTTGCCCGGCAAGGATGGCTTGCTGCACATCAGCCAGATCGCGCACGAACGTGTCGAGAAGGTTTCCGACTACCTGACCGAAGGCCAGATCATCAAGGTCAAGGTCATGGAAACCGACGAAAAGGGTCGCATCAAACTGTCGATGAAGGCTTTGCTGGACCGTCCAGCTCAATCTTCAGACCAAGGTTGATTCGACCATCTGCTAACAATTTGATAGCACCTCGCGCAATGGCGACGAGGGCTATCGGTTGGAATGGCTATGAGAGTAATTGAAATATCCTCCTTTGGCGGCCCTGACGTCTTGCGTTTGGGCGATCGCCCCCCGCCGGTTGCCGGTGCGGGCGAGGTGTTGATCCGCGTGCACGCGAGTGGCATCAATCGGCCCGACGTTTTGCAGCGTGCAGGCATGTACCCGGCGCCGGCTGGCGCTTCGGACATTCCAGGGCTGGAAATTGCTGGCACGATTGAGAGCGGAGATGCGCATGCCATGGCCCAGTCGCAGCTTGCAGTGGGTGACCGTGTATGTGCGCTCGTGGCAGGTGGTGGTTACGCAGAATATTGCGTGGCGCCCATCGGCCAATGCTTACCCGTTCCGCATGGCTTGAGCGATGTCGAGGCGGCTTCGCTGCCCGAAACATTCTTCACCGTGTGGAGTAATGTGTTCGACCGCGGCGCTTTGCAAAGCGGTGAAACGCTACTGGTGCAGGGTGGTACCAGCGGCATTGGCGTTACTGCGATACAGATTGCCAAGGCTCTGGGCGCTCGCGTGATTGCGACTGCCGGAAGCGACGACAAATGCGCCGCTTGCCTGGCTTTGGGGGCAGACCATGCCGTCAACTACAAGACCCAGGACTTCCAGGCCGAGGCCTTGCGGCTGACCGACACGCGCGGTGTAGATGTCGTATTGGACATGGTTGCCGGCAGCTATGTTGCCAAAGAGGTGCAGTGCCTGGCTGAAGATGGCCGTTTGGTCATCATCGCTGTTCAGGGGGGCGTGCAGGCTGAGTTCAACGCTGCACAGGTCATGCGCAAGCGCTTGACCATCACGGGCTCAACCTTGCGGGCACGTCCGGTGTCGTTCAAGTCTGCGATTGCCCAGGCCTTGTTGCAGCAGGTGTGGCCGTTGTTGGCTGCAGGTCGCGTCAAGCCGGTCGTTCACAGCGTCTTTGCAGCCGCAGACGCTGGGCACGCCAGCGGTAGCGGGGCTTCTAGGGCGCATGCGCTGATGGAGTCCAACCAACACGTGGGCAAGATTGTTTTGACGTGGGGAGAGCAAGCATGAAAAAGCAGCTGATTGCAGGTAATTGGAAGATGAACGGCGCAATGCAGTCCAACGCTGCCCTGTTGGCGGCGGTGGCGGCTGGGGTGGCCCAAGCCAAGTGCTTGGTCGCGGTCTGTGTGCCTGCTCCCTATTTGGCCCAACTCCAGTCTCTGGTGGTGGGGACCTGTATCGACCTGGGCGCGCAAGATGTGTCCCAGCACGAGTCAGGTGCCTTTACGGGTGAAGTGTCGGCTAGCATGTTGCGCGAGTTCGCAACGCGCTACTGTCTGGTGGGCCATTCGGAGCGCCGCCAATACCATGCCGAGACCGATGCCGTGGTGGCAACCAAAGCGCAGCGCGCTTTGGCAGCTGGTATCACGCCCATCGTGTGCGTAGGTGAGACACTGGCCGAACGCGAAGCGGGACGGACCGAAGAAGTGGTCAAACGCCAGTTGGCGGCGGTGATCCACACGAATGGCCATTGCATCAGCGAAATTGTCGTGGCCTACGAGCCGGTCTGGGCCATTGGCACGGGCAAGACGGCAAGTCCGCAAGAGGCCCAACAGGTCCATGCGGTATTGCGCGCGCAACTACAGGCGGCCACTGCGCACGCGGACCGTGTGCATATTTTGTATGGCGGCAGCATGAATGCTGCCAACGCTGCGCAGTTGCTGTCGCAGCAGGATATTGACGGCGGATTGGTCGGGGGCGCGTCCCTCAAAGCCGCAGATTTTTTAACCATCATTGCCGCGGCGCGCTGAAAAGTCAGCACCCGCAGCGAGTTTCCCGTTTTTAGGAGTAGAGAATGAGCGTTCTTTTGACAATTATTTTGACGGTTCAAATGCTTTCGGCCCTGTCCATGATTGGATTGATCCTGGTACAGCACGGCAAGGGTGCTGATATGGGTGCGGCCTTCGGCAGCGGCGGCTCGGGTAGTCTGTTTGGCGCCAGCGGCAGTGCCAATTTTCTGTCCCGCACGACCGCAGTGACTGCGACCATTTTCTTCGTCTGCACTTTGGCGTTGGCGTACTTTGGCAACTTGCGTACCACCACTTCTAGCAGTGTTTTGGAAGGCGCTGCCGTTGTTGCACCAGCTGTTACTGAAGCGGCTTCGGCGCCAGCCGTTGCGGCATCGGGCATCGGACAAATTCCCGCCAAGTAAACCCCGTTTTTATTGCCTTGGACCTTGAGGGTGAGGGGCAAATTCAGGGTAAACTCTATGCTTGTCTGAAAAGCGAAATGCCCTAAGGTTCCTCATGCAATGCAGACAGAAAAAAGCCGCCGTCGTGGTGAAATTGGTAGACACGCTATCTTGAGGGGGTAGTGGCGAGAGCTGTGCGAGTTCGAGTCTCGCCGACGGCACCAACTGGTATTTGGCCTGCTTGCATTTCTGAGCAGGTCTGTAATGGTGATAAGAAACGCACAAGATGAACCTCGATCAATATCTTCCTGCACTCTTGTTCATCTTGGTCGGCATCGGTATCGGTGTTGCGCCACAAGTCATAGGCTACATCCTTGGCCCCAATCGGCCGGATCAAGCTAAAAACTCTCCTTACGAATGCGGCTTCGAGGCGTTTGAAGACGCCCGCATGAAGTTCGACGTACGTTATTACCTCATCGCAATTCTGTTCATTCTGTTCGACTTGGAAACCGCGTTCCTGTTTCCTTGGGCGGTTGCGCTCAAGGAATTGGGCTGGTTCGGCTTTCTGGTTGGTGTGGAGTTCGTGGGCGTTCTGACCATCGGTTTTGTGTACATGTGGAAAAAAGGTGCCCTGGACTGGGAGTAACAAATGATTGAAGGTGTTCTAAGAGAAGGTTTTGTCACCACCAGTTACGACTCGGTGATGAACTGGGCCAGAACTGGCTCTGTGTGGCCCATGACATTCGGCTTGGCCTGCTGCGCAGTGGAGATGATGCACTCGGCGACCGCGCGTTACGATTTGGCCCGCTTTGGTGCCGAAGTGTTCCGTGCCAGCCCGCGCCAATCCGATTTAATGATCGTGGCGGGCACATTGACCAACAAGATGGCGCCCGCTTTCCGCAAGGTCTACGACCAGATGTCAGAGCCGCGCCGTGTGATCAGCATGGGCTCTTGCGCCAACGGTGGTGGTTACTACCATTACAGCTATTCCGTCGTGCGCGGTTGTGACCGCATCGTGCCGGTCGACGTATATGTACCGGGCTGCCCGCCCACCGCCGAAGCCTTGATCTACGGCATCATGCAGTTGCAGCTCAAGATTCGACGCACCGAAACCATCGCGCGGGCCTGAAGGGGTTTATGACAACATTTTCCGTTACGCCTGCAACTATCCAGGCGGCCGTTGTCGCCGCCTTGGGCGACAAGTTGAAACGCACCTCCATTTCTCTGGGTGAAGTTGAAGTTGTTGTGTCCGCTGAACACTACCATTCCGCTGCACAAACTTTGCGTGACGCTTCCGGTTGCAAGTTCGAGCAGCTCATCGATCTGTGCGGTGTGGATTATTCCGAATACAAAGCCGGTGCTTACGAGGGGCCGCGTTTCTGCGTGGTCATCCAGCTGTTGTCGGTGAGCCTTAACCAGCGTTTGCGCCTCAAGGTGTTTGCAGCCGATGATGCCATGCCAATCCTTGTATCGGTAACCGATGTATGGGGTGCTGCCGATTGGTACGAGCGCGAAGCCTTTGATTTGTTTGGCATCATGTTTGACGGCCACAACGATTTGCGTCGCATCCTGACCGACTATGGTTTCATCGGCCACCCCTTCCGCAAAGACTTTCCCACCAGTGGCTACGTGGAAATGCGCTATGACGCCGAACAGGCCCGTGTCGTGTACCAGCCTGTCACCATCGAGAGTCGCGAGATTACACCCCGCATCATCCGTGAAGACAACTATGGGGGCCTGAAATAGGCGCTTTCATCCATGGCTGAAATAAAGAACTACACCCTCAATTTTGGACCCCAGCACCCCGCTGCACACGGTGTGCTGCGTCTGGTGCTGGAGCTGGATGGCGAGGTGGTCCAACGTGCTGACCCTCACATCGGCAATTTGCACCGCGCCACAGAAAAGCTGGCCGAGAGCAAGACTTATATCCAAAGCCTGCCTTACATGGATCGGCTGGATTACGTCTCGATGATGTGCAGTGAGCACGCTTATTGCCTGACCCTTGAACGCATGCTGGGCATTGAAGTGCCCATCCGTGCGCAGTACATCCGCGTCATGTACGCCGAGATCACGCGGCTGCTCAACCACCTGATGTACTTGGGCTCACACGGCAACGATTGCGGTAGCTCCACCATCCTGATCTACACTTTCCGCGAACGTGAAGACCTATTCGACATGTACGAAGCGGCTAGTGGTGCTCGCATGCATGCGGCCTACATCCGTCCAGGCGGCGTTTACCGCGACCTGCCGGATACGATGAACCAGCATAAGGCCAGCAAGGTGCGCAACGCCAAAGCGGTTGAGGAACTCAATCGGAATCGTAAAGGATCGCTGCTGGACTTTATTGACGACTTCACGCAGCGCTTTCCGAAGTGCCTGGAGGAGTACCACACGCTGTTGACTGAGAATCGCATCTGGAAGCAGCGCTGTGTTGGAATCAGCCCCGTGACCACCGAGCGGGCCTTGAACTTGGGCTTCACGGGTCCGATGCTGCGTGCAACTGGCGCGGCCTGGGATCTGCGTAAGCAGCAACCCTACGACGTGTACGACAAACTGGACTTTGACATCCCGGTTGGCAGCACGGGTGATGTGTATGACCGCTACCTCGTCCGCATGGAAGAGATGAAGCAGTCCAACCACATCATCAAACAGTGTGTGGATTGGCTACGGGTCAACCCCGGTCCGGTGATCACCGACAACCACAAAGTGGCGCCGCCCTCGCGTGAATCCATGAAGACCAGCATGGAAGAACTGATCCACCATTTCAAGCTATTTACCGAAGGCTTCCATGTGCCCGAAGGTGAAGCCTACGCAGCAGTCGAACACCCCAAGGGAGAGTTCGGCATCTACATCGTGAGCGAAGGTGCTAACAAGCCCTACCGCCTGAAGATCCGAGCACCGGGTTTCCCGCATTTGGCGGGGCTCAATGAACTGGCCAAGGGCCACATGATTGCCGATGTGGTCTCCATCATCGGTACCCTGGATATTGTTTTTGGAGAGATTGATCGATGATCTCTGAATCTACCAAGGCACGGTTTGCCAAGGAAGTGGCGAAGTACCCTGCGGACCAAGCCCAGTCCGCTGTTATGGCCTGCTTGGCCATTGTTCAGCAAGAGCTCGGCTATGTGAGTACGGATAGCGAATCCGTCGTTGCGCAATACTTGGGCATGGCGCCCATGGCAGTGCATGAGGTCACGACCTTTTACAACATGTACAACCAGCGCCCGGTTGGCAAGTACAAGCTCAATGTCTGCACCAATCTGCCCTGTCAGTTGCGCGAAGGCCAAAGCACATTGCAGTATTTGGAAACAAAGTTGGGCATTTCCATGGGGCAAACCACGGCAGACGGCATGTTCACACTGCAACAAAGCGAGTGCCTTGGCGCGTGCGCCGATTCTCCCGTGATGCTGGTCAATGACCGGTCCATGTGCAGCTTCATGACACCCGAAAAGCTTGACCAGTTGGTGGACGGGTTGCGCGCGGCGGGGGATAAATGATGACAGCCCAGCATATTCTTTCTCAGTTTCGCGCCACGGGCGTGCAAACTTGTTTCCATGGTCGCCATATTGAGCCGCAAATTTTTGCAGACTTGAATGGCGCGAATTGGCACCTGAAGGACTACGAGGCGCGTGGTGGCTATCAGGCCCTGCGCAAGGTTTTGGGCATCGGCGGTGGCGAGCCCATGACGCAAGACCAAGTCATTGCCACGGTCAAAGAATCCGCGTTGCGCGGCCGTGGTGGTGCAGGTTTCCCGACTGGGCTGAAGTGGAGCTTCATGCCCCGCCAGTTCCCGGGGCAAAAGTATCTGGTTTGTAATTCTGACGAAGGCGAACCCGGTACGTGCAAAGACCGTGACATCATGGAGTTCAACCCCCATATCGTCATCGAAGGCATGGCCATCGCAGCTTTTGCCATGGGTATTTCGGTCGGTTACAACTACATTCACGGCGAGATTTTCACGACCTACGACCGCTTCGAGGAGGCGCTGGAAGAAGCGCGCGCAGCCGGCCTGTTGGGTAACAACATTTTGGGCAGCAACTTCAGCTTCCAGTTGCATGCGGCCCATGGATTTGGCGCCTACATTTGCGGTGAAGAGACGGCATTGCTGGAATCACTGGAAGGAAAAAAAGGCCAACCTCGTTTCAAACCCCCATTCCCGGCAAGTTTTGGTTTGTACGGCAAGCCGACAACGATCAACAACACCGAGACGTTTGCAGCGGTTCCTTGGATCATCCGCAACGGTGGGCAGGCGTATCTGGCGTGTGGCAAACCGAACAACGGCGGAACCAAAATCTACTCGGTCAGCGGCGACGTCGAAATGCCCGGTAATTTTGAAGTGCCCATGGGCACTCCTTTCTCCAAGTTGCTTGAGTTGGCGGGGGGCGTGCGAGCCGGTCGCCAGTTGAAGGCCGTCATTCCTGGTGGTTCGTCCTCACCCGTCTTGCCAGCTTCCATCATGATGGATTGCACGATGGACTACGACTCGATTGCCAAGGCGGGCTCGATGCTGGGTTCGGGCGCGGTGATTGTGATGGACGACACCCGGTGCATGGTCAAGGCGCTGCAACGCCTTTCGTATTTCTATATGCACGAATCCTGCGGACAGTGCACACCGTGCCGCGAAGGCACTGGCTGGTTGTCGCGCGTGGTAGATCGTATTGTGCAAGGTCAAGGACGCCCCGCCGATCTGGATCTTTTGGATAGCGTTGCAGAAGACATCCAGGGCCGCACGATCTGCGCCTTGGGCGATGCTGCCGCCATGCCAGTGCGCGCCATGATCAAACACTTTCGGCATGAATTTGCGCACCTTATTGAGCACAAGTCCAGCATGGTGAATGCGGCGGTGGAAAGCCAAAAATGATTGAAATCGAACTCGACGGCAAAAAGGTTGACATTGTCGAAGGCAGCATGATCATGCATGCGGCCGAGAAGGCTGGCACCTATATTCCCCATTTTTGTTACCACAAGAAGCTCAGTATTGCGGCCAATTGCCGTATGTGCTTGGTTGATGTGGAGAAGATGCCCAAACCGATGCCGGCCTGTGCCACACCGGTCACGCAGGGCATGATTGTTCGCACCAAGAGCGACAAGGCGATCAAGGCGCAAAAGTCCGTCATGGAGTTTTTGCTGATCAATCACCCACTGGATTGCCCCATTTGCGACCAGGGCGGCGAGTGCCAGTTGCAAGATTTGGCGGTGGGCTACGGTGGTTCTTCTTCGCGTTACGAAGAAGAAAAACGCGTGGTGTTCCACAAGGACATCGGGCCGCTGATTTCCATGGAAGAAATGAGCCGCTGCATCCATTGCACACGCTGTGTACGCTTTGGGCAGGAGATTGCCGGTGCCATGGAGCTGGGCATGTCCCACCGTGGCGAGCATGCCGAGATTGAGGCGTTTGTGGGCTTGTCCGTGGACTCTGAGTTGTCCGGCAACATGATTGATATCTGCCCGGTCGGCGCGCTCACCAGTAAGCCATTCCGTTACAGCGCGCGCACCTGGGAGTTGTCGCGCCGCAAGTCGGTTAGCCCCCATGACTCCACCGGGACTAACCTGGTGATCCAGGTCAAGAACAACACCGTGATGCGGGTCGTACCGTTAGAGAACGAAGCGGTCAACGAATGCTGGATTGCCGACCGTGACCGTTTTTCTTACGAAGCCTTGAACGGCAGCGACCGATTGACCGCACCCATGCTCAAGCAGGGCGGTGAATGGAAAAGCGTGGATTGGCAGACGGCTCTGGAATATGTCGCCCACGGCCTGCAAGGCATCAAATCTTCCCATGGAGCGAATTCCATAGGTGCCTTGGTAAGCCCGCACAGCACCTTGGAAGAACTGTATCTGGCCGGTGCATTGGTGCGCGGTCTGGGCAGCGAGAACATCGACTACCGCTTGCGCAATGCGGAGTTTGCCAAGGGCCAGGCAGGCGCCCGCTACCTGGGCATGGCCATTGCCGACTTGTCCAACTTGGATCGTGTGCTGGTTATTGGCTCCAATTTGCGCAAAGACCATCCGTTGTTTGCACAGCGCATACGCCAAGCCAACAAGCGTGGTTGTGCGATCAGCATCATCAATGCAACGGCAGCGGACTGGGGCATGCCCGTACGCAACAGTTCGTTGGTACCTGCGTCCCAGTGGGTTCAGGCCTTGGCGGATATCGCATCGGTCATAGCGGCTGACAAGGGCGTCCCGGCGCCGCAAAGTGGTGACGCAACCGATGTAGCCAAAAGCATCGCCCAGTCTTTGTTTTGTGGTGAGCGTAAAGCCATCTTGTTAGGCAACGCAGCGGCCCATCATGCGCAAGCAAGCCAGATTTTGGCATTGGCCAATTGGATTGGCACCAACACTGGTTGCACGTTTGGCTACCTGACAGAAGCTGCCAATACGGTCGGAGCGCAGTTGGCGGGTGCATTGCCTGGTGCGCAAGGTTTGCACGCGGGTCAAATGCTGTCGGGTGGCCTCAAAGCCGCTATTCTTCTGAATACGGAGCCTGCATTTGATTCTGCCGCGGGCGCGACTGCGGTCTCCGCTTTGAAGCAATGCGAGATGGTTGTGACATTGAGTCCTTTCAAAGCCAACATGGAATGCAGCGATGTATTGCTGCCCATTGCGCCGTTCTCTGAAACACCTGGCACGTTTGTCAATGCCGAAGGCCGAGTGCAAAGCTTTTACGCGGTTGTCAAACCTCTCGGTGACGCCCGTCCGGCCTGGAAGGTGTTACGTGCATTGGCTAATGTTCTGGGCTTGGCGGGTTTCGAATTTGAATCGGCACAGGAAGTTTTACAGCATGTGCATGCGCACGAAGAGGGCGGTGTACCAGCGCAAGTGCCTGCCAGCCGCTTGAGCAACGCCTGTGCGTTGCAACCAACTTCCACTACAACTGCGACAGAACCTTGTGTGGCTAGTATTTATCAATTGGACAGCATCGTGCGCCGCGCAACGTCGTTGCAGCTGACTGCTGATGGGCGCGCCGGCCACACCTTGCACGCGGCTGTTGAGGTGGCGCCATGATCGACCTTATCTACAATTTTGGTCTCGGACTTTTGCCCCAAGCCTGGTGGGCAGGGATCGTGTGGCCAGTTGTCTGGGCCTTGATCAAGATTTTGGCAATTGTTCTTCCGTTGATGGGTGTGATTGCCTACACAACGTTATGGGAGCGCAAACTGCTGGGGTACATGCAGGTGCGCCACGGCCCTAACCGGGTGGGGCCATTTGGTCTGTTGCAGCCTATCGCCGACGCATTGAAGTTGATGACCAAGGAAATCTTGGCGCCGACCGCGGCGAGTAAGGGCTTGTTCTTTTTAGGTCCAGTGTTGACGATTACACCGGCCTTGGCCACTTGGGCTGTGATTCCCTTTGGCCCGGATGCGGCTTTGTCCAACGTCAATGCCGGTCTGCTGTTTTTGATGGCGATCGCGGGGATGGAGGTCTACGGGATCATCATTTCCGGTTGGGCATCGAACTCGAAGTACGCTTTTTTGGGGGCACTGCGGGCTTCTGCACAAATGGTCAGCTATGAGATAGCGATGGGGTTCTGCTTTGTGGTCGTCTTGATGGTGTCCTCCAGCATGAACCTTACGGACATTGTGATGGGCCAAGGTCAGGGTCACTTCGCGCGCATGGGGTTAACCTTCCTTTCCTGGAATTGGTTGCCTTTGCTGCCCATTTTTGTGGTCTACGTGATATCGAGCATGGCTGAGACCAATCGCCATCCCTTCGACGTGGTAGAGGGCGAGGCGGAAATTGTTGCGGGTCACATGGTCGAGTACTCGGGCATGTCGTTTGCCATGTTCCAGTTGGCCGAATATGCTAATTTTTATATGGTGTCGTTATTAGGAACTGTGATGTTCCTGGGCGGTTGGATGTCGCCCATCGACACTCCACTACTCAACTGGATTCCAGGCTGGATCTGGTTGGTGCTCAAGGCGTTTATGTTCATGTCGTTCTTTATTTGGGTCCGGGCAACGTTTCCACGTTTCCGTTACGACCAAATCATGCGCTTGGGTTGGAAAGTGTTTATCCCTGTGACATTGGTCTGGCTGGTGGTTGTCGGCGCATGGATGCAGACGCCATGGAATATTTGGAAGTAAGAGGGCAACGATGACATCCACTACAGTAGTCCCAAAGCCGCAGGCCTTTTCACTGAAGGATTTTTTGAGCAGTTTTTTAATGCTCGAATTATTCAAAGGCCTGGCTTTGACGGGGCGTTATGCCTTTCGCAAAAAGGTGACCTTGCAATATCCGGAGGAGAAGACACCTCTGTCCCCCCGTTTTCGGGGTTTGCACGCCTTGCGTCGCTATGAAAACGGCGAGGAGCGGTGCATTGCTTGCAAGTTGTGCGAGGCTATATGCCCCGCACTGGCTATCACGATTGAGTCCGAGATGCGTGACGATGGTTCGCGTCGTACCACGCGCTACGACATTGACTTGAACAAGTGCATCTACTGCGGCTTTTGTGAAGAAAGCTGTCCGGTGGACGCTATTGTGGAGACTCAAATCTTTGAGTACCACGGGGAGTCACGCGCTGATTTGTATTTCACGAAAGAGATGTTGCTGGCGGTGGGTGACCGTTACGAGAGCCAGATAGCGGCTAATCGTCAGATCGACGCGAAGTACCGTTGATCTGGCGTAAGAAAGAATCTGAATCATGAGTGTCACCACTGGCCTGTTTTATGTGTTCTCCGTGATCATGCTGTTTGCAGCATTTCGCGTCATCACCGCCCGTAACCCGATACACGCAGTACTGTTTTTGGTACTGACTTTTTTCCAGGCGTCCATGATCTGGATGCTGCTCAAGGCCGAGTTTTTGTCAATCACTTTGGTGCTGGTTTATGTTGGGGCTGTAATGGTGCTGTTTCTCTTTGTCGTCATGATGATGGACGTCAACATGGAGAAGCTGCGCGACGGTTTTTGGAAACATTTTCCGTTTGCCGCCATCGTTGGAGTGGTGATTGCCCTGGAAATGTCGGCCGTGCTTATGGGGGGCTTTCGCGTCGTAGACGACCCTGCCGCAAGCATGCCGGTCGTCGCAGGCGCGTCAAACACCAAAGAGTTGGGCAAGTTGCTATACACCCAGTACCTCTATCCGTTGGAAATTGCCGCTGCCATTTTGTTGGTCGCCATGATCGCGGCGATCGCGCTCACTTTGCGCGCACGCAAGGATTCCAAATTTATCAGTGTGTCCGATCAAGTACGCGTCAAGGCTAAGGATCGACTCTCAGTGGTCAAGTACGCAGCAACCCAGGCAGCGGTGCCCGTACCTGCGGCGTCAGAGGAGAAAAAAGCATGATATTGACACTTGGTCACTTCCTGTCCTTGGGTGCCATCTTGTTTGCCCTGTCGGTGGTCGGTATTTTCCTGAATCGACGCAACTTGATCGTGTTGCTGATGGCGATAGAACTGATGTTGCTGGCGGTGAACACGAATTTCGTAGCCTTCTCCCATTACCTGCACGATATGCACGGTCAGATTTTTGTGTTCTTCATTTTGACAGTGGCTGCGGCCGAGTCTGCTATTGGCTTGGCGATCTTGGTGCTGCTGTTCCGCAACAAGTCCAGCATCAGCGTGGACGAACTCAACACGCTCAAAGGCTAAACAGGTATGTACCCCCACGCTTCCCACTTCGTGTATTTGCTGCCCCCCGAGGGGGCGCATCCCGCCCTTGGGGCGGCCCTTCGGGCGGTCTAATCTATGAGCCAAACCCTGTCTGCTTCAACCTTGCTGTGGGTGCCGTTGGCACCGCTCGTGGGTTCTGTTCTCGCTGGCGTTCTGGGAACGCAGTTTGGTGGCAATGTGATTGGCCGCCGAGCCAGCCACTCCGTTACTATCTTGGGCGTGTTGATCGCTTTTGTCGTGTCCGTCATGACGCTGAAGTCAGTAGCCTATGACGGTGCCCGGCTGAATGAGACCCTCTACACGTGGATGGTGGTCGGTGGTCTGAAGATGGAGATTGGCTTTCTGATCGATGGCCTGACTGCCATGATGATGTGCGTGGTCACCTTCGTGTCGTTGATGGTGCACCTGTACACCATTGGCTACATGGACGAAGACGAGGGATACAACCGGTTCTTCTCCTACATCTCGCTGTTTACGTTTTCGATGTTGATGCTGGTCATGAGCAACAACATGCTGCAGTTATTTTTTGGCTGGGAAGCTGTGGGCTTGGTGTCCTATCTGTTGATCGGCTTCTGGTTCAACAAGCCAACGGCAATCTTCGCCAACATGAAGGCTTTCCTGGTCAATCGTGTGGGTGACTTCGGTTTCATCCTGGGTATTGGTCTGATTGCCGCTTATGCCGGTACCCTGAACTACACCGAGGCCTTTGCAAAGTCGTCCGAGCTGGCTGCGCTGCATTTGCCGGGAACCGACTGGATGCTGATCACGGTCATCTGCATTTGCCTGTTCGTTGGCGCCATGGGTAAATCGGCGCAGTTCCCATTGCACGTGTGGTTGCCAGATTCCATGGAAGGCCCAACGCCCATCTCTGCGCTGATCCATGCTGCAACCATGGTGACCGCCGGTATCTTCATGGTGACCCGCATGTCGCCTTTGTTTGAGCTCAGCGAAACCGCCTTGAGTTTCATCATGGTGATCGGTGCAATTACAGCGCTGTTCATGGGGTTCCTGGGCATCATCCAGAACGACATCAAGCGGGTGGTCGCATATTCCACGTTGTCGCAGCTCGGCTATATGACCGTGGCTTTGGGCGCGTCAGCCTATTCTGTGGCCGTGTTCCATTTGATGACACATGCATTCTTCAAGGCCTTGTTGTTCCTTGGCGCTGGTTCGGTCATCATGGGTTGTCACCATAATCAAGATATTCGCTGGATGGGTGGGCTGCGAAAGTACATGCCCATCACCTGGATCACATCTTTGTTGGGTTCACTGGCATTGATCGGAACGCCTTTGTTTTCCGGCTTTTACTCCAAGGACAGCATCATCGAAGCGGTGATGGAGAGCCATTTGCCCGGCGCTGGCTTCGCAAAGTTTGCAGTCATGGCGGGCGTCTTCGTGACCGCGTTCTACTCTTTTCGCATGTACTTTTTGGTGTTCCACGGAAAAGAGCGGTTTGACCAAAATCCAGACGCACACCATGACGACGCCCATGCAGAGCCTGACCCGCACCACCACCATGATGACCACCATGTGCCGCATGAGTCTCCATGGGTTGTTACCGTCCCGCTGATTCTGTTGGCTATTCCTTCTGTGGTGATTGGTTACCTGACGATCGGGCCCATGCTGTTTGGGGACTTCTTCAAGGACTCCATTTTCATCAATTTGGAAGCCCATCCTGCTATGGAAGAGTTGGGCCATGCGTTCCACGGACCCTTGCAAATGGCCATTCATGCATTGGCCCAACCACCGCTTTGGTTGGCAGTCGCCGGTGTGGCTCTGGCTTATGTTTTCTACATGGTCAAGCCTGAATGGCCTACTGCCATCAAGAGAACCTTCATGCCCATCTTCACCTTGCTGGAGAATAAGTATTACCTCGACTGGATCAACGAAAACATTCTGGCCCGCGGTGCACGTGCCTTAGGCACGGGTTTGTGGAAGGTAGGCGACCAGACCATCATTGATGGTGGATTGGTCAATGGCTCATGGAAACTGGTGGGCTGGATCTCTGGATCTGTGCGCAAGTTGCAGACAGGCTTTCTGTACCACTACGCCCTCGTCATGATTTTGGGCATCTTTGTCCTCATGACGTACTTTGTTTGGCTCAAGTAGGAGAAGAAGAACATGGGATTGTTGAGCCTGGCGATTTGGACGCCGATCGCGTTCGGTCTTGTTTTGCTGGCGCTGGGGCGTGATGAGCAAGCTACGGCCGTGCGTTGGGTGGCACTGATCGGAGCGGTGGTGAGTTTTCTCATCACCATTCCGCTGTATACCCAATTTGATACATCATCTGCTGCCATGCAGTTTGTTGAAAACGCCGCGTGGATTGACCGCTTCAACGTCAAATACCACTTGGGGGTGGATGGGATCTCCCTGTGGTTCGTGCTGTTGACCGCCTTCATCAACATGGTCGTCGTAATCGCGGGTTGGGAGGTCATTACCCGCCGTGTCAATCAATACATGGCGGCTTTTTTGATTCTCAGTGGTTTGATGATTGGCGTATTCTCCACGTTGGACGGCCTGCTGTTCTACGTGTTTTTTGAAGCCACGCTGATCCCCATGTATTTGATCATCGGTATCTGGGGTGGGCCGAACAAGATCTACGCGGCCTTCAAGTTCTTTCTGTACACGTTGATGGGCTCCCTGTTGATGCTGTTGGCCCTGATTTTTCTGTACACCAAGTCTGGCGGTAGCTTTGATCTGGCAACCTGGCATGCACTGCCACTGGATAGCAACAGTCAGACCCTGTTGTTCTTTGCCTTCTTTGCGGCTTTCGCTGTGAAAGTACCCATGTGGCCCGTGCACACCTGGTTGCCCGATGTGCACGTGGAAGCACCGACGGGCGGTTCTGCCGTGCTGGCAGCCATCATGCTGAAGCTGGGTGCCTATGGTTTCTTGCGTTTCTCGTTGCCGATTGCGCCTGATGCTGCCCATGAGTGGGCCTGGTTGATGATTGCCTTGTCGCTGATTGCCGTCGTGTATGTGGGTCTGGTGGCGATGGTCCAGCAAGACATGAAGAAGCTGGTGGCTTATTCGTCGGTGGCGCACATGGGCTTTGTGACCCTGGGCTTCTTTATCTTTATTGACCTCGGCATGTCGGGCGGCTTGGTACAGATGATTGCACACGGCTTTGTTTCGGGTGCCATGTTCCTGTCGATTGGTGTGTTGTACGACCGCGTGCATTCCCGTGAAATTGCAAGCTACGGTGGCGTGGTCAACACCATGCCGAAGTTTGCGGCCTTTGCGCTGTTCTTCGCCATGGCCAATTGCGGACTGCCGGGAACCGCCGGGTTTGTTGGCGAGTGGATGGTGATCCTGGCTGCCGTCAAGTTCAACTTCTGGATTGGATTTGCCGCGGCCTCTGCCTTGGTCTTTGGCGCTGCTTACACCCTGTGGATGTTCAAACGCGTCTACTTGGGCCAGGTCACCAATGACGATGTCAAAGAACTAAAAGACATCAACGCCCGTGAATTTTTGGTGATGGCCCTGCTCGCGGCTGCGGTTTTGTGGATGGGCGTTTACCCCAAGCCCTTTACCGACGTCATGGATGCGTCGGTTGCGCAATTGCTCAAGCATGTTGCGGTTTCAAAATTGAACTGATCAAACTGAATTGAGAGACGAAAGATGATTGACAAACTCAGTTGGATCACTGCTTACCCCGACGCGATATTGCTGTCGATGGCGTGCGTCATTGCGTTGCTGGACCTGGGTATCAAGACGCCCATGCGTGGTGTGACCTATGCCGTTACGCTGCTGACATTGGCCGTGGTCGCGTGGATGCAGGCAGACCTGGCGATGGGTGGTGGCACCTACTACGGGTTCGGCAACATGGTGGTCAGTGATCCCATGGGCAACTGGCTCAAGTGCTTTGCAACCCTTGCCGTGATGGTCACGTTGGTGTACGGGCGTGCGTATTCGGCGCACAGGGGCATGTTGCGCGGCGGCGAGTTTTTCACACTCAGTATTTTTGCGCTGTTGGGCATGTCGGTGATGATTTCCGGCAACAACTTGTTGGTGATCTACATGGGTCTGGAATTGTTGACCCTGTCGAGCTATGCGCTGGTGGCCCTGCGCCGTGACAACGCGACTGCCACAGAAGCGGCCATGAAGTATTTCGTGCTGGGAGCCATGGCGTCTGGTTTCTTGTTGTACGGCATGTCCATGCTGTATGGCGCGACGGGTTCATTGGATATCACTGCCATTTTCAAGGCCATTGCTTCGGGACAGATTCGCCACCAGGTGTTGGTGTTTGGTTTGGTGTTTATCGTGGCTGGTCTGGCATTCAAGCTCGGTGCGGTGCCTTTCCACATGTGGATTCCCGACGTATACCAAGGTGCGCCAACCGCCATCACGCTGATGATTGGCGGCGCGCCCAAGCTGGCCGCGTTTGCGATCACCATGCGTTTGCTGGTCGAAGGCATGTTGCCCTTGGCCATGGATTGGCAGCAGATGTTGTTGATGCTTGCGGTGGGCTCTCTGTTGGTGGGTAATTTAGCCGCCATTGCGCAAACCAATGTCAAGCGCATGCTGGCGTTTTCGACGATCTCGCAAATGGGCTTTGTACTGCTGGGCGTTATGTCGGGTGTCGTCAGTGGTGATTCGCTGAGCTTTACTGCCAACGCCTACAGCTCGGCCATGTTCTATGTCATCTCCTATGTGCTGACCACGCTGGCTGCCTTTGGTATTTTGCTGCTACTGTCGCAAGAAGGTTTTGAGAGCGAAGAGATCGCCGATCTGGCGGGGCTGAACCAACGCAGCCCCTTGTATGCCGGCGTGATGGCTATTTGTATGCTGTCGCTTGCAGGCATTCCGCCTATGGTCGGCTTCTTCGCAAAGCTCGCCGTTTTGCAGGCCTTGGTGGCATCCGGGCAAACCTTCCATATGGGCATTGCAATCTTTGCAGTGATGATGTCCCTTATCGGCGCCTTCTACTACCTGCGCGTTTTCAAGGTCATGTACTTTGACGAGCCCATCACTGCCAGCAGCGTGGTGGCACCGCTGGACGTGCGCATCGTGTTGTGCATCAACGGCGCCTTGGTCCTTGTTTTGGGGGCATTGCCCGATGGTCTATTGCTGTTGTGTGCCAATGCCGTTCGACAAATGCTGGGCACTTGAGGCGCCTGATCACCCCGCGTTTCAGACAAGTGAGCGGCCCTTGGTCGTTCGGCTGGCAAGCTCTGATTGCATCAACGTCCGTAAAGGCCTAAACGCGCGCCTATGAAAGTCCTGGATCTTCAATGTGCGTTCGGCCATGTGTTTGAAGGCTGGTTTGCGTCTGAGGCGGACTTTATCGACCAGAACCATCGGTCGCTGGTGCAATGCCCAGTCTGTGGCGATCCTTCTGTCGTCAAAAGATTGAGTGCACCGCGCCTTTCACTGTCGGGTAGCCGCTCGGACACCGCAGAGCGCGACGGTGCGGGACGGGATGCGGCAAACGCTGCTATCAAAAAAATTGATCCTTCCGATGCACTAATGGCCATGGCCCGGCGCATGCTGTCCGAGACCACCGATGTCGGTGACCAGTTTGCTGAAGAAGCCCGAAAAATGCACTATGGAGAAAAGAAACCACTGGGCATACGCGGCACGGCTACGTCCGACGAAACCCAGGCTTTAGCAGAAGAGGGCATTGAAGTGCTGTCGTTTCCGATGCAGCAGGCCATCAAAGGGACGCTGCAATAAAAGCCTTGGGGCCTACGCGCTGACGTTGACAATGCGGCCGGTGAATTGACCCTGGGAATTGACAATCGGTGCCGCATGGACGTTGGTCTTAAGCGGGTTGCCGCTTTGGGCGCGCTGTTCGCTGGTGGCGGCGTACATTTTTTCAATCAAATTTTGCACCTTCAGCGGCACCTCTGATGTGCTGCTGGCGCGCGGCGCCGAGTAAGTCGACTCCTCCCCCTGACTGCTGGTTGCAACTTTGCGGACGTTGTCGCGGCTGTTTGCGGCTTGTTGTTCAGCTTCGTCGGCTTGCGCACGGAGATCGCGGGCGCTGCTTTCGGCCTGGTCAGCTTCGCGGCGCGCTTGCTCCAGCCGCGCCCGACCTAAGCTCGACTGGATGGACGGCGTTGCACTGTTGGTGGCGGTAATGGCAACCATGGCCAAAGCTCGGAGGTTGCTGGGCCTTTAGGCGGTAACGTTCAAGTGGCGCCCGGTGACCTGACCCTGCGTATTGACCACTGGCTTGCTTTGTTGGGCCTGAGCCTGAGCGGCTTTGCGGGCTTCGTTATCTTGTGGTTTGTTGTTGTCTCGGACCGGTTCGGGTCGGACTTCAGCAGGGCGCTTGGGCGCGGGTGCAGGTTGAACCGCAGGTTTGTTGACCGATTTGACGTCCATGGCGAACTCCCAATGTGGATTTATCCATTCTAAGGGTGCACCGCGCCGAATTCAACCCCAGCTTAGACGTTGAATTGCAGTGCCGCCAGGCCGGCGTAGACGCCACCTTGCTTTACCAGTTCGGCATGTGTACCTTGCTCCACCAGTCGTCCGTGATCGAGCACCACGATCAGGTCAGCCTTTTGCACGGTCGCCAGCCGGTGCGCAACGACCAGGGTGGTGCGGTCGCGCATGGCGGATTCCAGCGCCGCCTGGACCATGCGTTCGCTTTCGGCGTCCAGCGCACTAGTGGCTTCGTCCAACAGCAGTAGCGGCGGGTTCTTCAGCATGGCGCGGGCTATGGCGATGCGCTGGCGCTGACCGCCTGACAATCGCAAGCCGCGTTCGCCCAAGAAGGTGTTGTAACCATCAGGCAGGTCGGAAATGAATTCGTCCGCAAACGCAGCCTTGGCAGCGGCTTTTACCTCGTCATCTGAAGCTGAGGGCTTGCCATAGCGGATGTTCTCCATTGCGCTGTTGGAGAAAATGACCGCGTCTTGCGGCACGATACCGATGCGCTGACGCAGTGCCTCCAGCGACATATCGCGCGTGTTTACGCCATCCAGCACGATGCGCCCCTGCGCCGGGTCGTAAAAACGCAGCAGCAACTGGAACACCGTGGTCTTGCCCGCGCCGCTGGGGCCGACAATGGCCACAGTTTGTCCGGGGTGGATGTCTAGCGAGAAATCCGACAACGCCTGCTGTTGCGGTCTGGACGGGTAATTAAAGGTAATTGCTTCAAATTTGATAGCGCTACCCGCAACAGGTACGAGGGCTGGAGCCGGATTCAGTGGGGAGACTATGGGTGATTGGGTCTCTAGCAGCTCCATCAGCCGCTCGGTGGCACCTGCCGCTCGCAGCAGGTCGCCATAGACCTCACCCAGAATCGCAAACGCGCTGGCCAGGATGATCACATAGACCACCGTTTGTCCCAAATGCCCTGCCGTGATGCGCCCTGCCACCACCGCTTGTGTGCCCTGAAATAGGCCCCACAGCAGCGCTGCCGACGTGGCAATGATGATGAACGCCACCAGCACAGAGCGGGCCTTGGCCCGGCGCACGGCCGTATCGAAGGCGTTGTCAGTTGATGTGGTGAAGCGCGCTGTTTCACGCCCCTCCGCGGTGTAGCTTTGCACCACCGGTATGGCGTTGAGAATTTCCGCAGCAATCGAGCTCGAATCGGCAATCCTATCCTGGCTGGCCCGCGACAGCTTGCGCACCCGTCGGCCAAACCATACGCTGGGCAGCACGATCAGCACCAGTACACCCAGCACCTGGAACATGACGTAAGGGTTGGTCCACACCAAAATCCCCAATGCACCCAAGCCCATGACCAGGTTGCGCAGGCCCATGCTCAGCGAGGAGCCCACCACGGTTTGCACCAGCGTGGTGTCGGCACTCAGTCGCGACAAGACTTCTCCGGTTTGCGTGGTCTCAAAAAACTCCGGACTTTGTTTTAGTACGTGGCTGTAAACTGCGTTGCGCAGGTCTGCGGTGACCCGCTCCCCTAGCCAACTCACCATGTAGAAGCGAGCAGCGGAAGACAGGCCCAGTGCGACAGCGACCCCAAACAGCAGGGCGAAGTGCTCACGCATGGCCATAATTTGCTCACCACGGTCGCCCTTGACCAACCCGCCGTCGATCAAGCTTCGCAGCGCCAGAGGGAAGGCCAGGGTCGCCACTGCTGCGAGCACCAGGAACACAAACGCGAGGAAGATGCGCCCACGGTAGGGTCGTAGAAACGGAAGCAAGCCAGACAGTGACTTCGGATTTTGTGGTTTGGGACGTTCTGTGGTCATGGAGATCTAGGTGGGGCGAAATACACAGGTGACAAGCGTTTTCGCATCCCCCGATGATAGGCGGGCCAAGCTCGGTCACGGCGCATCTGCTATTCTTTACATGTGCAGCGGTCAACCATAACGGCCGCAGTCCCGTTCAAAGTCTGCGGCGCATGTAAAAATGTACGCAACCAACCCAGAGGAAAAGAACATGAAACGTACCATTTTGGCTGTTTTGTCGGTCGTTGCCAGTATTGCCGCCAGCGGCCCCGCGTTTGCGGATGAGGCTTTGGCCAAGGCCAAAAACTGCATGGCTTGCCACGCGATCGACAAAAAAGTTGTCGGTCCAGCCTACAAGGACGTTGCCAAGAAGTACGCTGGTGATGCCAAGGCTCCGGATATGTTAGCCGCCAAGGTCATCAAAGGCGGATCTGGCGTATGGGGCCCGGTGCCCATGCCAGCCAATGCGCAGGTCAACGATGCCGAAGCCAAAAAACTGGTGGCCTGGGTACTGTCTCTGAAATAACAGCGCAATTTGTCGCGCTGGCCGCCTCGAAAAACCCGCCTTGTGCGGGTTTTCTGTTTTATAGGCGAATTGGCGCGGCGTAGCCCGTCATCTCCAGGTAGCCACGGCCCACCAGTTTGCGGTTGCTGTCCCAAACCTCACATAGGCCTTCCCAATAAATGGCACCAGTGGATGCGCGGCTGTCCAACTCCTGGTTGTCCAGCACGGCACGCACGGTATAGAAGTCTGCCGGCGTACGCACCAGCCACTCCACCGGATAGTTGGCCCGGCTCAATGGACTTTTCCACAGGCGCAGCGGCTGGAACTCCACCTCGCCGCGCTTGAAATCAAACAGTTTGTCCTTGGCGCGGAACGAGCCGCCATCCCACATTGCTTCGCCACCTTTATCGCGCACTCGAAACGCTGTCAACGCACTACCGTCCAACAGATTGATGCCTATCCAGTCCCAGCCAGATGCGTCTGGTGGCAACATTTCTTTGCTCCATTCGTGGTCTAGCCACGCCGTGCTGCCAGCACCCACCGTATGGCGTTTGCCTTTCAGGACTAGGGTGCCGCCGACCTGCAGATGTGGCAGGCTGTAGTAGTAGCTGGTTTGTTTGGGATCCGGGCCTTTGCGGGACAAGCCCTGGTCTCCTTGCAGCAACACCGGCTGGCTCGCTCTCAGTAGCAGTGCCAGCGAAAAGTCGGTGCCTTCAATCTGCGCGTGCAGATCGCCGCCCTGGCGCTGCAAAGACCAGTCACGTAGCGCAACGCCCGTGTCATGTTGGCTGGCTGAAGCCGTGTCCAGCGGGTTCTGGCCTGGCTCTGCGCCTGAGGCCCTTGAGATACGCTGGTCGTGCCATAGTTTCTTACCATTGATATCGGTCAACGCCGCATGCGCAAAAATGAGCTGGCGTGCCGCCAGTTGGGACTGCATACCCTGTGTCTTGGTGACCCGGCTCCGGAAAAACGTCACCTGAAAGCCAAAGATCGGTGCAGCATCTGGCGCCGCGCCGTCGTTGTTGATATACCCAGTGACATACCACCACTCGGTTGCAAAGTCGGGGTGTGCGCCGGAGTCTCTGGGAAAGACCAAACTTGCACCAGGCTCTGCCCACGATTCGACGTGCCCTGCCAAGCTACCGCCGAGGGCCCCCCCCAGAAAGCGACGGCGCAGAAGCCCGCCCAAGGTTGAAGGTACCAATGAACTCACTTCCTGCTCCCCATGAACGCCTCAAATGCCTCAACGCCAAGAGGCCGGGCAAACCAATAGCCCTGCCCAAAATCGCAGCCAGCCGCCATCAGCAAGTCGCGCTGCTCGGCAGTCTCTACCCCTTCCGCTATGACCTGCATGCCCAGGTCATGGGCCAGCAGGATGATGGCTTTGCAAAGCGCCAGATCGGTTGATGCGGGTTTGAGGTTGCGCACAAACGACTGGTCGATTTTGATGAAGTCGATATCGATTTTTTGCAAATACGTCAGCGACGAATAGCCGGTGCCGAAATCGTCTAACGAGATGGCAATGCCCTGCACACGCAGCGTGTGCAGTTGCTGCCGCACATCGTCGTTGGTATCCAGCAGCAAGCCTTCAGTGATTTCCACTGCGATGCTGGTGCCGTCCAAACCCATGGACTGCAATTGGCTGCCCCAGGCCTGCTGGCTCTTGTCCTGGCGGTGAAACTGCACGGGCGATTTGTTGACGCTGATCTGAAAATCCACGCCAAAACGCTTCTGCCAGAGTGCCACTTGCTGGGCCGCCTGCTGAAACACCCATTCGCCAATCGCGATGATCAGCCCGGTGGATTCCGCAATGGGAATGAATTGCGCCGGGCTTACCATGCCGCGCTGCGGGTGCTGCCAGCGCAGCAGCGCCTCGGCCTTGTGGACGCGGCCACTGGCCAGGTGGACGATGGGTTGATAGACCAGCGCAAATTGCCGCTGCGGCAAGGCCAGGCGCAAATCGGCTGCCAGGCGGGCCCGCAACTGGGCAGCTTCTTGCAAAGCGGGTGTGTAAAAGCTGAAGCGGTTTCGCCCAGCGCCTTTGGCCACATACAAGGCCTGGTCGGCATGCTTGAGCAGCGCTTCCACTTGGGTCGCGTGCTGCGGAAAGAGCGCAACGCCGATGCTGGCCGACACAAACACTTGTTCTGTCTCCAGCAAAAAAGTCTGCGCCATACGGCCCAATATGTTGTGCAGGATGGCTTCTACCTGTTCGTTGCTTTGTGCATCGCACAGCACCACCGTGAATTCGTCTCCGCCCATGCGGGCCACCGTATCGTTGGCACCCACGCAATCCAGAATACGTTGGGCGGCTTGCACCAGAAGCGCGTCACCGTTGTCGTGGCCCAGCGTGTCGTTGACCTCCTTGAAGTGGTCCAGGTCTATGAACAGCACCGCCAGTTGTTTTTCGGACTGTTGGCAGCGGCGCATCGCGTTGTCCAGCCTGTCGCGCAGCATGCGGCGATTTGGCAGCCCGGTCAGCGTGTCGAAGTGGGCCTGCTTCCAGACCAGCGACTGTGCATTTTTGCGGTCTGAAATATCGGTGTGCGTGCCAATCATGCGCAGCGGCACTCCATGCGCGTCCCGGCTGATGACCATGCCACGGGTCAACACCCATTTCCACGTGCCGTCTTTGCACAGAATGCGGTGTTCGTTGGTATAGGTCTCGGTCTCGCCCTTGAAGTGGGCTTCGCGGTCGCGCTGCATTTGGGCCACGTCATCGGGGTGGGTCCGTCCATCGAGCGCGTCGGATCGATCGGAAATTTCTTCTTCGGTAAACCCATATATCTCTTTGCAGCGCCGCGAGTAAAACTCTACCCCAGTCTGCACATACCAGTCCCACACGCCATCCCCGGTGCTCTCCAACGCCAGTTTCCAGCGCTCTTCGTTCTGTGTCAGCGCCAACTGCGCAAGGTGAGTCGTGGTGATGTCTTCTATGGTTCCTTCGTAGTAGAGCAGGGTGCCGTCAGCATCGCGTACTGCATGCGCCGATTCACGCACCCAGATCGGGCCGCTTCGGCGCGGGCTTTGGACCTCAGACACAAAATTGATGATCGCGTTGTCGCGGTCCAGCAAGTCGCGCAACTCCTTTCGACGCAGAGGATCCACGTACCACGCATCGGAATTGGTGTTGATGGCCTCCAGCCACTGGGCTTCGGTGTCGTAGCCGTTCATGTGCACCAAGGCCGCGTTGGCGCGCAAGACAGCGCCCGAGGGGCTGGTGCAGTAGGCACCGATGGGCAAAAATTCGAACAGTGTGGACATGCTGCGTCTGCTACCAATCTTCCTTTACCGCCAATACGGCGTCCCGCCCAGCCGCTGCCCGACCGGCCAGCCAGGCAGTCAACGTGCCGGCAACCACGACCGATGCCGCCAGTGCCAATAGACGCAGCGCTGGCAGGTTCAGTTCCATGCTCCAGTGAAAACTTTGCGGGTTGACCACGTGCACCAGCACAACGGATACCGCTAGCCCCAGGCCCATGCCGGCAATCGCGCCCAGCGTGGTCCAGGCCATGCCCTCAGCGGCGACAACCCGCAGCACCTGGCGGCGCGTCAGGCCCAGGTGTACCAGCAAGCCAAACTCCTTGCGCCGCGCCAACACCTGCGCACTGAAGGACGCCGCCACACCAAACAAGCCAATGCCGATGGCCACCGCCTGCAGCCAGTAGGTCACGGCAAAGCTGCGGTCGAAGATGCGCAGTGTGGTGGCGCGTATCTCGCGCGCCGAGCCAAAGTCCATCAAGCGGCCTGCTTCGCCGCCCGGCGTGTGGGCTTGCGCGTCGGCCAGTTGGCGCAGCGATTGCTCTAACGCAGCAAGGTCGGCATCGGGCTCCAGCCACAGCGCCAGGTCGTTGACGCGCGTGTCGCCACTGAGGCGCTCGAAATCGGCTTGGTCCATGGCGATGGTGCCAAACTGGCGCGCATAGTCTCGCCACACGCCTGCTATAAAAAACGTAGCTGGTTGCGCATGTTCTACGAGGGCTAGAGGCCTAAATTGCTTAGAGAGAGGGGCGTAAACCGTGCCTGGCCGTGCGCCGTGCAGGTCCACCATCGCCTCGCTGACATAGATGCCTATTTGCCCTGCCGGCACCGGCAGCGACTCACCAATCATCGGCAAGCCTCGGTTGGGGCCAGCCTGGGGGCCAAGTGGCCTGGCAATCAGCGTGACTGACGGCTTGGCTGGGTCGGGCAAAAACTGCTGGTTGCGCTGGGTGGCAAGGCGCTGCACGCCCGGCAGTCGTGCAGCAGCCTGCACAAAGGCGGGCTCGAAGTAGGCCGTGTCCTGCGCGCTGGCGCTGTTGGCGCTGCGCACGTACAGCGCGGCGGGCAATACCGTGTCTAGCCATTGCGTGACCGATGTCCGAAAGCTCGCCACCATCACTGTCAACGCGACGGCCAGGCTCAGCGACGCCACTACGCCGCTCACCGCCACGGCCGCACTGCCGCGTACCCGGCGCGCGCGCTCCACCGCCAGCAACGGCAAAGCGTTGCGGGCTACCAGCGGTGCTACGCGGTCCAGCACCACGCCCACCAGCCACGGTAGTCCGGCAATGCCACCCACCAAGATGAGGCCCACGCTGGCATAGGCGGCCAGCGGCACGCCCCACACCGGCGGCATCAATGCCAAAAGTCCACCTGCCAGCAACAAACAAATAGCCAATACGGCATGGTTTTGGGAGTTGGGGGCCGTGCCCAAGCCCTTGAGGGTTTGCGCGGCTGGCAGCCCCTGCGCCCAGCGTGCGGGCCACCAGGCGCCGACCAGTGCCGCCAGCACGCCCAACGCCCCAAAAACCACAGCCGCCACAGGGCTCCACTGCAAGGCTGGTGCGCCGCCGGAGAAATAGCCACCGCCCAGGTCTCCCCCCAGTAGGCGCAAGGCCAGCGCCGCCAGGCCCGTGCCCAGCGCCACACCCAAGGCACTGCCGACCAGGCCCAGCGCCAGCGCCTCCAGCAGCACCAGGCGCAGGCGCTGTCCGCCGGTCAGCCCCAGCACGCCCAACAGCGCAAACTGCGGCGCGCGTCGGCTCACACTCAGTGCCAGCACCGAGAACACCAAAAATCCACCGGTAAACAGGGCCACCAAGGCCAGCACCGTCAGATTGACCCGGTAGGCGCGCGACAGCGTGGACATGCGCTCCAGCGTATCGCCCGGTTCCACCAGTTGGGCCGTGTCAGGCCAGTCGGGCGCGGCTTGCGCGGTGCGGATAAAGGCCTTGCGGTCTACACCCGCGCGCAGTCGCAGGTCCAGCCGGGTCAAACGGCCGGCTTTTTCAAACAGGTCTTGCGCGGCGGCAATATCCATCACCGCCAGCGGCGGTCCGGCTGCGCGCACCGTGCCTGCCACCCGCACGGTCTTGATCTGCAGGCCCCACTGCAGTTGAACCGTGTCGCCAGGTATGCGGCTGCGCGCGCTGGCATTCAAGAACACGGTGTCGGGCGCAAAAATGTCCAACCGGTCTGCGGTGGCAGAGGGCAGGGGAATCAGGTCGGGGTTCAGTTGCCCCACCTGTAGGGCATCCACACCGACCATGCGCACCAGCACGCGAGACGATTCGCCGAACTTCGCGGGCGCAGCGTTGGGGTCCGCCGCGTTCAGCGCGTAGCTGCTCAGCTCCAGCACCGGGCTGGCCAACGCCACATCCGGGTTGCGGGCCATGCGCGCCAGCAGCAGTTCGTCGATACCTGTGGTTGCACCGGAGCGTGCGCGCAGCTCCAGGTCGGGCTGGCCGCCTACCGAGCGCACGGCTTGCGCAAACTCATCCAACGCCGAAGCGTTGATCACATGCACCGCAAATGCCAACGCCACGCCCAGCATCACCGACACCACCGCCGCCGCATTGCGCCACGGGTGCTTGCGCAGCTCTTGCCACGAGAAAGTGATCAGCAGGGCCCCAAGCGGTGAGTACATGGCCCCCATTGTGATGGGATTTTGATGAGATTCACCCGGGCGCTGCGCCTATAGTCTGGTCTAGTTAAAAAGGGATGATAAGACGATGAAAGTCATGGTGATGGGGGGCTACGGGAATTTTGGCGCACGCATCAGCCGCGCCTTGGCAGGCGATGCACGCATGCAACTGCTGGTGGCCGGGCGCGATGGCGCACATGCCGCAGCCTTTGCCAATACATTGCCGGGCGTTCGGGGCGTGGCGGTGGACATGCACGGCGCCGGCTTTGCGCAGTCCCTCCAAGACCACCAGGTGGACTTGCTGATTCACACCGCAGGGCCGTTCCAAAGCCAAGACTATGCTGTGGCACAGGCTTGCGCCAAGGCGGGCGTGCATTACATCGACCTGGCCGACGGTCGGCGCTTTGTCTGTGACTTTTCACACGCGCTGCACACCGCATTTGTTGATTCGGGGCGTGTTGCCATTACCGGCGCCAGCACCGTACCCGCGCTTTCGTCCGCCGTGGTCGATGCTCTATCTGTCGGTTGGCAGCGGCTGGACACCCTAGACACTTGCATCGCACCGGCACAAACGGCACCGCGTGGCGCGGCCACTTTGCGTGCGGTGCTGAGCTACTGCGGCGGCCCGATCCAAGTCTGGCATGGCGGCCGGTGGCAAACCCAATTTGGCTGGGCCAACCCGCAGCGCGTGCAATTTGAGCGCCTGCGTCCTCGCTTGGGCGCGCTGTGCGAGATACCTGATTTGGAGTTGTTCCCCGCCCGCTACCAGGTGCGTGATCGCGTGGATTTCAAGGCGGCGTTGGAAGTAAGCCTGGCGCAGCGCGCGTTTGCCGCATTGGCGTGGTTGCGGCAGAAGGGGTTGCTAAAAAATCCATCGGTGTTGGCCGGAGTTTTAAATGCCAGTGCCATATGTTTCGATCCCCTGGGATCGGCCCTGGGCGGCATGGTGGTGCGCGTGACGGGGCTGGACGCGAATGGTCAGCCGGTCAAGCGCGCATGGCACATTGCCGCGGACGACGACCACGGCCCCGAAATACCCTGTATGGCCGCCATTTTGTTGGCACGGCGCTTGGCCAGTGGGCAGCCCATGGCCAGCGGCGCCTACCCCTGCGCAGGCCTACTTGCACTGGCAGACTTTGCGCCCGAGTTTGCGAAGTGGGGCATGGTGACCGATGTGGTGGACGAGGGCTAAAGGGCTGAGCGGCAGAATAGGCCGGCAGGCCTGTAAGCTCTGCACCCACAGCACCGCAAGGAAGAAAGCACAACGCGCATGACATACAGGATTGAAGAATGGTTGAAGAACGC
Organism: Burkholderiales bacterium; assembly: GCA_038317285.1. Classification (GTDB taxonomy): domain Bacteria; phylum Pseudomonadota; class Gammaproteobacteria; order Burkholderiales; family Burkholderiaceae_C; genus Allorhodoferax. The sequence continues at coordinate 11,002 of JBBQBG010000005.1, read as the reverse complement.
CGTTGCCAGGCTCGGCGTTCTATCTGCCTTTGCGTTGGCTGGAGCGGCCACCCATGCCACCGAATTGCGCTTGCTGACCCACGCCTCGTTCGCGTTGCCCAAGCCCCTGTTGGTGCAGTTTGAAAAAGAGGCTGGCGTCACGCTGCGCATCACCAAGGCGGGTGATGCCGGCGAGATGCTGAACAAGCTGATACTGACCCGCGCCAACCCGATTGCCGATGTCGTGTTTGGTATCGACAACGTGCTGGCGGCCAAGGCCCTGGGCGCGAACGTGCTCGACCTGGGTGATGCGCAAGCTTCCCTACCGACGGTCAAAGCGTCCGGCATGGCGTTAACTGGGTCAGCTGCGATAAGCCTGCCCGCTGGCCTGTTGCCCGTGGACTATGGTTACGTCACCCTCAACTACGACAAGGCCTGGTTTGCCAAAAAGGGTCTGGCCCTGCCACGCTCGCTGGACGACCTGGCACAGTCGGCTTATGCCAAGCTGCTGGTCGTGCAAAACCCCGCCACGTCCAGCCCCGGCAATGCTTTTATGCTGGCGACCATTGGGGCCATGGGTGAAGACAAGGCCTTTGCGTGGTGGGCCCGAATGCGGGCCAATGGACTTAAAGTGGCCAAGGGCTGGAGCGAGGCCTACTACACCGAATTCACCCACAGCGGTGGTGCGCAGCCGCTGGTGGTCAGCTATGCCAGCAGCCCGGCCGCCGAGCTGTTCTACAGCAAGACGAAGCTGATCGAGCCGCCCACGGCCAGCCTGTCACTGCCGGGCGGCGTGTTCCGCCAGATTGAAGGCGTGGCCTTGGTTAAAGGCGGCAAGGAGCGCGCTGCGGCTATCCGGTTCATGGAATTTTTGCGCTCACCCGCCGTGCAGCAGGGTCTGCAAACCGAGATGTGGATGTTCCCCGCCGTGGCAACCGTGCCGCGCGTCCCGGCATTGCGCCATGCCGTCGAGCCCGCCAGCCATGACAGCCCCAGCGTGCAAGCCATTGCAGAACAGAATGCGCAGTGGGTGCAGCGCTGGATCAAAGTGGTGTTGAAGTAGTTGCGCGCGACATGACGACGCGTGCTCGCCTGGCACTGGCGGCTCTTCCGCTGGCCTTTTTGCTGATCGTGCTGGTGTTGCCCGCGTTGCGCCTGTTGCTTGAGGGAGGGCAAATCTCGATCTGGGCGCCGCTGCAAGATGCCTATTTACGCTGGCGATTGGCATGGTCTTTTTTGCAAGCCACGGTGTGCTGTGTGGCCGCCCTGGGCTTGGGCTTGCCCGTGGCCTGGGTCTTGGCGCGGTTTGAATTTGCGGGCCGCACGCTAGTGTTACGCGCGCTGATGTTGCCTTTTGTTGTGCCCACACTGGTGGCTGCCATGGGTGTGTTGGCGCTGCTGGGCCCCCAGGGGCTGGTGCATGGCTGGGGCGGCCCGGATCTGCAAGGCGGCCCGTGGTTGCTGGTCTACGGCAATCTGTTTTTCAACCTGTGTCTGGTGGTGCGCACGGCCACCGAGGCGTTGGCCCAGGTCAGTGCGTCGCGCGTGGCCGCCGCCCGCACGCTGGGCGCCACGCCGTGGCGGGTGTTTGTGCGGATCGAATGTCCGGCCATTGCGCCGTGGTTGGCATCGGCTCTGTGCCTGGTGTTTTTATATTGCGCGTGTGGTTTTGGACTGGCCCTGGTGCTGGGCGGGCAAGAGTACGCCACGGTGGAGGTGGAGATTTACACGCTGGTCGCCCACGAGCTGCAGCTTGCCCAGGCGGCATCGCTGGCGCTGTGGATGCTGAGCTTGACAGGTCTTGTGGCGCTGGCCTATGCCTTCATCGAACGGCGGCTGGCCACGCCTGTCCGCGCAGACACCATCTCCCGGCGCACACCGCTGGGCCTGTACCAGTGGGCCAGCCTGTGGGCAGCGCTGGCGGTGTTGGCCGTGTTCTGTGCCGCACCGCTGCTGGCTATTGTGTGGCGCGCCATAGGCGCCGGTGCAGAGGCGTGGGGTGTGCTGTGGGATGGCGCCACGCTGGCTGCGTTGTGGAACAGCCTGCGCTTCACCGTGTTGGCGGTCCTGCTGGCAACGGCCTTGGGGCTGGCCCATGCGTTGGCCGCACGCAGGTCTTTGCTGCTGCGAACGCTGGTGTTCTTGCCCTTTGTCGTGTCACCGGTGATGGTCGCTTTTGGCCTGCTGCTACTCTATCCGCAGTGGACAGCCAGCTTTGGCCTGTTGGTCAGCGCCTATGCCTTGCTGGCCTACCCTTTCGTTGCCAGGTCCGTCGCCGCAGGGCTGGACAGCATGCCGCCCCACTTGGCGCAGGCCGCGCTGTCACTTGGCGCCACGCCTTGGCATGTGTTCTGGCGCGTAACGCTGCCACTGCTGCGCCCCGCGTTGCGCCGCGGCATGGCGTTTGCCGCGGCGACTGCGGTGGGCGAGTTCGCCGTCACGCTTTTTTTGTCGCGTCCCGAGTGGGCCACGCTGACAACGTTGGTGTACGAATACCTGGGCCGCCCCGGCCCTACCAACCGGGACGCCGCGCTGGTGTTGTCCTGTCTGCTGATGGCCTTGGCCCTGTTGGCCTTTGCGCTGATTGAGTGGGAGGCGCCCGCGCCTGGACAGCGGCGCGCGGACACCAAGGAATTTCTCCATGCTTGAGCTGCACACTATTTCCAAAGACTGGCAGGCCCGCGTGCTGTTGCGCGACGTGAGCCTGCGCGTTGCGCCCGGCGAAACAGTCGCCATCTTGGGGCCATCTGGCAGCGGTAAAAGCACGTTGCTGAAGATCGTTGCAGGCCTGGAGCCGGTGGATGCCGGCCGTGTCGTCTTTGATGGCGAAGACATCACCACGCTTGCGCCGGAGCGCCGCCGCTTTGCGTTGATGTTCCAGGACTTTGCGCTGTTCCCACACCTGGACGTGCAAGACAACGTGGCCTTTGGCTTGGTGGAGCAGGGCGTGCGCAAGCCCGATGCCCGCGCACAGGCTTGCGCCATGCTGGAGCGCTTTGGCCTGAGCGCATTTGGCCGTGCCCGCGTGACGCAACTTTCGGGCGGCGAGCAACAACGCGTAGCACTGGCTCGCGCGCTGATCACCCGCCCGCGTGTGCTGTTGCTCGATGAGCCCTTCTCTGCACTGGATGCTGAGATGCGGCTGCAACTGCGGGAAGAGTTTCGCCAACGCATTGCCGAATTCAACATGGCCACGATCCTGGTAACCCATGACGAGGCCGAGGCGCGCGCCATGGGCACGCTTGGCTACCGGGTGGTGCAGGGTGGTCTACAGTCCGTTTGGTGACGTACCCATATGAAAATATGGCCGCTAGCCCACGTGCAATGGGCGTAATATGCTACTATTTTGGTAGCACCTCGCTGGGGACGATGCCTTCGAGCCCCGTGCTGTTTGGCTTGGCTTCTGCACTGCGTGACCCAAAGGTATTGGCATAGATCCACGTGAACTCCGCCCCCAACAAAAAGATTTGCGCCGAGTAATAGACCCACAGCATCACCACCACCAGCGACCCCGCGGCGCCAAAGCCCGACACCACACCGCTTTGCCCTATGTACAGCCCAATGGCGTATTTGCCAGCCGAAAAGAGCAGGGCGGTCACCACGGCACCCACCCACACGTCGCTCCATTTCACATGAACGTTAGGCATGGTTTTGTAGATGAAGGCAAACATTGCCGCCACAACCGCAAAACTGCTGAGCGCATCAACGAAGGCGGCGAGCACTACCCACTGGCCAAAGAGCGGTCCCCACCATCGACCAGCCACCGCCAAAGCAGCGCTGATCGAAAGGGATACAACCAGCAAAAAGCCCATCGCCAGGACCATGCCAAAGGACAGCAGCCTTGAGCGGACGAGCTTGATCCAGCCGCCAACCTTGCTGCGCGCCGGGGCTTGCCAGATCCGATTCAAGGCGTCTTGCAGTTCACCAAAAACGGACGTCGCACCCACCAACAACAGAACCACACCTATGACGGTGGCCGCTATGCCAGGTGCCGGTCTGCGCACGCTGGTCAATAGCTCTTGAACGGCCAAGGCGCTGCCTTCGCCCATCAACGATCGCAGCTGGGCCTCTATCTCACCGCGCGCCGCATCCTGGCCAAACACCAGGCCCGCGATGGCGATCACAATCAACAACAGCGGCGCCAGAGAGAACATCGTGTAGTAGGCCAAAGCCGCGCCCATGCTGGGCGCGTAGTCGTCCAACCACGCGTTGAACGTTTGCGCCAACATCGTGCGCACGGGACCGAGTTTGAAGCTGCTCATGCGGGGGCAACCCAGTCCATCGCAGCCTTGCCGGCACCTGCCGCCACGGCGCTCACGCAGGTACCCCAGGCCATATCGATCAACGACAACCCCAGCGGCCAGTCTTTCAGCGTGGCGAGGTTGGTCAAGTCGTACGTGGCATAGGCAAAGAAGCCGAACAGCGCGGCCATGGTGATCGTTTTGCTCCATCCAAAACCCCCGGTCTGTGGCGACACCGCAAAGATGACCACCCCCACCGCATACAGCAGATAAAACACGATGCCCGCTGGCACATTGAACTTGTTGGCCATTAAATGCCCTATGCCTTGCTGGTAGAGCGGTTTGGCGATCAGCCCCAGCCACAGCATGTCGAGCGCGACCATGGCGACGGCAGTCCCGGCGTAGGCTATCAAGTATTTGTTCATTGCATTTTCCTTTGGCGGCATTCCACCGGTGCACACCATAGCCGCAAAACCGCAATCTGTGTGTGCTCTCGCGTACTGTAGGATCACGCTTTTGCCGCGCGCAGGCCTGCATAGCGCGGCCCATAACAAGGAGACACCACCCGTGCTACGCCAGACACCCCACCGGTATTCCGTGCTTGCGGCCCTTGCCGCACTTTCGGCCCTTTCGGCGCTTTCCTCTTCTGCGGTTTCTGCCGCAACGCCACCACCGGCGCCCTCGGGCTATAGCCAGCCGCCCAAGGAGATTCTGGACGTGATGCGTGCGCCGTCGTCGCCCGTACCCAGCGTCAGCCCTACGCAAGACAAGATTTTGTTGGTTTCGTGGCAAGAGTATCCCGCCATGTCGCGGGTCGCAACGCCCTTTTTGCGCCTGGCTGGCGCGCGCGTAGAGACCAAGAACCACAGCAAGCACGACACCCCCGGCGGCTACGGCATCAAGCCCTGTGCCAACGGCCTGGAGTTGGTGCAGGTGGCAGACGGTGCCCGCACGCCGGTTGCGTTGCCCACGGGCGCATGCGCCGATAGCCCCCAATGGTCGGCCGATGGCAAGCAGTTCGCGTTCACCAACGTCACCACGGATTCGGTGGAACTGTGGGTGGGTGATGCCAAGACTGGCAAGGTCCGCAAAATCCCCGGCGCCCGCCTGAATCCCATGCTGGACCACGCGATGAAGTGGATGCCGGACCAGAAATCCTTGCTGGTCAAGCTGGTCCCCGACAACCTGGGCGCGCCGCCTGCGGCCCCCTTGGTACCCAGTGGCCCCAGCATTCAAGAGGCCGATGGCGAAAAAGGCCAGAGCAGCACCTACGAAACCCGCGACACCCTCAACAACCAGCACGACGAAGATCTGTTCGACTACTACGCCAGCGCGCAAGTGGCCCTGGTTGACACCGCCACATCCAAGATCACGCGTTTGGGCCAGCCTGCTAATTTTGAGAGCCTGGAGCCGGCGCCCGATGGCCGCCATCTGCTGGTGGTCTCCATCCACAAACCGTATTCGTATGTGACCACGCACGACCGCTTCCCACGCAATGTAGACGTGTGGGACACGGCCAACCGCGCAAAGGTCCAGAGCCAGACCCTTGCCGCGCTGCCGTTGGCAGACCGTGTCCCCATCCACGGTGAGCCGCTGGGACCGCGCGATTTTGAATGGCGCGCCAACGAGCCGGCCACATTGGTCTGGGCCGAAGCGTTGGACGGCGGTGACTGGAAAGTTAAAGTGCCCGCCCGCGACAAGGTGATGCTGCAAAAGGCACCGTTCACCACGCCAGCCGTCGAAATCACCCGCACCGAGCAGCGCTTCCAGGGTATTGCCTGGAGCGAACGGGCCAACACTGCCTTGCTGTACGAATACGACCACAACCGCCATTGGACGCGCACCTTTGTTGTCAATGTGGACGACACCCAACAAAAGCCGCGCCTGCTATGGGACCGGTCGTCAGAAGAAAAGTATGCCAACCCCGGCAGCCCGGTCTCCCGCAGGTTGGCCAACGGCACACGGGTGGTGCGTATGGACGGCGATGCCATCTACCTGTCGGGCATGGGCGCGTCACCCGACGGGGACCGCCCGTTCCTCGACAAGCTCGACCTGACGACGCAAAAAACTGAACGCCTGTTCCGCAGTGACAAGGATGCGTTTGAACGCTTCCTGTCGTTCGCCGCAGGTGACACGCGCAGCTTCATCACCGCACGCCAATCGACCATCGAGCCGCCAAATGCGTTCTTGCGCAAGTTGGGTGCGGCTGTGGATGCACCCGCCATGGGTGAGGCCCAGTTGGCATCCAGCAGCGTCGCCATCACCCACATACCAGACCCGGCACCTGCCGTGCGCGCCATCAAGAAGCGTTTGGTCAAATACAAACGGGCAGATGGGCTGGACCTGTCTTTCACGCTGTACACGCCGCCGGGCTATGTGGAGGGCACGCGCGTCCCCACCATTCTGTATGCCTATCCGCTGGACTATGCCGACGCATCCAAGGCCGGCCAGGTGACGGGCTCGCAGGCTACCTTTACACGCCTGCGCCAATACCGCCTGCTGCTGCTGGCGGGCTACGCCATCATCGACAACGCATCGTTCCCCATCGTCGGCGACCCCAAGAAGGCGTATGACACCTACATGGACCAACTGGTGGCAGATGCCAAGGCCGCCGTGGACGAAGCGGTGCGCCTGGGCGTGGCCGACCCGGCCCGCATTGGCGTGACCGGACACAGCCACGGCGCGCTGATGACGGCCAATTTATTGGCGCACTCCGACCTGTTCCGCGCCGGTGTTGCCACCAGTGGCTCGTACAACAAGACGCTGACACCGTTTGGTTTTCAGAGCGAGCGCCGCTCGGTGTGGGAATCGCCCGATGTCTACCAAAAGGTTTCGCCGTTCTTTTATGCCGACAAGATGAAGACGCCGATCCTGATCGTGCATGGTGCCGACGATGCCAACCCCGGCACGACACCGCTGCAGGCCAACAAACTGTTTGAAGCCATACGCGGCAACGGCGGCACCACGCGTCTGGTCATGCTGCCGCATGAGCCGCATTGGTACACCTCCATGGAATCCAACGAGCAGTTGGTTTTTGAGATGGTGCGGTGGTTTGACAAGTATGTGAAGAATGCGGCTCCGGTGGAGAAGGCGGGAGGTTGACCAATAGAAGGCCGGCCTAACGAAGGCCGGTCTAATGAATGATGAGTCGCCTGCGGCGACTCATCGCAGTGCGTCTTCAATGAAGGATCAAGAGTCCAACCTGGTACACGGCCTCAACAGAAATCGGCTATTGACATTTCGGCCGCTAGCCCTCGTGAAATATGCGTAAGACGCTACAAAATACGTAGCAATTTGCATCACCAGTCACAGGCTTGACAAAGCCCTGGCTAGCGCTTTACGTTACTGAACCAACCCGGGCTGCTGATACGCACCCAGTTGCTGGTCCAGCAGCGCACGCAGCTTCTGGATGGTCAGATCGGTCTTCTCGCGGTAGTCATCGATCTCGTATTCTTCGATACTGTTTGTCTTGTTGGTTAGACCGGGTTGGCCGGTGCGCACCACCATGCGGGTGCTGTGGTTGCCCAGGGTGTGGCGTACATAGTCGATCAGCTCCAGCCCGGCTTGCTCTCGCTCCATGACCACGTCGACCATGGCCACGGCTATGTCTTGGCGTTCCTGAAAAATTTGCAGCCCTTCGCGGCCTGAGAACGCGCTAATGAATTCCAACGATCGCCCTCGAAACTCATAGCCGCGCAGGGCGAGGCGGGTCACGGTGTGGACGACGGCATCGTCGTCAACCATCAGCACGCACCACGTGTCCTTGGGCCGCCAATCGGGAGAGACCAGCAGTGCGGAATCCTGTTCTTCGGCAAATAGCACCATGGTATTGCCCCGAGATGCAGTTCGCACACCATCTGCGTAGATCGCATGGTTTGTGCGAGACTTGATCCCATTCTGCGACAGTTCTCGCGACCATGCCACTACTTAATCTGATAGGTTTGCTTTTTTCGAGAGCGTTTACCTATACAAGGGTTAAGCAGCATTGCCGTCGCAAAAAAAATTAGGTGACCAGAGGCAACCGCCGCGCCCGTTTGCCAGTCAACGCAAACAATGCATTTGCCACTGCAGGTGCAAGGGGCGGCACGCCCGGCTCGCCCACACCTGCAGGTTCACGGGTGCTCGGTACGATCCACGTCTCCACCACCGGGGCTTCGGCCAGCATGACCATGGGGTAGTTGGGGAAGCTGGTCTGCTGCACCGCACCATCCTTGATGTCGATCTTGCTGTACAGCGCCGCAGTCAGGCCAAAGATGACAGCGCTCTCCATTTGCTGTGCCACGGTGTCGGGGTTGACCACGGTGCCACAGTCCACAGCGCAGACCACGCGGTGAACCCGGGGCTTGCCGTCTTGCAGGGATACCTCGGCCACCTCCGCCACGATGCTGCCGAACGATTCATGCAGGGCCACGCCCCTTGCGCGACCAGCGGGCAGCGGTGTGCCCCATTGCGCCTTGTCAGCCGCCAGCTTGAGCACAGCCAGGTAACGCGGCGCGTCTTTGAGCAAAGCGCTTCTGAAGGCGACCGGGTCTTGCTTGGTCTCAGCCGCCAACTCATCCATAAAGCTTTCCGAGAAGAAGGCGTTGTGCGAATGCCCGACAGATCGCCAAAAACCTACCGGCACGCCCATGCGGGTGGCCACGTGCGACATGTGTTGGTTGGCAAAGGCATAGGGCAGGTCGAATAAGCCCTCGGCTGTGGTCTTGTCCGGCATGTCAACGGGGCCGGCCAATGCCGGCAGGCCGCGTTCCATCCAGCGCGGGCTGATGGCGTCGCCCGCTGACTGTATGCGCAGGCTGGTGATGGCGCCTTGCGCATCGACCGCCGCTTGCAGCTTGGCGACGTGCATGGGGCGATAAAAATCGTGGGTGGTGTCCTCTTCGCGCGACCAGGCCAGTTGCACCGGCTTGCCGCTGCATTCCATGGCCACGCGCACGGCTTGGGCCACAAAGTCAACGTCCAATCGGCGGCCAAAGCCACCGCCCAACAGCGTGGTGTGCAGCGTGACCTTGTCGATGTCGACGCCCGCCACTTTGGCCGCCATAGCGCGGGCCATTTGCGGCACCTGGGTGGGTGCCCAGATGTCGACCTTGCCATCCTTGACCTGCGCCGTGCAGTTCATGGGCTCCATGGTGGCGTGGGCCAGGTAGGGCGCGTGGTAGGTGGCTTCCACCTTGCGTGCGGCGGTGCTTTCAGCGTCTGCGGCCTTGCCCTTTTCAAAGAAGGTAAAGCCTTCACCGGGTTTGAGGCTGGCTAACAGTTGGGCTTCGATCTGGGCGGTGTCCAGCGCACCTTGGGCGCGTTGCTGCCATTTGGCATCGACCGCTTGGGCTGCTTGCCGTGCATGCCAGGTGGTCTTGCCGACCACGGCAAAGCCAGCGGTGGAGCCGCCCACCGCATCCAGAGGCACCACGCGTTCGATGCCGGGCATGGCCAGTGCGGCCTTGGAGTCCAAGCTGGCGACGCTGCCGCCCAGCATGGGTGCCATGCGCACTTGCGCGTACAGCATGCCAGGCAGGCGCACGTCTAGCCCAAACTGGGCTGTGCCATTGGTCTTGGCGGGTATGTCGGTCCGTGGCGTTGGTTTGCCAATGAGTTTCCAGTCCTTGCGGTCCTTGGGCATAACGGTACCCGGTGCCGTGCCTGCCGCCGCAGCGGCTAGCTCGCCATAGTGTGCCGACTTGCCCGAGCTGTGCGAGACCACGCCGTCTTTCACGCCGAGCTCTTGTACCGGCAGCTTCCACTGCGTAGCGGCAGCACCCAACAGGCTGGCGCGGGCGGTGGCTGCGGCGTTGCGCAGCGGCTCCCAGGCGTCGGCGATGGTGGATGAGCCACCCGTGGCGTCAATGCCTAACTCGCGGGCGAGCTTGCCAACCACCCATTGACCGACCTTGACCTTGGTGGCCTTGTTGCCCTCTTCAGACTCCAGCGGGTGAAAGGGCAGGCTGCCCAGTAGCATGGCCACATTGCCATAAATCTTGTCGGAACCGGCTTGCTCCAAGCGCACGCGGCCCAGCGGTACATCCAACTCTTCGGCAACCAGCATGGCCAGCGCGGTGTGCACGCCCTGGCCCATTTCGCAGCGCGGCATGGCCAATATGATGCTGCCGTCGGCGGCGATCTTGACCCAACCGTTCAAAGCCACATCGCCTTGCGTGGGCAGCATCATGTCGGGTGAACCCAGGCGCGAGCGGGCGGGCAGCACGCCCCAGCCGACGACAAGAGCGCTTAGTCCACCGACGGCGCCCAATGCGCTCAATAGCAGTGTGCGGCGCTTCATGCTGTTGCTCCCATAGCTGTTGCAGCGCGGTGGATAGCGGCGCGTACCCGCTGGTAGGTGCCGCAGCGGCAGATGTTGGTCATGGCCTCGTCAATGTCGGCATCAGTAGGCTTGGGCTTGCGCTCTAGCAAGGCCGCTGCTGCCATCAGCATGCCGCTTTGGCAATAACCGCATTGCGGCACTTGTTCGGCAATCCAAGCGGCTTGCAGCGCATGGGGTTTGTCGGCTGTGCCCAGGGATTCGATCGTTTGTATGGCCTTGCCCATCACCGCCGACAGCGGCATCACGCAAGAGCGGGTGGCCTCGCCATCGATACGCACGGTGCAGGCACCACAGGCGGCCACGCCACAACCGAACTTGGTGCCGGTCATGTTGAGCACGTCGCGCAGTACCCATAGCAGGGGCATATTGGGGTCGGCGTCTACCTGCGTGGGTTTGCCGTTGATGTTCAATTCCATGGGGGTCTCCTGGGGCTCGGGGTGCGCCAATATAATCGAACCCA
>JBBQBG010000004.1:0-42473 GCA_038317285.1 Burkholderiales bacterium | reverse complement strand
GATCTCGTCAAATTGGCTGGTTTGGACGGGAAGATAGTTATTGGTAGCAATGAGGAGGTGCCCAAGAAATTTTCCCACGACACGAAGAGTCAAGTCTTCATTCAGACGGCTCTAATGTCTTCAGTCAAATGTCCGATTTGCAATGGATACATGGATACAGTCAAATCTGTCTCTTACGACCACGTGAAGCGTGCTCAGGATGGTGGCGGAGCCAGTGCAAAGAACCTTCAATTGACCCATCCTTACTGTAACCAGTCAGTCAAAAACTAAGTTTGCGCAGGGATGAACGTGACAAATGAGTAAGCCCCTAAGAGCAAGTGTGCAAGCACTCTATATATGCTACAAAAACAATAGTGGCATACGCATATCCGGCGAGGGCTAGAGCCACATTTCATTTGAAGGCTCGCCAAATAACCCTAAATTGGGTATGAAAAATCCATTTTGAGCCTTCCTCAATCCGGAATAACCGCCGTCACCTCAATCTCCACCTTGGCCCGGTCTTCCATCAGCGCGGACACCTGCACCGCCGTCATCGCCGCGTTGAAGCTGCCGATGATTTGCCTGAACGCCACGCCAATCTCGCGCCCTGCAGCGATGTACTCGCGCTTGTCGGTTACGTACCAGGTCATGCGCACGATGTGCTCAGGTCGAGCACCGGCCTCGTCCAGCACGGCTACCACGTTCAGCAGCGCCTGGCGCACCTGGCCGGCAAAGTCGTCGGTGTGGAACTGGCACTGCGCGTCCCAGCCGATCATGCCTGCCACGCACACGGTCTGGCCGCGCGCCAAGACGCCGTTTGCGTAGCCACGGGGGCGAACCCAGTCGGCGGGTTGCAAGACTTTGGTAGGTGTTGTCACGGTCATGGTGAACTCTTTCTCTGTCTGGATAGGGTTGGATACCGGTACGGGCCTTACACGCCGATGTAGCGGTGCCACAGGCTGGGGTCTGCACCCAGCTGCGCAGAGCTGCCGGCCCACACCACGCGACCGCGCTCGATGATGGTGTGCTGGTCGGCCAGTTGCACCAGACGCTGCACGTATTTATCGATGACCAGAATGCTTTGGCCCTGTACGCGTAGCGTGGCCAGGCAACGCCAGATGTCTTCTCGTATCAAGGGTGCCAGGCCCTCGGTGGCTTCGTCCAGCACCAGCAGGTGCGGGTTGGTCATCAGCGCGCGGCCGATCGCCAGCATTTGTTGCTCGCCCCCCGACAACTGGTTGCCCATGTTGCGTGCGCGTTCGGCCAGGCGGGGGAACAACGCATAGACGCGGTCCAGCGTCCACGGATGGGTAGATGCATTGCGGTTACCGGCAAAGGCTTTCAAATTTTCAGCAACGCTGAGCGTGGGGAAGATCATGCGACCCTCGGGCACTACGGCCATGCCCATGCGCGCGATGCGGTCGGCACTGAGCCGCTCGATGCGCTCACCGCGAAAGCGCACGGTGCCGCTCATGCTGGGCGCCAACCCCAGCAGGGAACGTACCGTGGTGGTCTTGCCCATACCGTTGCGGCCCAGCAGCGTGGAGACCCCTCCTTGCGCAATGCGCAGGCTGATGCCAAACAGCACTTGGCTTGGGCCATAGGCGGTTTGCAGATCGTCGATTTCTAGTAATGCTGTCATGCCGCTGCATCCAGCGCGTCGCCCACTTCGTCACCCAAGTACGCTTTGCGCACCTCGGCGTTGTAACGTATGGCCTGTGCGTGGCCGGTAGCGATGACCTTTCCAAACACAAGCACCGAAATGGTGTCTGCCAAGCGGAACACTGCGTCCATATCGTGCTCCACCAACAATATAGTGGTCTCGCCGCGCAGGCTTTGCAGCAGCGTGACCATGCGTTCAGATTCATCCGGCCCCATGCCGGCCATCGGTTCGTCCAGCAACAGCAACTGCGGCTTGGTGGCCAGCGTCAGACCCACCTCCAACTGGCGCTGCTCGCCGTGCGATAGTGAACCGGCCAAGCGCTTAAGATGCGCGCCCAGGCCCACGCGCTCAGCTACTGCGGCGGCAGTGGCATAGCGGGCCTGCTCTGCGCGCGCGGAGCGCCAAAACTGCATGCTGCTGCCCTCCACGGCCTGCACGGCCAGCGCCACGTTGTCTAGCACCGAGAGCTTCTTGAAAATGCTGGTGATCTGATACGACCGCACCAGTCCCTGCCGAGCGCGCTGGTGCATGGCCAGGCCTGCCACGTCGATTCCATCGAAAAATATGTGACCACCGTCTGACTGCAGCGCGCCCGAGATCTGCTGGATCAGCGTGGTCTTGCCCGCCCCATTGGGACCAATCAGCGCGTGGATTTGACCTTTGTAAACGTCCAGATTGGCGTGGTCGGTAGCGGTGAGCCCGCCAAAGCGCTTGACCAAGTTTTGCACCTGGAGCAACACGGTTAATTCGCTCATGCCGCGCTACCCCTACGCCGTAGCATGCTCGTCAGGCCATTGGGGGCCAGTAGCACCACACCCAGCAAAACAGCACCCAGGCCCAGCTGCCAATGGATGGTGTAGTGGCTCAAAAACTCTTCCAACAGCAGGAACACACTGGCGCCCAGCACACCGCCATACAAGTGGCCCACGCCACCCAAGATGACCATGATCATCAACATGCCCGATTGGCTCCACTGCATCAGCGCCGGGCTCACAAAGCTGCCCTGGTTGGCCAACAGGGCGCCGGCCAAGCCGGCCAGCGCACCGGCCAGCGTAAAGGCCACCAGCTTGTAGCGGAACACAGGGAAGCCTATGGCCACCATGCGGACCTCGTTCTCGCGGATGGCCTGCAGCACATGGCCAAAGCGGGCGTTTAGCAGGCGGGTGATCAGCACGATGGTTCCAACCAGTAGAGCTAGCGTGGCGTAGTAGAGATGTGTGTCGTTGCCAAGATCGATACCGCCGCCCATGCTGGAGCGGCCGGCCAGCGGCATGCCGTCGTCCCCCCCATAGGCCTTGAGCGAGACCACCAGGTAATACAGCATCTGCGCAAAGGCCAGCGTGATCATGATGAAGTAGACGCCTTGTGTGCGCAGGCTGACCCACCCGATCAGCAACGCGACAAGCGCACTGGTCAGCATGGCGGCAGGCCACGCTGCCCAGGCCGACACCACGCCGTTTTGCATCAACACAGCTACCGTGTAGGCGCCCACGCCCACAAATGCCGCATGGCCGAAGCTGACCATGCCACCAAAGCCCAGTATCAAATTCAGGCTGGTGGCGGCCAGGGCGAATATCAAAATGCGGGTGGCGAGCCCCACATAAAACGTGTCGCCCGCCAAAGAGGCCAACAGCGGCAACGCTGCCAGCAAAGCCAGCACAGGCAACGACCAGCGCCATTGCAAGGAATGGTCCAGCAGCGAATGTTCCAACAGGCTGGGCGCGGATGAATCCTGGGTCTGTTGCATGCGTGTGGTTTAGCCGTGGGTGGGGAACAGGCCCCTGGGTTTGAAAAACAAGACGGCCGCCATCAGCACGTAGATCAAGATGGATGCCACAGCAGGGCCCGCGTTGGACGCAGCTTCTGGCCCCACCAGATAGCCCAGCGATGGTGGGATCAAGGTGCGGCCGGCGGTATCCACTATGCCGACCAGCAGGGCGCCGAGCAAGGCACCGCGTATGGAGCCAATTCCGCCAATGACGATGACTACAAAGGCCAGGATCAGAATGCTCTCGCCCATACCCACCTGCACCGCCAGCAACGGCCCCAGCATGCCACCCGCAACCGCGCACAGCGCAGCACCCACGCCAAACACCGCCGTGAACAGTAGTTGCACATTGGTACCCATGGCCATGGCCATCTCGCGGTTGGCCGCGCCCGCGCGCACCTGCATGCCGACGCGGGTATGGGCGATCAACAGATACAGCAGGCCCGCAACCAACAGACCCACGCCGATGATGAACAGGCGGTAGGCCGGGTAGTAGAAGCCGCTCATCAGCTCAACCGGGCCAGCCAGTGCTGCCGGTGGATTGAGCGAAACGGGTTGTGAACCCCAGACGATGCGCACGCCCTCGTTGCACATCAGCAAGATGGCAAACGTGCCCAGCACCTGCGACACGTGGTCGCGTTGGTACAGGCGACGCAGCACCGTCATTTCTAACAGCATGCCAAAGATGGCAGAACCGACGATGCCAAGACCCAGGCCCAACCAGAAAGATCCCGTGGCCTGCGCAATAGACGCGATCAGATACGCGCCCACCATGTACAGCGATCCGTGGGCCAGGTTGATCATGTCCATGATGCCGAACACCAGGGTCAGCCCCGCAGCCAGCAGGAACAGCATCAAGCCGAACTGCAGGCCGTTGAGCATTTGCTCCAGGATCAAGATGGTGTTCATAGGGCGTCAACCGGCCTCACGCATTACGAAGGCATCTTGCAACTGCCGACGTAGGCGTCGGGCTGGCTCTTGAATACCGTCCCCACCGTGCGGTTGGTCACCTTGCCTTGGGCATTCTTGGTGACGATACGCAGGTAGTAATCCTGGATGGGGAAGTGGTTGGTGTTGAACTTGAACGCGCCGCGCACGGATTCAAACCTGGCCGCTTCCAGCGCCCTGCGCACAGCGGCCTTGTCGTCCAACTTGCCCTTGGTGTCGCGCACGGCAGCATCGATCAGGCGGGCGGCGTCATAGCCTTGGGAAGCATAGAGCGAAGGCAAGCGCCCGTACTCTTTCTCGAACGCGGCCACAAAGGTCTTGTTGGCGGCGTTGTCCAGGTCATGCGCCCACTGTGAGGTGTTGAACATGCCTAGCATGGGCTCTCCCACAGCCTTGATGACGTCTTCGTCCGCAGAGAAGCCGGGCCCAAACAGCGTCATGTCCTTGGACAAACCGGCACCGACAAACTGCTTGATGAAGTTGATGCCCATGCCACCGGGCAAGAAGATGTAGACCGCATCGGGCTTAGTGGCACGCAGTTGCGAGATCTCCGCACCGTAGTCCAACTGGTTGAGCTGGGTGTAGGTCTCAGACGCGATGGTGCCTTTATAGAAACGCTTGAAGCCCGTCAATGCGTCCTTGCCTGCGGGGTAGTTGGGGGCGATAACCGCCACGTTCTTGAAACCCTTGTCCAGCACGGTCTTGCCCACGGCTTCGTGCAGGTTGTCGTTTTGCCACGAGGCGCTGAAAAAGTAAGGGTTGCACTGCTCGCCCGCGTACTGCGAGGGGCCGGCATTGGCGCTGATGTAGTAGGTCTTGGACTGGAAGGTGGGTGCGCCCACGGCCAGCATCACGTTGGAGAAGACGATGCCGGTCAAAAAGTCGACCTTGTCGCGCTTGACCAAGCGGTCCGCCGTTTGGCGGCCTACGTCCGGGCTGGCTTGGTCGTCGGCAATCACCACTTCGGCCGCGCGACCGCCCAGCTTGCCACCACCCAACTTGACCGCCAGTTGAAAGCCATCGCGGATGTCGACACCCAGCCCAGCGCCGGGGCCGGACAGCGTGCTGAGCAGGCCGATCTTGACCGGCTCGGATGTTTGAGCGGCCGCTGACAGCGCCGTGACAGTGGCAGCGGTTGCAACCATGGTGCGCAGGAAGAACAAGCGGGGTGTACGGTTCACAGTGGTTCCTTTGGGTTAATCAAACAAACGTGGAAATAGAAGGGATATCAGGCCAGGTCCCGAAGCTTGAAGCGCTGCAGTTTTCCGGTCTGGGTGCGGGGAAGCATACTGACAAATGTGATGGCTCGCGGGTACTTGTAGGGTGCAATGGTGTTCTTCACGAAATCTTGCAGCTCTTTGACCAGTGCGTCATGGCCCACTAGGCCTGCACGTAGCGTGACAAAGGCGTGCACAATCTGGCCGCGTTCTTCGTCGGCAACGCCAATCACCGCGCATTCGGCCACGGCCGGGTGCAGCAGCAAGGCGTCTTCCACCTCGGGGCCGGCGATGTTGTAACCGCTGGAGACGATCATGTCGTCGGTGCGGGCCTGGTAGATGAAGTAGCCATCGGCATCCATCTTGTAGGCGTCGCCGGTCAGGTTCCAGCCGTTGCGCACGTACTGGGTCTGTCGCTCATCTGCCAGGTAACGGCACCCGGTCGGGCCACGCACGGCAAGCTTGCCGACCGTGCCCACAGGCACCGGGTTGCCCTCTTCGTCCACTACCTGCGCCTGGTAGCCAGGCACCACTTTTCCAGTAGCGCCGGGGCGCGCGTGGGCCTCGTCTGCCGAGATGAAAATGTGCAATAACTCTGTGGCGCCAATGCCGTCTATCAGTTCAATGCCGGTAGCTTCTCGCCACAGGGTGCGGGTGGCCGCTGGCAGGGCTTCGCCGGCCGACACACAGCGGCGCAAGCTGCTGCTGCGCAAGGCTTCGCCCTGCGGCGCCAAGGCGCGGTAAGACGTAGGGGCGGTAACCAACACGGTGGCCCCAAAGGCCATAATGCCTTCCAGCAACTGGGGCGGACCCGCCTTCTCCAGCAAGACGCTGGATGCGCCCACCGACATGGGAAACAGTACCAAGCCGCCCAGGCCAAAAGTAAAGGCCAGAGGTGGGCTGCCAATGAAAACGTCGTCCGCGTTGGGCTTCAGCACATGGCGTGGCCAGCACCCGCAAATAGCCATCACGTCCCGATGAAAGTGCATCGTTGCCTTCGGAACACCGGTGGTGCCGGATGTGAAGGCGATGATGCAGGTGTCGTCTGACGCGGTATTGGCGTTGATGAACACGGCGCTGTGTCGCGCCATGGCGGCCTCCAAACCAGCGTCGCCTTCCTGGTTGAAATAGCGGATCGTTTGCAGTGTCGGGCACTGCTGGGACACACTCTGCACCTCAGCGGCCAAATGAAAATCGCACAGTGCGTGGCGAATCTGCGCCTTGTCGATAACGGGCTTGAGCTCCTTTGCGCGCAACAGCGGCATCGTTGCCACGGCAATGGCCCCCACCTTGATCACGGCAAACCAGCAGGCCACCATCATCGCGTTGTTGGGTGCATGCAAAAGCACGCGGTTGCCGGGTACCACGCTCATTTCTTTTACCAGCACATTCGCGATGCGGTTGGCTTTGTCTTGCAAGTCGGCATAGGTCCAACTCAGGCCGGGTGCACGTATGCAGATGCGGCTGCCATGGCCTTCCAGAATGTGCCGGTCCAACAGTTCGCTGGCGCAATTCAATTGCGCTGGAAACTGCAACTCCGGCAGATCAAATAGATACTGCGGCTGTTGTTCAACGGGCGGCAGGTTGTCGCGCGCAAAGGTATCGGTGTGGGCACTGGACATGGCGATTCTTTGGCTGTTGGGTTACTTGGTGGCTTCCTTGAGAAGGTCTTTTGCAATGATCAACTGCTGCACTTCGGTAGCACCTTCGTAAATGCGCAACGACCTGATCTCGCGGTACAGGCGCTCGACGATATGGCCACTGACAACGCCCATGCCACCCCATATCTGCACGGCCGCATCAATGACTTGCTGCGCGCCCTCGGTGGCCACCATCTTGGCCATGGCCGCCTCGCGTGTCACATTGCGGCCCTGGTCGCGCTGCCAGGCCGCGCGGTAGGTCAGCAAGGCGCTGCTGTCCACCGTGGTGGCCATCTGCGCCAGCTTGGCCTGCGTCAGTTGAAAGTCGGCCAGGGTCTGGTTGAACATCTTGCGCGTAGTAGCGCGTTGTAGCGCCTCATCGAACGCACGGCGCGCAAACCCTAGCGATGCGGCCGCTACCGAAGTGCGGAATACATCCAGCGTGCGCATGGCCACCTTGAAGCCCTCCCCTGGCCCACCTACACGTTGGGACAGTGGCACTTTGCAATCGGTAAACCGTAGCGTGGCCAAGGGATGGGGTGCGATGACGTCGATGCGCTCGGCAACCGCAAAGCCCGGCGTGTCGGCGTCCACAATAAAGGCGCTGATGCCACGGGCGCCCGGCGCCTCGCCGCTGCGCGCAAACACGACATAGAAGTCGGCAATACCACCATTCGATATCCAGGTCTTGGTGCCGTTCAGCACCGCGTGGTCACCTTCGATGCGGGCACTGCATTGCAGGGCCGCCACATCCGAGCCTGCATCAGGCTCGCTCAGCGCAAAGGCCGCAATGGCCGCGCCGCTGGCGACCCGCGTCAGGTAGGAGTGCTTTTGCTCCTCGGTGCCAGCGAGGCTGATAGCACCAGAACCCAGGCCCTGCATCGCAAACGCAAAGTCGGCCAGGCCAGAGTGTCGGGCCAGCGTCTCGCGAATCAGGCAGATGGAGCGGGTGTCTATGCTGTCACTGCCGCCGCCATAGGCCGTGCCGGCAATGGCATAACGCAGCCACCCTGCAGCGCCCAATTTACGCACCAGAGCCTTGCACTCGGCATCCACATCGTGGCCGTGCGTCTGGGCCACGTGCTGGGTCGCCCAAGTGTCCAGCGTGCGCGCTAGATCGCCGTGGTGGTGATCAAAGAAGGGCCAGTCGAGGTATGCGGTGTCGCTCATGATCGCTCCCTTGACGCTCAGTTACCCTGAAAGACCGGCTTTTGTTTGACAACAAACGCCGCATAGGCACGGTGGTAGTCCTGTGTCAGCATGCAAATGGCTTGGGCCTGGGCTTCGGCTTCAATCGCCTGGTCTAGGGACATGGACCACTCCTGGTGGAGCATGGTCTTGGTCATGCCGTTGGCAAAGGTAGGGCCGGCTACGAGGTCACGGGCCAACGCGTCAGCTTCCGCCGCCAGCGCTTCGGGTGCACACAAGCGGTTGAAGAAGCCGCTGCGCTCTGCTTCGGTACCGCCTATGGAGCGGCCGGTGTACAGCCACTCACTGGCACGCCCTTGGCCGATGATGCGCGGCAAGATGGCGCAAGCGCCCATGTCACATCCCGCCAGGCCGACGCGGTTGAACAGAAAAGCCGTCTTGCTGCGCTCGGTTCCCAGGCGCATGTCGGACGCCATGGAGATGATGGCGCCAGCACCGGCGCACACGCCATCCACTGCAGCGATGATGGGTTGCGGGCAGGCGCGCATGGCCTTGACCAGGTCCCCCGTCATGCGGGTGAACATCAACAACTCGGGTGCCTTCAACTGGATCAGCGGGCCGATGATTTCATGCACATCGCCACCCGAGCAAAAGTTACTACCGGCACCGGTGACGACGACGGCATGCACGTCGGTGGCGTATTTCAACTGGGTAAACAGGTCGCGCAACTCCACGTAGGAGTCAAAGGTCAGTGGGTTTTTCCGATCAGGGCGGTTCAGCGTGATGGTGGCCACGCCGGCCTCGAGCTTCCACAAGAAGTGCAGCGGTTGGTAGCTTGCCAGGGGCTTGTGGTTGCCGGCTTGCAGTGCAGGGTCCAGCACAGATGCGTGGGTGTCTGAGGTGTTGTTCATTTGCTGTCCTTGGTGGGGTTTTCTTGTTGGCGCACCAGTTGCACGCGCAAGGTGCCTAGCTGGCTGTAGAGCTGTTGCACGGTATTGGCCGGCAGCCCGGCAAACAGCTCCAAAATCCATTGCTCGTGTTCCTGGGCCATGGCCTCGAACGCGCTGCGGCCCTTGGCGGTCAGGCACACAATCCAGGCGCGGCGGTCTTGCGGGTTGTTGATGCGCGAGACCAGGCCCTCACGCTCCAGCTCGTCCGTCACACCGGTCACGTTGCCGCCGGTTACCATCAGAAAGCGCGATAGCTCGCTCATCTTCAGCCCCTCGGGCTGGCGGTAGAGTTGGGCCATGTAGTCAAAGCGCGGCAGCGAAATGTCAAAACGTGCGCGTAGGCGTTTGCGGATTTCGTCTTCTATCTGTGTGGTGCAGGCCAGCATGCGCAGCCACAGTTTGAGCGCCGCATGGTCGCCGCCGTTGCTGCGCGCCTCGTGGCCCAGCTCGTCGGCATCGTTCAACAGTGTCCGACTAGGGTCTGTTTTGTTCATTGCATTAGCTCTCCACCGCAGACGGCAATCGATTGCCCGTTGATGGCACTGGCAGCGGAGCTGCATAACCAGGCAACGGCGTCAGCCACTTCATCTGCCTGCACCAGTCGACCCTGGGGGTTGCCCGCAGTGAATTCGGCGCGGGCTTGCTCCTCGCTACGACCTGTCTTGGCCACTACATTGGCAATGCTGTTGCGCACGATATCAGTCTCGGTGTAGCCGGGGCACACCGCGTTAATAGTCAAACCCTTCTTTGCAAACTCCAGCGCCAAGGCACGCGTAAGCCCCACCACGCCATGCTTGGCGGCGCAGTAGGCGGCGACATAGGCATAGCCAGTCAGGCCCGCCGTGCTGGCGATGTTGACGACGCGGCCCCAACCACTGGCCAGCATGTCGGGCACGGCGGCTTGTGTACACAACAGCGTGCCGGTCAGGTTGACGGCCAGCATCTGGTTCCAAAGCGCGGCATCGGTCTTCAGGAAGGGGGCACTGCTGGCTTGGCCTGCGTTGTTGACCAAAATAGAGATAGGGCCAAAGCGTCGGCGAGCGCTGGCAAAAGCAGCTTGCACCTGGTCTGCGTCAGACACATCGGCGCTGACCGCATGCATGTGCGCCGGCTGCTCGGCTGCAAGCGATTGAACCGTTTCCAGCGTGCGACCTAACACCGTGACGCTCGCACCCCGTGCGGCCAGCAACCGCGCGATGGCTGCACCAATCCCCTGACCGCCGCCCGTGACCACCGCGTGGCGGCTCTGCAAGTTGCCTGCGTCCTGCATGCTTCTCACGCCTCGGCCGCACGCGCGGCAGACTGCGCGGCTGCGGTGGCCTGTATTTTTTCGCGCTGGAAATTGGCCTCCATCTGCACCTTGCCGGAGACGTATTGCTTGGGCCAAGCCAATGCCGTGTAGCCAATCTTGGCGGCCTCGGTCAGCGTCCACGCCGGGTTGGCCAAGTGTGGACGGGCTACTGCGCACAGGTCGGCGCGGCCGGCCGAAATGATACTGTTGACGTGGTCGGCCTCGCTGATGGCGCCCACCGCGATGGTGGCAATGCCTGCTTCCTGGCGAATGCGGTCGGCAAACGGGGTCTGGAACATGCGGCCATACACCGGCTTCTCTTGCTTGCTGACTTGGCCGGAGGAACAATCGATGAGGTCGGCCCCTGCGGCCTTGAAAGCCCGCGCAATCTCCACCGCGTCGCTGGGAGTGATGCCACCCTCGACCCAGTCGTGTGCCGAGATGCGTACCGACATGGGCCTATCTGCGGGCCATGCGGCACGGACCGCCGTGAACACTTCGAGCGGATAGCGCAGTCGGTTTTCCAAACTACCGCCATACGCATCGTCACGCTGGTTGGTCAGTGGCGAGATGAAGCTGGACAACAAGTACCCGTGTGCGCAATGCAACTCCAGCCAATCCACGCCAATATCGGCAGCGGCCTGCGTGCTGGAGACAAACTGCGCCTTGACTGCGTCCATATCAGCACGGGTCATGGCACGTGAGGTTTGGCTTACGCCTTGCAGATACTGCTGGACTGAGGCCGACACGATGGACCAGTTGCCTGAGGGCAAAGGCTGGTCAATGCCTTCCCACGCTACCCGCGTCGATGCCTTTGCACCCGCATGGCCTATTTGCATTGCAAACTTCGCATCACTGTTGGCATGCACCCAATCAACAATGCGCTTCCAAGCCGCGGTGTGCTCCGGTGCGTATAAACCCGGGCAACCCGGGGTTATGCGCCCCTCGGCACTGACGCAGGTCATCTCGGCAAACACCATGGCAGCACCGCCCATGGCCCTTGCACCCAAGTGGACCAAGTGGTAGTCACCGGCCACGCCATCTACCGCGGAATATTGCGCCATTGGAGAAACAACGACGCGGTTTTTCAATGTCAGGCCACGCACCGTGTAGGGCGTGAACATGGGCGGTGGCGCGGCTTTTCCGGGTGCCAAGTGCATGCCAGTGCGCTGGGCAAACCAAGTTTCAAAATCACCCAGCCATTTGGCATCGCGCAGGCGCAGGTTCTCGTGGCTGATGCGCTGGCTGCGGGTCAGCATGGAGTACATGAACTGCGGGCCCTCCAACTGGTCACAGTAGCGCTCGCCGCACACCTCAAACCACTCCATGGCATTCCAGGCCGCGTTTTGCAGACGCAGCACATCGACATGGCGCAACGCCTGGTAACGTGCCAGTACGGCGGGGATGTTCGCAGCACTGTCGCCTTGGTCGCGAAACTGACGGGCCAGCTCAATCGCGTCTTCAATCGCCAATTTGGTGCCCGAGCCAATCGCAAAATGCGCGGTGTGAACCGCGTCTCCCATCAACACCACATGGCTGCGGCCATTGAACAAAGACCACTGCTCGCATTTGACACGCTGAAAATTCAACCAAGCGGATCCGCGCAGGTGGCGTGCGTTGGTCATGAGTTTCGCGCCTTGCAGGTTCTTCGCGAAGACCTTCTCGCAAAACGCAATCGATTCCTCCTGATCTGCCAAGTCAAGCCGGTGTGCCTGCCAAACGTGTTCGGGGCATTCCACAATGAAAGTCGTGGTCTCTTCGTCAAACTTGTAGATGTGAGCCTGGAACCAGCCGTGTTTTGTTTTCTCAAAAAGGAAAGTAAACGCGTCGTATAGCTTGTGCGTTCCCAGCCAGATAAAGCGATTCGGCCGCACTACGATGTCGGGCTTGAACACGTCTTCGTGCTGGTAACGGATGCGGGAATTGATACCGTCGCTGGCGATGATGAGGTCGGCATCCGGGTACTGCGTGTCGGATTCGGCGTCCACTTCAAACACCAGTTTGACGCCCAGTTCTTCGCAGCGGCGCTGCAAAATATTGAGCAGCTTCTTGCGGCCAATGCCCACAAAGCCATGCCCACCAGAGCGTATGACCTGGCCCTTGAAGCCCAGCTCGATGTCGTCCCAGTGGTTGAAGGCCTGCTCTATCTCGGCCGCGCTGACCGGGTCCCAAACGCGCATGTTGTCCATGGTGGCATCAGAGAACACCACGCCCCAGCCAAAGGTGTCATAGGGTTTGTTGCGCTCCACCACCGTGATGTCGTGCGTCGGGTTGGCCTGCTTCATCAGCAGTGCGAAATACAGCCCGGCGGGGCCACCGCCTATGCACACGATATTCATTGCAACTCCAGCCAAGGGATTTGCAATTAGTTTAGATCTAAACCTTTAGATGTCAAGCAATTGAGGGAAAACCACTAGCGCGCCGCGCACTGCACGCGCGGCCCCACGCGTTACTCAAATAGCTCACTCATACAGAGCCTTGCCGCCGCCATCGCGCACAAGCTGCCACTGCGTAGCGACCGCACGGGTTGTGCTTTCGGCCAAGGGAACATAGTTGGATTCGGTGGCGAATTTGCCCCCTTCTTTGTACGCCCACGCAAAAAATTTGAGGACTTCTCGAGCCTGCTCCGGCTTGTCTTGGGCCTTGCGAATCAATACAAAGGTCGCACCGGTGATGGGCCAGGCGCCCTGGCCTCTTTCATCGGTCAGGATTTCCGAGAAGTTGGAGTTCTCCCAAATGCCGCTGACAGCCGCGGCCAGGCTTTGGGGGCTCGGTGCCACGAACGCCCCGCTTTGATTTCTCAACTGCGTGTAGTTCAAGCTGTGGTTGAAGGCATAGCCGTAGTCCACAAAGCCGATCGCGCCGGGAAGGCGCTGCACGAACTTTGCCACGCCTTCGTCCCCCTTGCCGCCCAAGCCCACGGTCCATGGCACCGTAACACCGCGACCCAGGCGGGCCTTCCATTCGGGGCTGATCTTGGAGAGATAGTCGGTAAACAGCAGTGTGGAGCCAGAACTGTCGGAACGTCGAACCACGGCGATGGCCAGGTTAGGTAATGAGACCCCGGGATTGAGCTGGGTGATGGCGCTGTCGTCCCAAGCGACGATTTTCCCCATGTAGATATCAGCCAACACGGGGCCCGAGAGCTTCACGTCGCCCGGTTTGGTATTGGGCAGGTTCACGATGGGGACAACACCACCCAAAAGTGTTGGAAACTGCAGCAAGCCGTTCTTCTCCAACATGGCGCCCGACAACGGGCTGTCGGACGCACCAAAATCCACCGACTTTCCGGTAATTTGTGCCACACCGCTCCCCGAGCCGATGGACTGGTAAACCACCTTGTTGCCGGAAGACTGTTTATAGGCACGCGCCCACTTCGCATAGACCGGCGCGGGCAGGGATGCGCCCGCGCCCAACACTTCTGCGGCCTGTGCCATAGACAGAAAATATGAGAAGGCTGCCACGATGCACAGGTTGCGCCGACCATTCAAAGGCATAAGAACCCCTTCCAAAAAAATTGCTACTGCACGCTGCCCGTGGCCGCGCTGCTAGAGGTATGTTGGCCTCGCTCCCATGCGCGGGCTTGGTCGACCAACTGCTCAAAAACCTTTCCGCGCTCCAACAGCAGGGTCTTGACCTTGGGATCGAGCGACTCTTCCAGCCCGAATTCATCCACTGGCATCCGGTCGGATTGCACCTGCTTCATGAGCCGCTTGATTTCTGCAGCCGCATGGGCAGGAGACTGCAGCAGCACCAGCTTGGTGGCGCGCTGCGGGTTGTTGGGGACATGGCATTGCAGGCACTGGCTCTCGCGCAAAGACAACGCCAGCGCACGGTAAGCGCCGTCCAACCCTTGTTTGTAGGGATTGGCACTGTCGAACAGTCCGTCGAATAAGGTGACTGCGGGCTGCGTTTTGCCCTGTGCATCAGTCCACAGCCACTTGCCGTCAAAGGACGGTGGTGTGTAGGGCTGCACGGGCACCGCAGGTGTGCCTTCGCCTAGCCGGGTGAACTGAACGACGCGCGCCTTGCCGGTTTTGGGGTCTATCCAGAAAAGCATGGCTTTGGCATTCTCGTAAGTGCTCCACTTGTTGGCATCGTGCCAAAAAGGATAAGGAAACTGACCCGGCTGCAGGCGGTTGCGAAAGCCCACGCCCAGTTTGGCCAAGTACAAGCCATTGGCCTCAGAGTAGCTGACCGAGTAGCTTCCATCAAACATGAATAAGGGTATATACATGCCAGTCAAGGCCTCTGGGGCAAGCTGCGTTAGTACAGAATCTTTGAGCGAGGTGGTCAAATCGCTTTGGCGGCCCCACAACGTGTAGGGGCTCAGGGCGCCCTCCAATTGCGGGCTGTTAAAAAGACCCTTGCGGCAGGCATCAAACGCTGACTGGCTGGCCGCATCCGCTATCGGGCATAGCTTGGACAAGTGCGCCGCAATAGTGCCGACTTCTCGCTCAATTGCCGAAGACTCCCTGGGCAGGGTTCCAGCTGCCAACGTCGGCATCGCCAGCTGACATGCGAATAACATTCCGACGATGCCGAAAATCGCTCTTAACTTGAATGCTGCACAGTTCATGGCAGATCCTCTCTGTGAGTGCGACCAGAACAGCCGCCAACGCCTATGAGCCATTGCGGTACTGGTCGTACACCTGGTCAAAAATGCCACCATCCTGGAAGTGCACGCGGTCTATGGTCTGCCAGTCCTTATACAAATCGACCGCCTTGAAGAGCTTGAGCGGCGTAAATTGCTTTTCAAACTGGCTGGCCACAGCGGGGTCGGTCGGGCGGTAGAAGTGACTCGCGGCAATGGATTGCCCCTCGGCGCTGTACAGATATTGCAGGTAAGCCTCAGCAACCTTGCGCGAGCCACGTTGGTCTACAACTTTGTCGATCACCGCCACCGGCGGTTCGGCCACAACCGAAACCGAAGGAACCACAATCTGAAACAGTTCGGGGTATTGCGCCACGATCTGGAAGGCCTCGTTCTCCCATGAGACCATCACGTCACCCTCCTTGCGGTTGACAAAAGTATTGGATGCTCCCCGCGCGGTGTATTCCAAAACCTTGTTGTTGTTGTATAGCCGCTTCAGATAGTCACGGGCGCTGGCTTCAGTGCCACCCGGCTTTCTGAGTGCATAGCCCCACGCCGCCAAATGGCTCCAGCGCGCGCCACCGGAAGACTTGGGGTTGGACATCACCACCTGCACACCCCAACGCACCAGGTCGGGCCAGTCCTTGATGGACTTGGGGTTGCCCTTATGGACCAGAAACACGATGGTTGAGTAGTAGGGTGTGGAACTTTGCGGCAAGCGCTGCTTCCAACTCTCCGGCACCAAGTGATTGCTGGCGATTTCGTCCACGTCCAGTGGCACCGACAAGGTCACCACATCGGCCGCCATCCCGTTGTTGACCAGACTGGCCTGGGTACTGGAGTTGGCGTGGGATTGGATGATCGATACCGATTCACCGGTTTTGGTCTTCCAGTAGCGCGAAAATGCGGGGTTGTAGGCCGCAAACATTTCTTTGGTCGCGGTGTAGGAGGCGTTGGTCAGGGTCGTATCCGCACCAGCGCTCACCGCGCCACCAACCAACAGCGCGGCCAGCACCGGGCGCAACAGACCTTTGCTGAGGTACATCATTGCAGGCTCACCACAAGAGACGCCGGGTGCTTGCGCCACCGAAACGGTATGACATAGGCCTTGGTATTGCGCGGCATGTGTATCGCTTGGGCGGCGCCACGCACAATGACCGGCACCGAGATCATGAAGTCCGGACCAAAGTGCAAACGCGCATTGCCTGCGATAGTGTTGGCGATCTCGCCCGCCAGGTCGCACAGATTGTGGTCAGACACATCCGTCTCCCCCACATGCAATAGTAGAGCGCGTAACAGGTCTGGGCCTGCAGTGATATAGACACAACCCTGGCGCGCGCCCGAGATGCCGATGACACCGGTAAAGTCGAGCATGGGCAGATCGGTGACATCACCCAGGTAGGGACTGCCGGTGTCTGGCGCCTTGCTGGTCTCGCTCTCAAAGTAGTTCTGAACGATTCCCACGAATATGCGTAACTGGTCTTCGTCCATGTCAGGCCCCCGTTAGAAGTTCGTCCATCGCTTCGGTCAGGTCGTCATCGGAAAACGGCTTGCAGAGAAAGCCCTGTGCCCCTTCCTTCAACGCCTGAATGGCAGTTGCCTTGTCGGCCAATGCTGAAACCACCAATATCTTGATGTCTGGTTTGATCTTCTTGAGCTTGCGAATGCACTCCAGACCATCCATGCGCGGCATGGTCAGGTCCATGGTCACGATATCGGGCTTTTCTGGCATAAATCGCTCAACGGCCTCTTCGCCATTGGAGGCGGTTGCTACCACCCGCATGTTGTGCCGCGTCAGGGCGCGCGATATTTTGCCGCGTATGACATTGGAGTCGTCGATGATCATGAGTTTGAGTTCCATTAGCTATGTGCCTCCGATTGCAAAGCAAGCGTTGCCAGGTTGGAAGAGGCAAACAGGTGAGCTGGAATTTGCACGCGAAAGTGGCAATACTTGCCAGGTGCAGTGCCGATGTGGATGCGCCCCCGCAAACGCGCGACAAGGTCGCGAACCACATCCAACCCGACACCACGTCCGGCATCCTCGTCGACGGTGTCGTGCGTCGAAAAGCCGGGTTTGAATATCAACTCGGTCAATTGACGCACATCAGCAAGCTTCGCCTTCTCAGGATTCAACGAACCGATGCGCACCGCTGCCTGGCGCAGCTTCTCTACATTGATGCCGGCGCCGTCATCTCTGAAGCTCAGCTCCAACGCGCCATCTCCCGCCTCCGACAGATACACGGCTATGGCCCCTTGCTCCTCCTTACCCTGGTGAGTACGCTCTTGCGGCGTCTCCAGACCATGTGTGACAGCATTGCGGATGAATTGGGTGACGATGGTGTCTATGGTTTCACGCATGGACTTGGTTATTTTTTCCAAATCTACCCCGTGGTAAGTCAGCTCAGCCTTCTTCCCCTTGCGGCTGGCAATCTGCTGCGCAAGGTTGCGCCATTGGGTGACAAATGGGGAGCTCTGGCGCACCGGGTCGTGCACCGGCTTTGGTGGCTCCACGTTGACGACGCCTCGCACCTGGGCAATCCTCGCCATCGCATCCTGAACGGCGTGCAACTCGCCATAAATGGTTCGCACACGCACAATCACTGGCAACAAGTCTTCGTTCTGCAATTGCGGCTTGTTGCGCAGCCCTTGCAACAGATCTTCAAAGCTGTGCAGGGAGGTGGCAATTGCTTGCAGACTGAGCGCCGCAGCATCTCCCTTGATGCGGTGTGCAATGCGGAAGAAATGGTCAATATCCGCAGTAGCGACGCCGGATGACGACCCGCCTTTGAGCGCCTCATTGATGCGGTTGAGACCGGCAACAGCGCCTTCCAGGAAGTCTCGCATCTGGCTGGGGTCAGCCTGCAGGATATAGACCATCATGGCCATCTGGTCTTGCACTTGCCGCTCACTGTTGATCAGCTCCCGCTCGAGTTTGATACGGCGGGTAATGTCAGAGGCAGTTACCAACAGGTGGGTGATCTTGCCCTTGTTCACCACGCGGTTGAAGCGAAAGTTCAAGAACCGCGTCTCAACGGTGCCGTTGTCACGGGTATTATTGATCTCCAGCGCATCTAAGGGGTTCAAACTGGCGACCAGCTTTTCTTTCACGTCAAAGCGCAACAGCAGCTCGATGTACTCTTTGGTTGTATCCAGCGTCTTTTGAGAGACCATGGGTTTGAGCAGCGTCAGAAAATCACCACCGGGCTTCACCGTCACACCCAGCACCTGGCCCAACGCGCTGGATGTCTGGCTGCCAATATGGAAGTTGTTGTCCAGCAAGAAAAGGCCTTCCTGCATGGTGCGCAAAATATTCTCGGTCTCGACCTGCATGCGCTCCACCTCGCTATCGCTCGCCCGCAGCCGACCCAGAAAAACGTAAACGATGAGCGCGAAATTCAGAAACGCCAGGGCAATGCCTGCGGTCTGGATCTTTCGAAGGGTTGATGCCTTGTCGGCCGATAGCGACTCCATGCGTGTCGTCAGCAGATTCGATGTTTCCAGCAAGTTGAGGTTGTCCGGCACCAGCACTTGCAAGAGGGCGCCAAAATCTGCCGACGTGACTTTTTCCTTTTTGCGCAATTCTTGAACCTGCACATTGATCGGCGTCCACAACTCATCGAGCAATTTGAAGAAAGCCGCTGCCTGCACATCGTCTTGCGGTGTCAACGCAACACGGGCGCCACTCTCCAACTGCATGCCGCCCTCGCGGAACGCTGCCAACGCCGCATTCAGTGCGTCAACGGTGGAGTACAAGTCTTTCAGCTCCGAGAAACTGGTCGCGCCATTGCTATCGATCACACCCTGTGTGCTGCCCTGTTCCAGCAGCAGCACGGTCTTGACTACCTGTTGAACCTGGGTGCGCTGTTGTCCCGCCAAATTCAGGGACACGGCGTCAGCGGCGATTTGGCGCGATATCACAAATGTCAACACCATCACTCCGGCAAAAATAACCAGGAACACAGCGGTCAACAAAATGACCAGGCGGTACTTACCAAGGTTCAACATGGCGTGTCAACTTTGCGGCAGAGGGGGATACACATGACCAGCGTTCAAGCGTGCAACGCCACGGGATACAGACTGAGAGACTCCGTAAGGTCAGACTGGATCTCACAGCTGATTGAGCAAGCAAAAACAGGGTTTCCATCTACGATGATTGGAGGAGCCAGCCGGTGCGCTCTGAAGCCTGCAATACGCAACAGCCGCTCTACGCCCAGTGGAGAGACTGTGATGAAGCGTTTGGCGCCATGGCGCGCAGCGCACTCCAGCGAGGCTTGCAACAAGCCTACCGCGATGGGGGACGAAAACTGGGCTAACGCCGACCCAACCTGGGCTGTGAAATCAACTGCGGCGAAACGCGACAGCTCCCACACGTCTGGTGAATGCGGCGGGGGCACACCATTGAGCAAATGCGGAAACACCTCACCCAGCAGGTAGGGACGGGTGGTGGGTAATAGACGGGCGGTGCCTACGATCTCGTGCGCTGCATTGTGGGCCACGACATAGACCGTGTCGTCACGGTCGAATTGGTCGTACTCCAACGCATTTTCGCAGCGCAACTGCCAGCCCAGCTTCTCCACGAAGACCCGATGCCGGTAGCGCGCAACGCCGGCCATGATTTCTAACGACAGATCTGAAGATGTCCCGGTCACTATGTTCACGTGAACTCCTTTTTGAAAAGAGGAAATTCATTGAACCGCGCTTATAACCAGGGGGTAACTACCAGAAATGGTAGGAAAAAAAGAAGAGTGTAATCAAGCGTAACGAGAAGCAACCACAGCAGGCAAAGATTCGCGCCAGGCCAAGGCATCGACAATTGTTCCCAGTATTTCGAGATTGCCGTGCCAGGTCGTTTCGCAGCCCGAATCGTGCATCAGCAAGAGGTTGCTGCGCGGCAAACCGACCCGAATCCAGCGCACCTCTGCGAGCGATACCTGCAGACACCAGTCCCAGCCGATGGAGATCATGGGGGTCTTGGTGCTGATCCACTCCGTATAGCCGGACAGCGATGTCAGCGTGCCACAGGCAGGGGCAATAGACTCCATGTCTACTCCCGACACCAGATGCTCAAGAGGCGTCGACAGCAGTTGATCGACGGTCAAGCGGATCATTCCATCGGGAGATAGGTGCATAGGATCAGCGGGAAATAGGCTGGCTGAATATAGGCCAAAACCTCTACCAATTCAACAAAACTAGTTCAACAGCCCGAGCATGGCCGCGCGCACAACGGCTGCTGTTCTGTTGGCGGCGCGAAGTTTGACAACAGAATTCTTGATGTGAAAATTGACGGTGTTCTCAGATATGCACAACAGGTCGGCGATTTCGTTGGACGATTTTCCATCGGCTGTCCACTTCAGCACTTCGACCTCACGCGATGTGAGATCAGGATGCGAGTCCTTAACCAGGTCCGATACAAACAGGCGCGACAGTGCCAAGTGCGAAATATTGACCAGCCATCGCATCTTGACTTCCTGGTTAGCCAACTCAGCAGGAGTCAGTGGGTCACAAGACCGTGCCAACGACAGCATGCCCCCCACGCCTACCGCATCCAGACTGGACTGTGCCCAGCCATACCGCAGGCCGAACGACTGGCTCTCTTCCCAAAGGGTGGGGGTGGCATCAAACAGTGCGTGAGTCCACACCAGGGGTGTTTGAGAATGCCGCCCGTGGGCCACAGTGGGATCGGTTGCGAGGTAGCCGGCACTGGCATAGCGCGCCTGCCACTCCAACGGATAGTTGCTAAGCATGACGGTGCGGGGGCTGGAAATGGGCGTCGGCAAACGCAGACCGTAGGCGCAGTATTCAAAACCCAAAGCCTGCGATGCGCTTTCGATCCTTTCAAACACTTCGTCTACAGTACTCCCCGTATCGGTTATACCCAGCAAGTCACCCTGCCAAGTGTTCATATGTTCTCCTTAGGTTTACCCAAGTTCACGCGAGTTCCAACACAGTTCCATCTTACGCGCGTGCGAAGACTATTCAAGAAATGACGCAAGAGATTGGAAAACGGCTGGGTCATGGTGCTGACATATTCCGCAACCAACCGATACTGTCTTGACAAGAGGCGGCGCCTCGAGTCGGGGCACGATTGCTGTGTGCATTTTCAATCAATCGCCCCGCAGCGCGGTCCCGCCCTAAACTTCAAACACACTGCGGGCTTCATGGTGCAAGTGGTCAAGCCCGATGCCTGCCGCGCCTGCGGCCTGTGTGTGACCTCCTGTCCTGCAAAAGCGATCAATTTGGCACGGGCCAGCAACCGCAGCACTTGAACCGTTCGCGTCGAAGCGTCAGAATATGCGGCATGACCGATTCCGACGAACTCGCCTCGTTTTTGACACAACGCCGCAAGAAGGGTGCCGACCACAGCGCCATTGACGCAGCCGTGCACGCCCGCTTCGGCCGGGTGCATGCGGTGATGTATACAGATCTGGTGGGTTTCTCGCGCGTGGTGGAGGCCTTTGGCATCCTGCATTTTTTGCAGTTGATCCAGGAGTCTGAGGAACTCTTCCTGCCGTTGATACAGCGCCACGGCGGTAGGTGTATCAAACATGAAGGTGATTCACTTCTGGTAGTGTTCGATGGTCCACACCAGGCACTTGCGGCGGCCCATGCCATGGTAAATGTTACTGCGGCGCTGAACCCTGGGCGTGCGCCCGAAGACCGCATAGAAGTTTGTATAGGCCTGGGCTACGGAACTGTCTTGCGCATTGACGACAATGAGGTTTGGGGTGCCGAAGTCAACGCCGCGTCCAAACTAGGCGAAGACCTTGCCAAAGGGGGTGAAGTATTGGCGACGGACACGTTTCGCAAGGCCCTTCCCGGCGAGCCATTTGTTGAATGCGGCACTCTGTTTGGCACACGCCCTGTCTACCGATTTTCGCCAAACCCAAGCTAGCGGCGTAAGCCCCGCCACAGCGCTCGGGCTACATAGACATGTAGCACCAGCCACAGCCAGGGGTCCAGCACGGCATCCCACACATTACCGCTGGGTAGTCGAGATATTGCGAACCCGACCACTGCAACGGGTGCAATCCACAGACGCAAACTACGCGCCGGGTCGTATGCATAGACCACCAACCACGGCATTAACGCAACGGCCAACACAGCAACTACAGAAGCCGAACTGAGGCCCCACGCGTATAACTGCATCGGCAACAGCGCAAACGTGTCGAGCAACAACGCCCAGCCTGCGAGCATGCCGACCGTTGCAAAGACCAGCGTTGCCCGGTGCGCAGTAGTGACCAAAGGCATGCCGGATCGGGTTGAAAAAAAGCGTGCACGCAAAAGCGCATCGCAAAGCAACACGGTGGCAATGCTGGGCGCCTGGAACGCCAGCCCCAGCCAATAAGCGGGCGAATACGGACCGGGCACCCAAGTCCAAAGCGCCAATACCAGCGCGATGCCCCATTGCCTGCCATCGAGCTTTCCGGCGGGGGTCGGCCTCCACCGGCCCACAAGGCTTGCGCCTATGCAAGCCAACACCACACTCCAGCCCAGATGCAGCCAGACCAGCCCCAAAACGGCATGCGGCAAGGCCGGCGTATCGGTCGCCAGAATTAGCGTCAGCCCGTTGGACCATGGTGTGTTCATGGCTTGGCTCCCGATGTGGCGGCTGACAAGCGCTGCCAAGCGATACGGTGCCGGTCCACGGTATAGCTGACCCACAAGCTACCTTCAACCCAGGCCATGGCCGGATAGGAAAACTCGTCGTCGAAGCCACCCTTCTCCAAAGTTTGAATCAGGGACCAGTTGCGGCCATCGTTAGAGGCGCTCAGGTCCAGCGTGCCGCGCGAAGCCAAAGACGAGTTATGGGCCAGTAGCATCTGGCCGGCCGCCAACCCCAAGCCGGCCACGGCTGCGTCTGGGTTATCCAGCACCAAGTCGGGCAGATCGCTCCAGTGCTGGCCGCCATCTTTGGTCTGGGCTACGCCAATCTTGCCCGTGGGGCGCTCGTCCCGCATATACGCCAACCACTGAAGGGGCGACTGTGCGACCAGGCTCGGCTGAAGCATGTAAGGCCGCTGCGACAGGCGCACCATGCCCCGATAGCCACCGTCCTTGTCAAACCGCAAGGCTGTGGGGTACTTGAAGCCCAGCTCAAAATGCACCGGCAGCACCATCCCGCCATCCGTCAGTGGCAGCGGCGCATTCCGAACCAAAAAACTGGTGTTCCACAACCACGACAATGGCAGCACACGCACAGGCTCAAAAGCCAGCTCAGCCAAACCATTTCCCGCGCTGCTCTGGCGCAATTGCAGGACGCGCGACGCCGCCCATCCACCCCAACCGGTGGCGACAACAAACAGGTTAATGCGGCCACTGCCGTCCATCCACGCAACCGGATTCCCAAGGCGGCGCAAGCCATAGCCCAGCTGCGCACCCGCGACAAAGCGGTTGACGACGAAGCGGGCTGCTGTCCATTGCTGGGTTGCACGCAGGTATTGAGACGCGGCAATCTGCACATTGGGACCGCTCTCACGGTCACCCGAGAACCAGAAGACGGTCATCGCCGCCGCATGCTTGGCGGGCATGGGCAGCATCGTACTGGCGTGGGCTGCGGCCATGCCAGCCGGCATGGGTATCTCGCCTTTGGCGGCTATCTGTAGCTGTCCCAGATCAGCCGGCAGAGAGACCGCAGACAGTTCAGAAGAAGCAGCCGCAGGCGCAGCGGGACGCTGCCACACATCCAGCGCCAACACCGCGCCCACCAGCATGCACACGCACAGCAAGCGCCAGTAGACGGAACGAAAAGAAGGCAGTGGCAGCAATTGTTGCGCTCAAGGGTTGGAACCCCGGTATCTTAGTTGCAGGCGGTGGTCATGCCCGTGCAAAGTGCACGCAAATTTCAGAGCGGTAAAAATAGCCTCATGACTACACCGACCATCCTCAGTATCCAGCCGCTTGGTTTTCCATGGCAGACGTTGGACCCTTTCTTGTTCTGCGTACACCATGACGACGCCTACCCGAGGGGCAATGCCGCCATGGGGCCCGCCGCATCACTGGCCGGGCGCGACATGGGCCAGGACTTTGCCGGCACAGACGGCTGGCGTATGTACCACGGTCAGACCGTCCCCGGCTTCCCTTCACACCCGCACAGAGGCTTTGAGACGGTGACCATCACCCGCCAAGGCCTGATCGACCATTCAGACTCATTGGGCGCGACCGCGCGCTTTGGCGGGGGCGACGTGCAGTGGCTGACAGCGGGCAGGGGCGTCGTGCACTGTGAGATGTTCCCCTTGGTGCACACCGACCAGCCCAACCCCACAGAGCTCTTCCAGATCTGGTTAAACCTGCCGGCCAAGAGCAAGATGGTGGCACCGCATTTCACCATGTTCTGGCGCGAAGATATTGCGCAGTATCGGGCCGTGGACTCCAACCAAAAGACGACCGAAGTGGCATGCGTTGCGGGTAGCCTTGGCAACGTCAAGGGCCTGCCACCGCCGCCAGATTCTTGGGCCGCGCACCGCGACTCCGACCTGGCCATTTGGAGCATCAAGATGCAGCCTGGCGCGCGCTGGACTCTGCCCGCCGCCGCTGACAGCGGCACGCGGCGCATGCTGTATTTCTTCGAAGGTTCGGCGCTGGGCATTGCCGGAGAAGCCATACCGCCTTCTTCCGCCGTTGAGTTGGATGCAGGCGTGGATGCCGAACTGATTTGCGGCGACGACGTCAGCGAAATGCTGGTACTGCAAGGCCGACCCATTAGTGAGCCGGTAGCCCAATACGGCCCGTTCGTTATGAACACCGAGGCTGAAATCCACCAGGCCTTCGCTGACTACCGCAGGACCGAATTCGGTGGCTGGCCCTGGCCCGTTAGCGACCCTGTGCACGCGCGTGAACAGGGTCGCTTTGCCAAACACGCCGATGGGCGGATAGAGACCCGTTAGCGCATCGAGCGTACTGAGCGACTTCAGGCCTTGGTGAATTTGGGCTGCGTCACTTCCGCTGTAAGGTATCCCACCGCCGCACCAAACTTGTCCTTATAGTTTGCCTTGAGCAAAGGGTCCAACGTGGTCTTGACGACGTTGTGGATACTGCCCCAATCGCCAGCATGCTGGAAGTTGCTCATGATGTAGGTCCAGCCATTGAGTTCGTCTACCGCATGCAGGCCCGTGGATTCGCCACCCGCCGGGATGGACATGATGCGCGACAAGGCCTTGGTGTCAACGTTGTAGGCCCACAAGAAATTATTGACGTGCTGGCTGCTGTCCTCGCCGATGAACAGCGTGCGCATTTTCTCGGAGAATTTCAGGTTGTCCGGGTTGCCCACCTTGTCGGGGTTGGCGGTATTGCCCAGCGCGTCAGCTGTGATGTCCTGGCCAACCAACAAGGCCTTCGTGTTGCCGGGTATCCATTCGCTATTAATGTTGCCGCCAGTCGTGTCCTTGACTCCACCACCCAAGCTCAGTGCCATCACGGCCCCTGCTTTGAGCACAGCTGGGATCGAGATGCCATTGCCCGGCACATTGGCTGCATTGCCAACCACCATGGAGCCTTCACAGTTCTGCAAAGCAGAGTAAGCGATCTTGTCCTTGATGTTGACGGTAGTGCCTTCCATCTTGGTAAAACCCATGGATGCACCCATCAAGGCTGCGTAACGCATGGTCTCCAAGAAGGCTGCTGCCTTTTCCTTGCCAGGCACTAGCTTGACCCATTCCACGCGGCCGTTGGAAGTGATCTTGGTGTAGGTGGCGTCTACCGGGTCGGCCGACTTGACATCCATCATGTCTGTGGGCTTGATGCCGCCGTCCACCAAGGCGCGAATCTCAGCGCTGGAGGCTGAGCCCAGCTTTACCCAGGTCAGCGCTGCACCAGCGGCGGCCGGGTCCAGGCTAAAGCCGGTGCCAACCCTGGCTACGTAAAGGCTACCGGCAGACAGGTCTTTTTCCTTGTCGGCGACGAACACAAAATAGCCGGCATTGGTGGCGTCGTTGCCCATCAGGGCGGTGCGGTTATCGGGCATAACCTGCACCAGTTCGTGCGACAAGCGACCCATGCAGTAATGCTTCTTGATGGAACCGGTTCCGTCAGGGTTCACGGTCACCTCGGGCATGTGGCCGTAGTTGTACGGGTTGGCGGCGGTTTCGCTGCCGTAGAGATTCTTACTAAAACCCTTCAGCTGCGAATCCGTGGCCGCGGCAAACGCATTGGGCTCGTACTCTTCACTCGACAAGTGCGTACCCCATGGCGACAGACTGGAACCGCAGGTGATCCACAGGCCGTTGACCGACGACGTGTCGACGTTGTGGTACTTGACCAGGGAAAGCTTGCCGGTTGAAGGGTCCTGATCCAAGGTCAACACGGCGATAGGCGATGGCAGTTGGCCATACATGCCGGTCACGCCGTCTTGCGCGAACGTGGTGTATTCAAACTGCACCACGGCAAATACGGTATTTCCCTTGACACCGGCCACCTTGGCGTTGGCTACGCTCAGCAGCGAGGTGCCATCGGGCGAGTCCGAAAAGAATTGGCGCTCTTTGCCGATCACGCTCTTATCAACGATGGGCTGGTTATTGATGTTTTAGTAACCGCCGGCCAGCACTTTGCCGCCATTGCCGTCAGAAACCAGGTCACCAGTGATGAAGAAGGGCTGGTACGCCAGCTTGAAATCCAGCTTGCTGTTGTCGCTGTAGTTGGCCGACATCACCGAGCCTACGGTCGTGGTTGCCATGGCGGCTGCATTCGTCAGGCCAGGTGCCGGTGTGCTGGAGAAGCTGACCGAACTGAAAGTGATCGGTGCCACGGTGGAACCACCGCCACAGCCTGTCAGCGACAGACCGGCTAGTGCGGACGACAAAGGTAACAGGGGCGCACCGGCAAGAACCTGGAGCAAGGAACGGCGGGAGAAATTCGTGAGTTGGGACATATCAAACAGTGAGAGTGTGGGCATGTAGACAAAGAGCCACGACAGGTGGGTCAATGGTCTCGGGCGAACCCGCATGGTGCCGCCCCAGTGTGTCATGCGCGTGACGATTGCATGCACATTGCATGACATGCCACCCGCTGGGCGCGGGTGGGCGTCTAGAAACAGGTCTAAGGAAAAAGAGCCTGTAGCCCTCGCAGAGATTGCGTGAGTAGCTATGTTTTTTATAGCATGCTAGCTAGCACTGTCTGTTACTCGCGCGTACGCCCACTCTAACCATGGCAGCAAAGCGCGTAGATCGGCAGCCTCTACTGTGGCCCCGCACCAGATGCGCAGGCCAGCTGGAGCCTCCTTGTAAGCACCAATGTCATAGGCGACGCCCTCGCCTTCTATCAGTGCGACCATTTTCTTGACCTGCTGCTCGCTGACCGCCAGCGTCATACAGACGCTGGTGTTGGAGCGGGTTGCCGGGTCTTTGGCCAGGAAAGCAATCCAGTCGTGGGTAGCGACAAAGTCTTCGATAATTTTCAGGTTGGCTTGACTGCGCGCCATAGTGGCCTTGACGCCGCCCAGGCCATCTGCCCATCCCAGCGCATCCAGGTAATCGGATACGCACAGCATCGATGGCGTGTTGATGGTGTCACCTTGGAACAGGCTCTCCATCAGCTTGCCGTTGGATGTCATGCGGAATATCTTGGGTAGGGGCCAGGGTGGCGTATAGCTTTCCAGGCGGGCAACGGCGCGCGGGCTCAGGATCAGCATCCCGTGGCCGCCTTCGCCACCGAGCACTTTTTGCCACGAGAAGGTCACCACGTCGAGCTTGTCCCAGGGCAGCTCCATCGCAAAGACGGCCGACGTCGCATCGCAAATGGTCAGGCCGGCACGGTCTGCGGCTATCCAGTCGCCGTTGGGAACTTTAACCCCCGAGGTCGTGCCGTTCCAAGTGAAGACCACGTCGTTGTCAAAGTTCACACGGGCCAGGTCGGGCAGTTCTCCATACGGCGCATCGATAACGTTGATGCCTGGCAACTTGAGTTGGTTGACGATGTCGTTGACCCAGGTCGCACCAAACGTCTCCCATGCCAGCACATCGACGCCGCGGGGCCCCAACAGAGACCACATTGCCATTTCCACCGCGCCGGTATCCGACGCTGGTACTACCGCCACCCGGTAGCCGGTGGGCAAGCCCAGTAGGCGGGCAGTTTCGGAACAGGCCAGGCCCAACGCCTTCTTGCCTAGTGCGGAGCGGTGAGAGCGGCCCAGCGTGTCTAGCTGCAGCTTGGACACGTCGTAGCCGGGGCGCTTGCTGCATGGGCCGGAAGAAAAGTGGGGGTTCTGGGGTTTAACCGTGGGTTGCATCGTGGTCTCGGGTGGGAACAAAGATAGTGGCAGTGCCTACTTCTCGGCGACAGCCTTGAGGTTGGCAAGGCCGCGCTCAAAGTCTTTGCCGATCATGCTGTCCATGCTGACAAAGACACCCATCAACTTGGAGATATAGGGGCTAGGGCCAAACATGGCCCAGGTCACGGTGGTCGTTCCGCCATTACCGGGGGTCAGTGTGTACAGCGTCGTGTTGTGCGCTTCAAATGGTTTGAGAAAATCCAGCTTCACGGTGACGCTGGTATTCGGCACCGTTTGCAGAATCTCCATACGCCCGGAGCCGACGGCGTCATTGCCCGTCCAGGCGTACACGGCCCCTTGCCCGCTGGGCGCGCCGCTATGGATAGTCTGCATGGCGGGGTCCAGGTTTTGCCAGGGCGACCAACTCGGGAAATTATGGAAGTCGTTGAGCAAGGCAAAGACCTTGGCGGGCTCCGCTTTAACCGAGGTACTGCGTTCTACGCGGAAGGCGTTGGGGCGGGTGGCAGCAAAAAACAGCAGCAACACAATGGCCACCAGCACGCCGAGCAGTATTTTCTTGACCATTGACAGGCTCCTTTAGGGAATGTTCTTAAACAACAACGCCGCACTATACCGAATGGTGTTCAGTTCTTCGTGCAATTTACCGCGCAAGTCTTTTGCACCCAATCTGGGTTGTCGTGTCTTGGTCTGCATCTTTGTCCGCCCCACCGAGTAAGCCACCCTCAGCAACTGTCTATTTCTACTCGTATTGAAACCGGCAAAATAATTCTGGTGAATCTAAATTAACCCAAAATGGGTGTTGATGTGACGTTGCAGATGTACGGCAGATTCAAACTGGACGGCGTGCCAGCCCTGTGAACGCGCGGCCAACACATTGGCTAGCAGGTCGTCGATGAAAAGCGTTTGTGGCGCATCCAGAGCGTAGCGCGTTTGCAGCAACTGGTAGATAGCCGCGGCAGGTTTGATGTGCAGGACATCGCTGGAGAAGATACCACCGTCAAACCATTGTAAGAACGCATGGCGGCGCTCCAGCTCGCGGGCGTACGGCTCGGGCATGTTAGACAGGTAGTACAAGCGCAAGTCGGGATGCTGGGCGCGCAGACTGTGCAAGGTCTCCAGCAGCGCCACGGTCTCGGGTATGGGCTGCAGGCGCTCGCCGATATGCTCCACCAACTCACGCAGCGCTTGGACGTCCAAACCCAGGCGGTCGCTGGTGCGGTCTATCAGCGCGTCTATTGCCAGCACGCCTTGGTCAAAGGCATTCCAGTCGGCGTGGGCGAACATGGCTTGCGCCAACTGGGCTGCGGCCTCGGGTGTTCCGGCCTGTTGTGGAAAGCTGTGGGCCAGTAGTTCGGCCGGCTTCCAGGTGAACAACACGGCACCAAAATCAAATACAAAATTCATGCAGCAATTGTCTCCGCTCGGTAAACCCACAACCTACAACCCGCAGCGGAGAGTGGCGCTGCGCGAGAGAAAACGCCGGCTCCAAGCGGTCGTCAACGCATGAGTGCCAGAAGCCCTGCCGTAGACCCATCCAGCCCCGTAGCATCGCCACTCAGCAGCCGCGCCTCGACGTCCTTGGCCAACACCTTACCCAGCTCTACGCCCCATTGGTCAAAGCTGTTGATACCCCACACCGAACCGCTTACAAACACCCGGTGCTCCTGCAAGGCAATCAGGGCACCCAAGCTTGTCGGGGTCAATTCGTCCAACATCAAGAAGGTACTGGGTCGGTTGCCCGGAAAATTTTTGTTCCCGCCGGAATCTGCCTTACCGACCATCAACGCCTGGGCCTGGGCCAACACATTGGCCAACAGCAGCGTCTGGTGGCCTGCTAGTGTGTGCCGCGCCTTCTTCACGGCGACGAACTCCACCGGCACCACATCCGTCCCTTGGTGCAGCATCTGAAAATAAGCATGCTGGCCATTAGTGCCCGGCTCACCCCACAGCGCTGGAGATGTTGCGAACGGCAATGCCTCACCTGACGCATCCACCCGCTTGCCATTGCTCTCCATTTCCAACTGCTGCAGATAGGCTGGGTAGCGCTTGAGCGCCGCGTGGTAAGGCGCAATGCTGCGGCTGGTGAAGCCATGGAAATTGCGGTACCAAACGTCCAGAAGCCCCAAACGCATCGGTAAATTGCTGGCCAACGGGGCGGTGCGGAAGTGCTCGTCCATGTCGTGCGCACCGGCCAGAAACTCGCGAAAACCCTGTGGCCCAATTGCAATCGCCAGTGGCAGGCCAATGGCCGACCATAGCGAATAACGTCCACCTAC
Source organism: Burkholderiales bacterium (assembly GCA_038317285.1). Taxonomy (GTDB): domain Bacteria; phylum Pseudomonadota; class Gammaproteobacteria; order Burkholderiales; family Burkholderiaceae_C; genus Allorhodoferax. The sequence goes on along the minus strand of JBBQBG010000004.1, from coordinate 11,776 downwards.
CCAGTCCCAAAATCCAAAGGTGGTACTGATGCCAAAGGCATTGGCCGCGTCCACATTGGTCGTCAGCGCCGCAAAGTGCCGCGCTGTGTCTGTGCCACCCTTTGCAGCAAACCAGGCCTTGGCCGAGCGGGCATTGGTCATCGTCTCGATGGTGGTGAAGGTTTTGCTGGCGATGAGGAACAGCGTGCTCTCGGGCTTGAGTGTGCGCAACACCGCGTCCAGCTCATGCCCGTCTACGTTAGACACAAAGTGAAAGCGTTTACCGTGGATCGCAAACGCATCCAGTGCCAACACAGCCATCTGCGGGCCCAGGTCTGAGCCGCCTATGCCGATATTCACCACGTCGGTGATCGCTGCATCGTCCCGCATGGTCTGAGCGTAGGCCAACATTGCATCCAGCATGGCGTGGACCTGCGACAACTCGACTGCTACATTTTTTATAGCTGGCCACGCATATTCCGCGAGGGCTAGTGGCGGATACCGTAAAATCCAATGCATCACGGCACGGTCTTCCGTGTTGTTAATAGCCTCGCCCGCAAACATTGCGTCGCGGTGCGCTTCAACGCCGCATTGGCGCGCCAAATTCTGTAACAGAGCTTCGGTGTCTTCTTCGAGCAGGTTTTTCGACAGGTCGGCAAACACGTGGGGCGCAGACTGGCTCAGTCGCGCAAAACGTTCTGGGTCGCTGGCGAAGGCTTGGCGTGCATCGAATGTGCGGGCGCTCAGGTCCCAGGCAGCTTGCAGAGCGCTCCAGGCAGCGGTGTGGTCACAACGGGTGCGGTTCATCGTATTGATAGCAATTGATCGAGCTTGACCGCGTCGGCACAGAAAGCACGTATGCCCTCAGCCAGCTTTTCAGTGGCCATGGCATCTTCGTTGAATGCCAAACGGAATCCAGCTTCGTCATAGTGCAACTGCTGCAAGTCAAGCTGTTGTGCACGACTTGCGTCCAGTGCGCGTTCTAGCGGTGCGTCCGTTGCGGCAAGCGTGGCCAGCAGATCGGGGCTGATCGTCAACAGGTCACAACCGGCAAGCGCTGTGATCTGGCCCACATTGCGAAAGCTCGCGCCCATGACCTCGGTAGGAATGCCAAACTTCTTGTAGTAGTTGTAGATTTGGGTCACCGACTGCACACCCGGGTCGTTGGCCTGCGCGCGATCGGCCTCGACCCAAGCCGCGCCAGCGGACTTTTTGTGCCAGTCGTAAATGCGCCCAACAAAAGGCGAAATGAGTTGCACCTTGGCTTGTCCGCAAGCTACGGCTTGGCAGAACGAAAACAGCAGCGTCAGATTGGTGTGGATGCCTTTGCGCTCCAACTGTTGGGCGGCTTGTATGCCTTCCCAGGTGGCAGCCACTTTAATCAGCACGCGGTCGATGTGGATGCCCTGCGCCTGGTACAACTCGATGAGGCGCTCGCCGCGCGCCACGGTGGCGCTGGTGTCAAAGCTGAGTCGCGCATCGACTTCGGTGGACACGCGCCCCGGGATGATGGAGAGTATCTCGCAGCCAAAGCGCACCAGCAGCCTGTCCATGATTTCATCGAGTGGACGGCCGCGGAAATTGGCGACCGCGTCTCGTAGCAGGGGGGCGTAGTCAGGTTTTTGTACTGCCTTGAGGATCAGCGAGGGGTTGGTAGTGGCGTCCTGTGGTTGGAAAGCACCGAGTTGCTTGAAGTCGCCAGTGTCTGCGACGACGGTTGTAAATTGTTTGAGTGTGTCGAGTTGATTCATGTGTTGAATTATCTGTGAAACAAAGTTACATTAATGCGTCTTCTTTCATGTAACTCAAATAATTATGAGCTTTGATCTAGTCTTGTTCGGTGGCACGGGGGATCTGGCGTGGCGAAAACTCATGCCCGCGCTGTTTCAGGCATTTCGCCATGGTTCCCTGCCAGAGGGCGGCCGCATCATCGGTGTGGGTCGGGACGACCTCAGCGCTGAGCAGTACCGGGCCCTGATCCAGTCGCGCTTTGACAAGGTTGACCTGGCCAAACGCCCCAGTGCCGAAGAATTTGCCCGTTTTGCGGCGCTGTTGGAGTTTGTCCGCATGGACCTCTCCAAGCCCGACGATTACGCGCAATTGGCCAGCACGCTGCAGGCCCGTAGTGCGGATACTGTGGTCATGTACCTGGCCACTGCGCCGAGCCTTTTCACCACAGTCTGTGAACAACTGGCCGCAGCCAAGCTGAACACACCACACACCCGCATCGTGCTGGAAAAACCGCTGGGCCATGACCTGGCCTCCAACCGCGCCATCAACCACACGGTGCGACAGTTTTTTGAAGAAAAGCAGGTCTTTCGCATCGACCACTACCTGGGCAAGCCTGCGGTGCAAAACCTTTTTGCGCTGCGCTTTGGCAATGCCCTGTTTGAGCCTCTTTGGCGCCGCGAACATATCGCCAACATCCAGATCACGATATCCGAAGACCTGGGTGTAGAAAAGCGCGGCGCGTTCTACGAGACCACCGGCGCCCTGCGCGACATGGTGCAAAACCATGCGCTGCAACTGTTGTGCGCCATCGGCATGGAGCCGCCCATTAACTCGCACGCGGATGCCATTCGTGACGAAAAGCTTAAGGTATTGCGATCGCTCAAACCCTGGACACAAGAGTCATTAACGCAAGATGTAGTGCGCGGGCAGTACGCCAGCGGCAGCATCGAGGGTGGCAAGGTGCCCGGCTATCGCGAAGAGTTGGGTGTCAACCCGCAAAGCAATACAGAGACCTTTGTGGCATTGCGCACCGAAATTTCCAACTGGCGATGGGCAGGGGTACCCTTCTATATTCGCACCGGCAAGCGACTGGCCGGCCGCGATGCGCATATCGTCGTCAATTTTCGACCGACACCCCACGCCATTTTCAATTCCCAAATTGGGGTTGCCAACATCCTGGTCATCAACCTGCAGCCCAAGGACGGGCTGGAACTGCATCTGCTGGCACAAGGACAAAATAACCGCCAAGCCAAGGCTGGCACGGCGCCAACCTTGGTACCGGTGCAGTTGGATTTGGACTTTGACAAGCGCTTTGGCTCAGAACGCGTAGGCGCGTATGAGCGCTTGCTGTTGGACGTGATTGATGGGCGCCTGAACCTGTTTGTTCGCAGCGACGAGCAAGAAGAAGCCTGGCGCTGGGTTGAGCCCGTCATAAACCATTGGGCGCATGATGCACAGGGTCCGCGCATGTACGCAGCAGGCAGTTGGGGGCCGAGCGCGTCGAGCGCGATGATCGCCCGAGACGGCTATTGCTGGTCTGAAGAAAGCTGAATTTATGAACCCGCACCTTCATTACCTCGCCTACATCGCTACCCCCCAAGCGGCCCATACTATGCAGGGCGCGGCTCTGCGCGGCTCACCATGTTAGATCGCATTCAAGCGGCCTTGCCCTCGCTGGCCCCTGCGGAGCAGCGCGTAGGCAAGCTGTGCCTGGCGGATCCGCGCGCCTTCGCGAAGTTGCCAGTCAGCGTACTGGCCGATCGTTCGCACGTCAGCAAGCCGACAGTAGTGCGGTTCTGCCGCAGTGTGGGCTACGACGGGCTGGCCGATTTCAAACGCAAATTAGCGGGCACGGTGAACGAGGGCGTGCCCTTTATCCATCGCAGCGTGGACACCGATGACAAAACGTCGGATGTGATGGTGAAGGTCATCGACAACACCGTGGCCGCGTTCTTGAAATACCGCAATGAGGCCAGCACGATAGCGCTAGAGAAGGCGGTAGCCGCGCTGATGGTGGCGTATGAAGGCAAGCATCGCATACAGTTTTTTGGCGTAGGCAATTCCGGAGTAGTAGCCCAAGACGCACAGCACAAATTCTTCCGACTCGGCGTGCACACGGTGTCTTTCAGCGACGGCCACATGCAGGTCATGAGCGCGTCCACGCTCGGCCCTGGCGACTGCGTAGTTGTTATCAGCAATTCGGGGCGCACACGCGACCTGATGGACGCATGCGATATCGCCCGCAAAAATGGCGCCACTACGATTGTCATCACGGCCAGCGGCTCGCCACTAGCAAGTGCTGGGCACGTCCATCTCAGTGCCGATCACCCTGAGAGTTTCGACAAATACAGTCCCATGGTTTCACGCTTGTTGCACCTGATGATCATCGACATTTTGGCAACCTGCGTGGCGCTGCGTATCGGTAGCAACACGCTGCAACCCTTGCTGCGCGAGATGAAAAACAATTTGCGAAGTAAGCGCTACACCTGAAAAACTAATGCCAAAACGGCAAAAGCCCCCGCTACGTTGCCGAAGCGGGGGCTTTTGACTTTAAACCGTCGGCTGGCACAAGGCCAGCGTCAGATTAGAAGTTCATGCGGATGCCGATGCCATACAGATCAGCATCAACAGCGGACTTGACAACGCCGCCGACAGACTTGCCAGACTTGCCGTCACGACGGTAGTCAGCGTACACCGTTGTGCGCTTGCTCAGGCTGTAACCAGCATACAGCAGGTAGTCGGTGTCGTCAAAGCCGGTGTCTTGAGCGACGTCAACTGTGAACTTCCATGCGCCAACAGGAATAGATGCGCCCAAAGAGAAGCCTTGCGAAGGACCAGCTGCGTCTTGGACAGAACCAGCAATGGTGAATGCGCCGAAGTTATAGCTAGCACCCAGAGCGTAGTTGCCGTCGGTGGAAGCACCAGCTGCAACCTTGTCGTTCTTCCAGTAGGACAGGCCAACAGCCAATGGGCCGCCTGAGTACACAGCGTTCATGTCGAACTTGCTGCCCAAGCCGCCGTTTTCAATGCCGTCGATCTCGGTGATGTAGCCCAGAGTTGCCGAGAAACCACCCATGTTAGGTGTGGTGTAGCTGAATTCGCGGCTGTTACGTGAACCAGCGCCAGCAAAACCGAACTGGTTCGCTACTGCGGAGAAGTTAGCAGCGCCAGTCAATTCCCAAGCGGCAACGCCGAAGAAGGAAGGAGACAAAGTACGGCCAGCCTTGACACGGCCGAATCCGCCGTCCAAAGCCAAATAAGCGTAACGTGCGTCAGCAGTGCCAGTAGCGCCAGTGGAATAGTCGATGTTTTGCTCGAACTGTGCAGTGGCCTTCATGCCGCTGCCGAGATCTTCAACAACCTTGATGCCCCAACGGCTGTTGCCGTCATTGGAGAAGTCGTTGGTCTTCATGTTCAGGTCGCTCTTCACGCCAGGAACGTTACCAATGGCGCCCAGAGAAATGTCAGCAACGCCGTACAGAGTTACTTGCGCCATCGAAGCGCCGGAAGCGGCCAAGACGGCCAAAGCGATGAGGGTTTTTTTCATTTCGGGTTTCTCAAAAAGGTTAAACAGCGGGCTCAGGTCCTACGGGATCAGTACCCCGGGCCAACCTCCTAGTTCAGGAAGTTGGACCTATTGCACCAGACCCATGCCCATTTGGCAAAGCATTGACCCTAAAAAGGACTGAAAAACCCGAAATCCAAGGGCTTCCGTTGCAACGTTGCAACAATTTGTTTCCCTCTACCAACACCGCAATCGGGCTAGACTGGCACACTGATCTTTTTACGGAGTTACACCATGGATTCGCTGCTAAACGCCGCCGATTCCGCTTTGCGCACCCTGTTTGCCAGACCGCATGCGGCCCAGGCCTGTCCCACTCTGCCGGAGCAGGCAACTGTGCTGGACGCCTCCGAAAGCCGCTCCTCTGCAGCCCTTATGCGGGTTAACCATGTGGGCGAAGTGTGCGCCCAAGCGTTATATGCGGCGCAGGCGTTGTCCACCAGCAACCCCGCGCTGCGCGCGCAATTCACACAAGCTAGCCTGGAAGAAACTGACCATCTGGCCTGGACCTCCCAACGGTTATCCGAATTGGAAGCCCGCCCTTCCTTGCTCAACCCCCTTTGGTACGCCGGAGCTTTTGGCTTGGGTCTTTTGGCTGGTCGTCTGGGAGATAAAGTGAGCCTCGGGTTTGTGGTCGAGACAGAACTACAAGTTGGCGCCCACTTACAAAAACACTTAGACCAATTGCCAGCGGGCGATCACGCGTCCAGGGCGATCGTGGCCCAAATGCGCGACGACGAATTGCGCCACGCACAAGCGGCCAAAGACGCTGGTGCGATTGAATTGCCGCAACCGGTAAAAGACCTGATGCGCGCTGCCGCAAAGGTCATGACCACAGTTGCGCACTACGTCTAAAATCCAACAACCACTCGCTTTAGACCTCAATTAGCTCAAAACTGGTTGTAATTTCAGCCATCTTCGCCAACATAATGCTGGCCGAGCAGTATTTCTCGTGGCTCAGGGCAATGGCACGTTCCACCGCAACGGCGGACAGTGCTTTGCCTGTGACTGTGAAATGCATATGAATCTTGGTAAAAACCTTGGGTTCGGTCTGCGCGCGTTCGGCAGCAAGCTTGACGCTGCAGCCCTGGACGTCGTGACGGCCTCGCTTGAGTATTAGCACTACGTCATAGGCAGTGCAACCACCCGTTCCGGCCAGCAACGTTTCCATCGGCCGAGGCGCCAGGTTTTGCCCGCCGTTTTCCGGCTTGTCGACGTCTGGGGCGCCGTCCATTACCAAGGTATGGCCACTACCTGTCTCAGCCACAAAACCCATGGCAGAGCGTGTATTCAATCCTCCGGTCCAACTGACTGTGCATTCCATCTTCTCACTCCTAGGCGTGTGCCGCAAACCACGTCCGCGGCGAGGTGGCGATTATCATCCGTCAACTCTTGCCTCCAAGCCATGACGACCAAAGCCCCCAAACACCTGACACCCGACGACTATCTGAGAAAGATCCTGACAGCCCGCGTCTACGACGTGGCTATTGAGTCGGCTCTGGAGCCCGCCAAGCAATTGGGAAAGCGCCTTCACAACACGGTGTTGCTCAAGCGTGAGGACCAGCAACCCGTACGCAGCTTCAAGCTGCGCGGCGCGTACAACAAGATGGCTCAACTTACCGCCGAGCAATTGGCCAAGGGCGTGATTTGTGCGTCAGCCGGTAACCATGCCCAGGGCGTTGCGCTGAGCGCACACAAGCTCGGCGCAAGAGCCGTTATCGTTATGCCCACCACCACGCCGCAAGTCAAGGTGGATGCCGTGCGCGGCTTTGGCGGCGAAGTGGTGCTGCACGGCGACAGCTATTCCGATGCCTATGCCCACTCGCTGACACTGCAACAAAAGCACGGCCTGACTTTTGTCCACCCGTTCGACGACCCGGATGTAATTGCCGGGCAAGGCACGATTGCGATGGAAATACTTCGCCAAGTCCAAACCTTGCACAAACGCGGCACGGCCGGTGTACAAGACACCACCACCCGCCCGGCACTGGACGCGGTGTTTGTGGCGATTGGCGGTGGCGGTTTGGTATCGGGCGTGGCCAACTACATCAAAGCAGTTGATCCGCGCATCAAGGTTATCGGTGTTCAGACCCGTGACTCCGATGCCATGCTGCAATCGGTGACCGCCAAGAAGCGCGTGACCTTGACCGACGTAGGCTTGTTTTCCGATGGTACGGCCGTCAAGCTGGTCGGTGAAGAGACCTTTCGTATCGCACGCGGACTGGTGGATGAATTCATCGTCGTCGACACCGATGCGGTCTGCGCTGCCATCAAGGACGTTTTTATCGACACCCGCAGCATCGTCGAACCGTCCGGTGCGATGGCGGTGGCAGCCGTCAAGCAATATGTGGCTACGCACAAGACCAAAGGCGAGACTTACGCCGCCATTTTGTGTGGTGCCAATATGAACTTCGACCGGCTGCGCTTTGTGGCCGAACGGGCCGAAGTGGGCGAAGAGCGCGAAGCCTTGTTTGCCGTGACGATTCCCGAAGAACAAGGCAGCTTCAAACGTTTTTGCGCTTTGATTGGCGAATTGCCGGGTGGTCCGCGCAACGTGACCGAGTTCAACTACCGCATCAGCGACTCTGCCAAGGCGCACGTGTTCGTAGGGCTGACGACACATGGCAAAGGCGAATCCCAAAAGATTACGGCCAACTTCATCAAGCACAAATTTGCTGCGCTGGACCTGACCCACGACGAACTCGCCAAAGAACATATCCGTCATATGGTGGGAGGCCACTCCGCACTGGCGCAGAACGAGCGTCTTTTGCGATTTGTGTTTCCAGAACGTCCTGGTGCCCTGATGAAGTTTTTGAGTCTGATGCGCCCCGGATGGAACATCAGCTTGTTTCATTACCGCAACCAGGGCGCTGACTACGGACGCATCTTGGTGGGCCTGCAAGTTCCCAAGTCGGATGACAAGGCCTTTGGCAAATTTTTGCAGGCCTTGGACTACCCCCATGTAGAAGAAACCGACAACCCGGTGTACCGCATGTTTTTGCAAAGCTGATGTTCTTGTGGGATAGACCCAAGCGTAGCGTTGCTCTGTCCTCAACTGTTTAGAAAGATCGACCATGGGAATTTCTCTAGACGGAAAATTGGTGGTGGCAATTTCCAGTCGCGCCTTGTTTGACTTCGAAGAAGAAAACCAGGTCTTCGAACAAAGCGACGACACCGCCTATATGCGCCTGCAGCTGGAACGCATCGACATGCCCGCCAAACCCGGCGTCGCGTTTTCACTGGTGCAAAAACTGCTGACCTTTAACCAGGCGGACTCTCAAAAGGTCGAGGTCGTCATCCTGTCGCGCAATGACCCGGTAAGCGGCCTACGTGTGATGAAATCGGCCGCGCACTATGCCTTGCCCATCATCCGGTGCTCGTTTACGCGTGGTGAGCCACCGTGGCGTTACCTGAAACCCTTGCACGCCAATTTGTTTTTGAGCACGCACCTGAGCGACGTGCGGGCGGCTTTGGCTGCCGGTGTACCGGCCGCGCAGGCGTACCCTCTGTCTGCGCATGCTAGCGCCGCCCACCCTAACGAAGTCCGCATTGCATTTGATGGTGACGCCGTGCTGTTCAGCGATGAGGCTGAGCGCGTCTACCAGTCACAAGGCTTGAATGCGTTCCAACAACATGAAATGGACAAGGTAGCCCTTCCGCTGCCGGATGGACCGTTCAAGCCCTTGCTGGTTGCTTTGCACAGCCTGCAAAAAGCCGCAACACCGCAGATGCGCATCCGAACGGCACTGGTCACCGCGCGCAGCGCACCGGCACATGAGCGCGCCATTCGCACATTGATGAACTGGAACATTGCCGTTGATGAGGCTATGTTCCTCGGTGGCTTGGACAAGGGTGAGTTCCTGCGTGAGTTCGAGCCGGATTTCTTCTTTGACGACCAGACGGGCCACATTGAATCGGCCGCACGGCACGTGCCATCGGGGCATGTTGCTAGCGGTGTACGCAACGGATAGGACCCGGTCTCAGGCCGTTGTAGCGCATGGCTAAAGCGGGGGTAAACCTTTGTAAAGACCGTCGGGGCGGTCGTCAACATGGCGTGTAATCGCGTTAGGCCATAACGTTGGTCGCCCAAAAGATCGGTCCCTCCATGCACCTCAATGACGCTGCCCCTTGTCTATCACGACGAGCCGCTATGCAGGCCCTTGCGACATCTGCCTGCCTAGGGTCTGGCTTGGTATTTCCCCAAAGTGCGACGCGACCAGACCCCGCGACCGATATGCCTGCACAAGCCCAAGCGTGGCGCGCCATGAACCGCGTGGGATACGGCCCAAGCGCCACGCTGGTACAGGCCATCCAGACCGCACGTAGTCCGCGCGATTGGGCCTTGGAGCAGGTGGATGCGGCATTCAATGCCAGCCAACAAACGCCCCGCATTGCAAGCGAGCTGGCCGACTTCAACGCACCACTGCCCCGCATCTTTGACGGCTTCCAACACGAGCGTGAGTTACGGGCCAAGGCCAAAGCGCAAAAAGCCGAAGAGTCCAATGATGCCAACAAGCGCATGGATTTTTCCGAACCCCGCGACCCCCAGCACTTCAGCCGCATGTTGGTGCAACAAGCAGCCGCATGGCGCCTCAGCAGTTGCAGCCAACCGGAACTTGAAAATCCACTACTGGCTCGCATGACGGAATTCTGGTTTAACCATCTCAATGTGTTCATCGGCAAGGGGGCCGTGCGCCCCTTTACCGGTCATTACGTTGTCAACGTGGCACGGCGCCACGCGCTGGGAAAGTTTGAAGACCTGTTGTTGGCTAGTGCACGCCATCCGGCCATGCTGCTGTACCTGGACCAGGCACAAAGTGTGGCGGATGGCACCCAGGGCCCCCAAGGCAAGGCCCGCGGACTCAACGAAAACTATGCCCGTGAACTGATGGAGCTGCATACCCTGGGCGTGGATGGAGGCTATAGTCAAAAGGACGTGCGCGAACTCGCACGCGTGCTCACCGGGTGGACCGTCTCACGGGATGAGGTACCCGGTTTTCGCTTTGCACAACGCCTGCACGACCATGGCGAAAAGCACGTCCTGGGTCAGGGCTTTCCCATTTCGACCACGCGCAGTGGCGTACTCGAAGGTGAAGACGCCATACGCCTGTTGGCGCGCCACCCTTCGACTGCCAAACGCATCAGCCTGCGGTTGGCCCAGTTCTTTATTGCCGACCAACCCTCCGCCGAATTGGTACAGCGCATCAGCCATACTTTCACCGCCACAAAAGGCGACCTGCGCGCCGTGATGCGCGCGGTTTTGGAATCACCCGAATTTTGGCAGGCGGATAACCGGCTCTTTAAAACACCGATGGACTATGCCTGCTCTGCGCTTGCCGCGACCCAAGGAGTCGCGCAAGAGCAAATCGGGGCTGAGCCGTACCGACGCAACGTCGTCTTGACGTTGGGGTTCCTCACCAATGCCGGCCAGCCCCTGCATGGGTGGCAAACACCCGACGGCTATAAAGTCGATGCGGCCACATGGCTGGTGCCGGAGGCACTGACCCGGCGGGCCGACTTTGCGCTGGCGCTTGCACGCAAAACGCCAGACATAGACTTCCTCACGCCCTACCTCAGCGCCACCACGCGGGACGCCGTGGCAAAGGAAAGCCCCGCACTGCGCGCTGGCCTGATGCTGGCCAGCCCTGACTTCATGTACAAGTAAACAAGGCCCGCCACGATGTCCAACCACCCTGCCCCGCGTGACCCACTCACTACCAACATACGCCGCCGTCGGCTGTTGCAAACCCTAGCGGTCACGTCCACTGCATGGGCGATGCCCAGTCTCTGGGCGCAGAACGATGACAACACGCGCACCGGTGGCGGCCGTTTGGTACTGGTTTTTTTGCGTGGCGCCTACGATGGCCTTTCCGCCTTCGTGCCGTACGGCGACCCAGACTACTACACCGCGCGGCCCAACATTGCCATTCCAAAACCCGATGGAACAAACCAGACAGCATTGATGCTGGACGCAACTTTTGGCCTGCACCCCGCCATGGGGGCGCTACTGCCACTGTGGAAGGAAGGCGTGCTGGGCGTCGTGCCTGCAGCCGGATCACCCGACGCCACCCGCTCGCACTTTGATGCGCAACACCATTGGGAAACAGGCGTCCCCGGCAAGAGTAGTCACACCGACGGGTGGATGAACACCTTGTCAGGACTGCAGACCAATCTTCGCTCAGCAGTGGGCGGTGCAGCCAACGCGACCGCCATGGGCGTTGGCGAGGCCAATCCCCTGATTTTGTCGGGCGGCGCCCCGGTCCAACTCGTGCCCAAAGGGCAAGCCGCCACACGCCAAGGTGCCTTGGGTGACCAACGGACGCGCGGTGCCGTTTTGAACTTGTATGCTGGTGACGATGCACTGTCGCGCACCTTCAGGGCGGGTGCGGACAGCCGCGCTCAAACGGCCAACACGTTGAGCATGGATGCAGATGGGCACGCCATGGACAGCGCGCAAATGCTGGCGGCCAACAACGGTGCGGGATCTGCGCAGGGCCTTTTGCT
>JBBQBG010000003.1:0-43394 GCA_038317285.1 Burkholderiales bacterium | reverse complement strand
ACCGTCATGTTTTCGAGCTTCAGGCCGAGCTTGGCCATCTCGGGGTCGAGCTGGGTGCGCAGCGCCTTGGCAAACTCGATCTGGTTGGCAGCCAAATCTAAAAACGGGATACCACTGGCGGCAATGGCGGTACTGATGTTTTGCAGCACTAAGCCACGCAGTTGGCCATCGAGGTCGGATACGGGGTAAACATCGCGGGTGCCCGATATCTCTGTGTGGAACAGCTTGGGGTCGGTGACGCGGAATGCGTAGTTGCCAAACGCGCGGATGCGCACGGCGCCAAAGTCTTTGTCGCGGATAGTGATGGGCTGGGGCGTGCCCCACTTTTGGTCGATCTGCTGGCGCGTGCTGAAGAAGTACACATCACTCTTGAAGGGGGACTCAAACAGTTTGTCCCAGTTCTTCAAATAAGTGAGTACGGGCAGCGTTTGCGTGGTCAGCTTGTAGGTGCCGGGGCCGAACACGTCAGCCACTTTGCCTTCGTTGACGAAGATGGCCATCTGCGATTCGCGCACGGTGAGCGAGCCACCGTTCTGAATTTCCATGTCCCGCATAGGGAAGCGCCAGGCCAAGGTGCCATCGCCCTCTTCGGTCCACTGGATGATGTCTATGAACTGTTTCTTGATGAAATCCATTAGAGCCATGGTGCGGACCTCCTTATGTAGGGTTAACTCAGAACCGGTCGCAATGATACACAGCAAGTTCACCCGTGTATCACCTCATTACTTTGTATGGGATATGCTGGTTCCATGAGCCTGCTTTTCACACCCTACACACTCCCTTCACCCCGTGGTGGCCTGCCACTTGCCAACCGTATCGTGGTTGCACCCATGTGCCAATACGCCGCCAACAGCGGTGAGGCAACCGACTGGCATCTGATGCACTGGGGCAACCTGCTCAACAGCGGTGCCGCTCTGTTCACGATTGAGGCTACCGCCGTGGTGCCCGAGGGCCGCATTACCCCCGCCTGCTTGGGTCTGTGGGACGATCGCACCGAAACCGCCCTGGCCAACACCTTGCACCGCGCCCGCACATTGGCACCGCCTACTCCTGTGTGCATACAGCTCGCCCACGCTGGCCGCAAGGCCTCCAGCGCCCTGCCGTGGGCCGGCGCGCAACTGCTGCCACGCGCGCAAGGTGGTTGGGAGACCTTTGGCCCGTCGGCTTTGTCGCAATTGCCCAGCGAACCCCCGCCGACCGAAATGACGCGCGCCCACATGGCCCATGTACTGGACGCCTTTGTAATTGCCGCGCAGCGCGCCGACCGCATGGGCATTGAAGCGATTGAGTTGCATGGCGCCCACGGTTATTTGATCCACGAATTTTTGTCGCCGATTGCCAACCAGCGCAATGATGAATACGGCGGCAGTTTTGACAACCGTGTTCGCTTTCCGCTGGAAATATTTACCGCCATGCGCAAGGTGTTCACGGGCGTGCTGGGCATTCGCATATCGGCCAGCGACTGGATCCAAGGTGCATGGGATGTGGCGCAGAGTGCAGAATTTGCAAAGCGCCTGAAGGCGCTGGACTGCGACTTCATCCACGTGTCGTCGGGCGGCATATCGCCCGCCCAAAAGATCGCGCTGGGCGCCGGCTACCAAGTGCCGTTTGCGCGTGAAATACGCCAAGCCAGCGGTCTGCCCACCATCGCCGTCGGCTTGATCACCGACGCACACCAGGCCGAAACCGTGTTGCAAACGGGCGAGGCGGACCTGGTGGCACTGGCCCGCGCATTTTCGTACGAGCCGCGATGGGGCTGGCATGCTGCCGCTGCGCTGGGCGGTGAGGTGGCCGCCAAAGAAAACTATTGGCGCTGCCTCCCCCGCGAGGTGCAAGCCGTGTTTGGCAAGGTGTCCGTTGGGGTGCGCTAGGCCAATTTGGTGCAGTGCAATGCACCATTGTACAAATTGACACACTTTATATTCAAAGGCTTATCGGTACTTACCCTCGCTTTGATCCACAAGGTGTGAACCTCTGGCTAGTATCCGACTCGCCGCACGAAAACCGTCTATCCAACAACCGTTGAATACGCGAATTTCATGCGGCATTTTCTTTTACCAAAGCAAAGGTTCGTCCTCCATGAAATATCTCTTCCGTCGAATAGCCGTAGTCGCGGCTATTGCCATCAGTGCTGGCGCTGCCCAGGCCACAGTGATTGATTTCGAACAGCCGGTCGGTGGCCCGAACGCTCCATTCCTCCTCCACGGGGATCAGTTTCTGCAGGGGAGCTATGCCTTCGACGCGTTCTCGAACGCTCCTGGCGCGGATAATACTGCTCTGGTAGGGGCCATGATCAACGGCAGCGATTTGTCAGCCTGCTTCAGTGTGGTGTGCCCAACCAACAATTCCACTACCTTCTTGGGCGCGCTCAACGATGGCGTTGTGGCTTTTGGTCGTACCGATGGCCAGTCTTTCTCGGTGAGTGGTTTTGACGCCAGCTTTATCGGTGCCTCCGGCGCCACCCTGCCACCCGTCAGCGGCTTGCTGCGTTTGCAAGGCTTCACCAGCACAGGCACGAGCTTGAGCCAGACCTTCCAATTGGCCGGGCCAGATTCCAGCGGCGCGTTGGGCTTTAGCAGCTACCTCACCAGCGGCAGTTTTGCCTCTACGCAGTTTGCAACCGTTTACGCGTTTGGATTCGCCTGCAATACCGGCGGTGCCTGCAGCGCATTTTCGTCCGACCGCGGGCAATTTGCCCTCGACAACCTCAGTGTGTCTGCGGTGCCAGAAGCCGAGACCTCCGCCATGTTCGCCATGGGCTTGCTAGCCATGGGTGCCGCAGTGCGACGCCGCCGTCAACAACAACCGTCTGCGTAAGTACCACGGTAATCGACACAAGGAACATTTATGACCCCGATGAAATTGCGATTTACGCCACTGGCGGCGCTGCTGCTGCTCGGAATGTCCACGTCGGCTTTCGCGCAAAGCCGTTCTACCTATATCGTGCAACTGGCTGCCGAGCCCGTGGCCAGCTACACCGGCACCGTGCCCGGCTATAGCGCCACCTTGCCAGCACCCGGCACCCGCTTGAACTCGCGCTCCGCCGCAGCTATGGCATACAAAGGCTATCTGGACGCGCAGCAGACCAGCGTGACGTCACTGATTGCCGGTGCGCCCATCGTGGCCCGCTACTCCACCGTGTACAACGGCTTTGCTGCGCGCCTGACCGCCGCCGAAGTACAAGCACTCAAATCCAGCCCGTTGGTGGTGGAAGTGTTTGCAGACGAAGCACGCAAGCTCGAAACCATTTCGACCCCCGCATTTCTTGGCCTCAGCACACCCGGTGGCGTGTGGTCGCAAACCGTTGCCGGCCTGGCTCTCAAAGGTGAAGACATCATCATTGGGGTGGTCGACGGCGGTATCTGGCCCGAAAGCCCATCGTATGCTGACCGTGTAAACGGCGGCACCCCCGTATTTGGCAGCGGCAGCCTGGCCTATGGCCCACCACCTGCGGGCTGGACCGGTTCCTGCGTTGCCGGTGAAGGCTTTACGCCTGCGACCCATTGCAACAACAAGTTGATTGGTGCCCAGTATTTCAATGCCGGCTTCCTGGCATCGGGCAACACCAAACACTGGACCGAGTTTTATTCACCCCGCGACTCGGTCGCCGGTGCAACCGGCCATGGTGGACACGGATCACACACTTCATCCACTGCAGGTGGCAACAGCGGTGCACCGGTGACCCTGGGTGGCAACAGCGTCGGCACGGCATCGGGCATCGCACCGCGCGCCCGGATCGCCGCCTACAAGGTCTGCTACACCTATGTGAACGCCACTGCCGAAGACGGTACGGGCAGCCAAAATTCTTGCTTCACTTCTGACAGTGTGTCCGCCATTGACAAGGCAGTTGCCGATGGCGTGCACGTCATCAACTACTCCATCAGCGGTAGCCAGACCAGCGTCAACGATCCGGTGGAGCAGGCTTTTCTGCGCGCCACCAATGCAGGTGTCTTTGTGGCCGCCTCGGCTGGCAACAGCGGCCCTGCCGTTGCCGTGGCCCATGTCAGCCCCTGGTTGACCACGGTTGCCGCGTCGACCCATGACCGCGCACTGTCTGCCAATGCCACCCTGGGCAATGGTGCGGTGTACAGCGGTGCGTCGTTCAATGCCACCGCATTGCCGGCCACGCCCGTCATCCGGGCAGAAGATGCAGGCCTGCCAGGTGCCGACGCAACCAAGTTGCGCCTGTGCTACCTCTCGCCCGCAGTTCTGGACCCCGCCAAGGTCACCGGCAAGGTCGTCGTTTGCACCCGTGGCACCAATGCCCGCACCGACAAGAGCGCCGCCGTCAAGGCTGCGGGCGGTCTCGGCATGGTGCTGGCAGACAACGGTGCCGGACTGGTCGCTGATGTGCACTCCATACCCACCGTGCACGTAAACGCCACCGACGGCGCTGCAATCAAGTCGTATGCACAGGCTGGTGGTGGCACGGTCGCAATCAGCGTGTACTTCAATGCCGGCAAACCTGCACCCATCATGGCCGGCTTCTCATCACGCGGCCCCAACGCCGGCGATGCCAACATGCTCAAACCCGACCTCACCGCACCGGGCGTGGACATCATTGCCACCGTGACGCCAGGGCTGACCAATGCCGAGCGCGATGCAGTGGTCAATGGCACGTTCGTGCCACCCGCCGATTGGTCTTCGTACCAGGGCACTTCCATGTCCAGCCCCCATGTGGCCGGTCTGGCAGCGCTGCTGAAGCAAGCGCACCCCACCTGGTCGCCTGCGGCCATCAAATCGGCCCTGATGACGACCACCATTCCAACGTTGAACGACGGGCTGCCCGGCGAGCAAAATGGTTTGCTGCCCTGGTCGCAAGGCGCAGGCCATGTAGTTCCCGGCAAGGCGCTGGATCCTGGCCTCGTGTATGACAACGGCAAGGTAGAGTTCATCCGCTACCAGTGCAATGTCAACAAGCCCGCGGTGACACCCGCGTCAGACTGCTCCACCTACGGCACACTGGACCAGACCTACAACTTCAACCTGCCGAGCATCACAGTCGGCGCAGTCGTTGGTAGCACGGTCGTCAGCCGCAAGGTGACCAATGTGGGTGCGGGCTCTGCCACGTATTCGGCCACTGCTTCGGTACCGGGCTTTACCACCGTCGTAACGCCTTCCAGCCTGACCCTGGCGCCGGGTGAAACCAAGAGTTTCACAGTCACGCTGACTGGAGCGGGTGTGGCCGACGGCCAATGGGCCTATGGCTCGCTGACGTGGAGCGACGGTACGCACGTGGTACGCAGCCCGGTGACAGCACGCACTGGCAAGACCATACAGGCTCCGGCAGGTATTACGGCCACCACCGTTTCCGGCAACCGCCTGATCACGCTGACGACCAATTTCAACGGCCGTGTCACAGCGAACAAGGGCGGCATGAAGCCCGTTACCGTGGGCTCCGTAGCCAGCCTGGCACCGGGTGCTCCGACAGCTGCGACCCTGAAGGCAGCCTGTATTGCAGGTGTTGACACCGCATCCATCAAGGTCTATCCGTTCGTCCTGCCGGTTGGCACCATCGTGGCCCGCTTCGAGACACGTGACGCCGATGTTGGTACGGTGGGTGATGACAACGACCTGATCATCGTGTCGCCGTCTGGTGCGTCGGTGTATTCGGGCAACGACGGATCCAACGAAGCCGTCCAAGTGGTCAGCCCCACACCGGGAACCTACAAGGTTTGCGTGGGCGCGTATGGTGGCGCATCGGCCATGACGCACAAGCTGTCAAGCTGGGTCGTCACCGCAGCGGACGCTTCGAGCAGCTTCAATGTGTTTCTGCCGAGCACCGTATACGCCGGTAGCACCGCAACCGCTGGCTTGATGTGGTCGGGCTTGGCCACGGGTGGCCGCTACCTCGGCGGCGTAGAGTTCAAAGATGCTGGCGGCGGCGTGCAAACGGCAACCGTACTGCGTGTGGACACCACGGGTACGCCACCTCTGGCCTTCACAGAACGGGCTGTGTCGACCAAGAAACTGGGGCGCTAAGAGAAGGGCTGAGACACCATACCCGGCCCCATGCATGTGGGGCCAAAGACTCTAGGGCTGCAAGCGCAAGTTTGCAGCCCTTTTTCTTTGGCTGCTTAGAGCGCGGTAAACATTGCGAATACTGCGGCGCGTCACTCGGGGTTGCGCTTGGCGCGCATGAGCCCAATCGTCAACATTAAGGTCGTCGCCAACACGGTCAACATCAAAGCGCCATCGGGAAACTTTTCGATCCGCAAGGGTGCTGGGATACTGAGATACAGCAAAATTGTGATCAACCCACGTGGGGCAAACCAAAACAACGTGTTTGTATCGCGGTCATACAGAGTCTTCAGCAAAATCTTGCGTGACAAAAACACGACTCCAACAATGACGGCGGTCACAACCCACGCCTCCACCAGTTCCAGCGACTCAAGCGCAGTGGAATACCCCAACAGCAAGAAGAAAAATGTCCGCACTACAAAGGTGAACTCTACGGTCAATTGTTTGAACGCAACAATTTCAAAATAGAGGCCCTTCGTCATGATCTTGGCAAACCGCGGGAATTTCGTCAGCAAATGCGCATTGTTGAGCATCAAGCCAACTGCCATCACACTGACCAGCGGTGCCAGGTGCACGAGTTTGCTTGCGGAATACACCATGACCAGACCAAAGATCATGGGCACAAATCGCACGTGTGACTCGATGCGGATCAAGAGTACAAGAAT
This sequence comes from Burkholderiales bacterium, assembly GCA_038317285.1. Taxonomy (GTDB): domain Bacteria; phylum Pseudomonadota; class Gammaproteobacteria; order Burkholderiales; family Burkholderiaceae_C; genus Allorhodoferax. The sequence continues at coordinate 36,708 of JBBQBG010000003.1, read as the reverse complement.
GAGAAGCGCTGCTATGGCGCCAATCACTGCGGACACCGAGATGCCAACCATCACCTCTACCAAGGCTCCGGTGAAGCCGTTCCCCGCGTTGAGCAAAGCGTAGAACAACAGTACGCCGACGATATCGGAAATCGCGCTTTCGTACACAACCGTTTCGCGGTCCTCCTTCATCAGCGATTGCGCAGCGGGAATAGCCACTGCACTGCTGATCACTGCAAAGGGAATGGCCAGTAGCCAGGAACGGTGCCAGTCTGCTTCCATCCCGTAGTGGATCGCCATTGCGATCAACCCGCCCGACACGGCAATGCCCAGAACACCCATTGCGGCCGCGCGCACGATGAGTCCACGCGCTTCTCCAGTCAGGTGCAGCTCTAACGAACCCTCCAGAACAATCAGCACAAGGCCCAGCGTGCCAACAATGGGCAAAACCATGTGCACAAATTCGATCTTCAGCCCAAACAGGTCCATGGCCATTCGCACGCCCATGCCGCTGGCGATCAGCATCACCACACTCGGAATGCGGACGCGCCGGCCCAAGATGTCGAATACATAGGACAGCAAAACGACACTGCTCAGCGCCAGGAGAATCCAGTCGAGGTTAATCATTCCATACCACCGGCGCCTCTATGCACGGCCTCGTTCACGATAAAGAATGACTATACCGTGCGGTCAACTGGCGGAATCTGGGACTGTTTTCAATACGCAGCGCTGGGCCTGGCACAACGCGCCTGGATCAGGAAGGTAGCGGCAGGTGGACACCATGCCGTCGTGCGTTTGGCGACTGCGTTGCAGCTCAGACAAGCGCTGCGCCAGTATCTGCAGGCTTTCACCTTTTCCGTTGGTCTGTGATGACCATGGCCGCCACGCTGCGGGTCCACCACAGGCGTTGGCACCCAGACCGATGGTGCGACATTGGGTGTCGCTACTGCAAGGCGCCGGCCCGATGGTGGTATTGATTTTCAACAGCACGGCTGCTTCGGTTTCACGGTCATGGGTCGCGGTGTCGACAGCCGGACCTTCAGAAGCGCAGGCGGCGATGCCCAACAGAAGGCACACGGCAAGACCCGCCGGCAGCTTGAAGTGGCGGGCGTAGCGTTTGCGGGGGGCTGCGATGTGTTGCATGGTCAGAATCCTCCAGACTGAATGTTTCACCGTTTGTTTGCAACGATAGCCTCCTAGAATCGACAGCGCTTGCGCATTACGAAGTGCCGTCCTTCCAATTTCACATGGAATGTGCAGGGAATCTAGAACGCTGGTTGCCGCTTCGCTGATGGTGGGTCTTTTACAGGGCTGTGTTTACAAGGTCATTTATGACGCAGCGACCGGCAAGGCAGATTTCTACCCGGTCAAGGTAGTCGACACCCAATACGAACCCGAAACCCAAAACGGTTTTACGCAGCAAACTGGACAAATGCTGGGTCGAAGTAGTGCCGCTGAATGCCGAGGGCATTCGCGTTGCGGAATCGCTAATCCCCATTACGCTGGCACCTGCTTGCCCAGCCAAGCCGTAATGTGTCGCCAGCGGCACTACAACACTGTGACGACACTTATCTCCTTCGCACGCTAGTCCATAAGGCTGCCAACACGATTAGGCTCCCGCCGACCCAACCCATAACCCCCAAACTCTCCCCCAGCCACAGCACCGCGAACAACGCGCCAAAGGCCGGCTCACTGCTGGTCAACAGTGCGACCCGGCTCGGGGCACTGTGCTTGAGTGCCCAGTTCTGCGCGAAGAATGCAAACACCGTGCACCCCAAAACCAGATAGACCGTGGCCTGCCAAAACGCAGCGTTGACGGGCAGAGGGGGCATGCCCCCGGGCGTGCACACGGCCAACAACAGGCTGCCAAAACCAATCACGCCCGCCTGCACCGCTGTCAGTGCCAGGGCAGGGGCGGTGCTGTCCCGCGTCAACTTGCTGGTCTGGCACACCGTGATGGCGCGCAGCAGGGCGGCGGCGAGCATCAGAGCGTCACCCCAACCCATGGCACCGACCATGCCGCCGCTGAGCAAGGCCGCACCCAGCAGCGATGCACCGGCGAACACAAATACTGCGCGCTGCGGTTTGATGCGCAGCATCCACCACTCGACAAAGGGCGTGAACACCACGCACAAGCTGATCAAGAACGCGGCATTGCTGGCCTGGGTCAGCGCCAGGCCAAAGGTCTCGCACACGAAGATGCTGAGCATCAGCAGCCCCAGCGGCCAACCGGTGCGCAAGGCGTCTTGCAATCGCTGACGCTGCAGCCGCACCAACACCGGCAACAGCAGCACAAAGGTCAGGATAAAACGCACCGCCAGAAAACCCAGCACCGGGTAATAGGCCAGCGCGCCCTTGGCCACGCCATAGCTGGTGCCCCAGACCACGGCGACCGCCAGCAGCAACAGGTCGGATAGGCGCAAAAGGTGTTTGGGTTGGGCGATGGCGAGTGTGTTCATGAAAAGTATTGTTTATTTAATCCCTCATGTTGATAATCTGGAGTTCAGGAACAGCACTTGTGCACTATGAGCAGCAATAACCCCTTAGACAGCCTGCCTGACATGGCCGTATTCGCCCGCGTGGTGGATGCTGGCAGTTTCTCGGCAGCGGCCCGCCAACTGGGGTTGACACCGTCTGCGGTGAGCCGCCAAGTGGCGCGCTTGGAAGGCGTGCTGCGGGTGCGGCTCCTGGAGCGCACCACGCGCAAGCTGCGCCTGACCGAGGCCGGCACCGCCGCCTATGACCGCTGCCAGTCGCTATGGACAGCTGCGCGCGAGGTGCTGGCCCTGAGCGACACCCACACCGCCGTGCCCCGCGGCTTGGTGCGCATCAGTATGGCCAAGGCGGTCGGGCGCCAGTTGATCCACCCGCTGATGCCGGGCTTTTTGCGCGCCTACCCCGAGGTCGACGTGCAACTGGTCATCACCGACCGTGCGGTGGATTTGTTTGAAGACGGCATAGACCTGGCCATACGCGCAACCGACCGCCCACCGCCGGGCCTGGCCGGTCGGCCGCTGATGCAGTTGCACCACTTGGTCTGCGCCAGCCCAGCCTACTTGGCCGAACGCGGCACGCCGCAGTACCCGCGCGACCTGGCGCAACACAGCTGCCTCTACCTGGGCGAGGACGAGCGCGACCGCAACTGGCGCTTTCGCAAAGACGGCACAGAGTCCAGTGTGCGCGTCTGTGGCCGCTATGTGGCCAACCACAGTGAGGTACGGCTAGAGGGTGCGCTGGAGGGCTTTGGCATCGCCAGTCTGCCCGAGTTCGCCGCCACCGCCCATCTGCGAAGCGGTGCGCTGCTGCCCGTGCTGCAAGACTGGGAGCACTTGACCGACTATGCCGGCACGGCCTGGCTGCTGTACCCGCCGAACCGCTTTCTGGCGGCCAAGCTGCGCGTGTGGATTGACTATGTGGTGGAGCGGCTAGCAGGCCAGCCGATCGGGGATTGAGCAAACCCGTTCCGTGCTGCATGTGGGGACAGGGCAAAATCAACGCAAATGACACCCCAATCCAACATCTGCGCCATGCTCATGGCAGCCGGCCGTGGCGAGCGCATGCGCCCCCTGACCGACCACACGCCCAAACCCTTGCTAAGCGTGCAGGGCAAGCCGTTGATGCAGTGGCATCTGGAGGCGTTGGCGCGGGGTGGCTTTGACAATGTGGTGGTCAACACCGCATGGCTGGGGGACCAGATTTCAGACAAATACCTAAGCGTTTTCAGCCTGCAGCCCTCGTCAGATGAGCGTGGGCCGCTATCAAATCAAGAGCATGCCACAACTACCGTCCGTATCCAGTACTCCCACGAGGGCCGCGATTTTGGTGATGCGCTGGAGACCGCAGGCGGCATTGCCCGCGCCTTGCCATTGCTGTGCCCGGCGCAGGCCAATGGCACATTCTGGGCGCTGGCCGGTGACGTGTTTGCGCCCGACTTCGCGTTCCAAATGTCAGACGTCGACCGCTTCATCGCCAGCGGCAAACTCGCCCATCTGTGGCTGGTGCCCAACCCTGACCACAATCCGCGCGGAGACTTCGGCCTTGCGATACCGTCGGAAAGTGTGAATGGCGTGGGCTATGCCCTGAATCTGCCCGCCGACGACCCTCAACCCCGCTACACCTACAGCACCATAGGCTTGTACCGCGCCGCGCTCTTTGCGCAGCCCTGGTGCGATATCCCTGCAGGCAACCCGCAGGGTGTGAAAGCCGCGCTGGTGCACTTGCTGCGTGCGGGCATGGCGAGGCGCCAAATTACCGCCCAGTTGTACACCGGCCGCTGGACAGATGTGGGCACGCCCGAGCGACTGGCCCAACTCAACGGCGTGCAAGTTTGAGACCCGTCGTGGCCCAGCGAGCCCTCGCCAAGCTAACCCTTTTGCTGGTCATCGCCATTGCGTGGCAGCCATTGAAAGCCGCAGAAAGTCCCGCCGCAACCGCCGTCATCGGCACAGCCCGCACCGTGCCCGACACCATCGCCCAGCGCGTGCTGGCCTGCACGGCGTGCCACGGCAAGGACGGCCGCGCCACGAACGCGGGCTACTTCCCGCGCATCGCCGGCAAGCCGGCCGCCTACCTGTACAACCAGTTGCGCAATTTTCGTGAGGGGCGCCGCACCAACCCCGTGATGACGCACCTGGTGGACCACCTGTCGGACGCCTACCTGCGCGAGATGGCCGACTACTTTGCCAGCCAGGACCTGCCTTACCCGCCACCCCAAACCGCAAATGCTCCAGCGGCTGTGCTGGAGCGCGCCCAAGCGCTGGTGCAGCAGGGCGATGCACAGCGCAAGATACCCGCCTGCACGCAGTGCCATGGGATGGCCATGACGGGCGTGCTGCCCGCCTTTCCCGGTTTACTGGGGCTGCCAAGGGACTACCTGGTCAGCCAGCTCGGCGCTTGGCAAACCGACAAGCGACAGGCGGTCGCGCCCGACTGCATGGGCCAGATTGCCAAGCGCCTGACTGCCGACGAGGTCAGCGCCGTTGCCACATGGTTGTCGTCGCAAACGCTGCCCGCGCAGGCGCAGGCCGTCGCGGCCACCGCCACGCCCCTGCCCATGAACTGCGGCAGTGGCCTGCGATAAGAAGTGCCCACCATGATGCCCAAGCCTTCTTCAACCCATTCACCCAAAAGACGGTCACGTCTGTGGCTGCGCCGCCTGCTGGTGCTGCTGTTGCTGGCCCTGACCGCCATAGCCTTGGTCGGTTGGCTGAACATTCGCGGTGAAGCCGATATCGATGCCAGCGAGGCGGCTGCGCCCTTGGCTGCCACCGCCGAACAGATCGCCCAAGGCGCTTACATCGCCCGCGCTGGCAACTGCGCCGCTTGCCACACGGCGCGCGGTGGGGCGGATTACGCTGGCGGCTTAGGCATTGCCACACCCTTTGGCACGGTTTACACCAGCAACCTGACACCGGATGCGCAGACTGGCCTGGGCCGCTGGACACCAGCCGCTTTTTGGCGCGCCATGCACCATGGCCGATCTGCCGATGGCCGCCTGCTGTACCCGGTGTTCCCCTACACCAGCTACACCAACATCAGCCGCGCAGACAGCGATGCGCTGTTCGCCTACCTGCGCAACCTGGCGCCTGTGGCACAGACCAACCGGCCGCACGAACTGGCGTTTCCGTACAGCAGCCAGGCGTCACTGGCCGTGTGGCGGGCGATGTTCTTCCGCGCTGCCGAGTTCACACCCGAGCCCGCGCGCACCGCACAGTGGAACCGCGGGGCCTACCTGGTGCGCGGCCTGGGCCACTGCTCCGCCTGCCATGCCGGGCGCAACCTGCTGGGTGCCAGCCGCAGCGCTCTCGCGCTACAAGGCGGCGCCATCCCCATGCAACATTGGTACGCACCGTCATTGGCCTCCGCCCGCGAAGCCGGCGTCGCCGACTGGGATACGCGAGAAGTGGTGGCGCTACTCAGGACCGGCACATCGACACACGGTAGTGTCATGGGGCCGATGGCCGACGTGGTGTTTGGCAGCACCCAGCACCTCAGCGACGCCGACCTGCAGGCCATGGCCATATTTCTGAAGGGGCTGCCACAGCAGACACTGACGAAACGCACCGCGCAGGCACCCGAGCCCGCGCAGTTCAGCAGTGGTGAAAAGCTATACAAGCAGCACTGCGCCCAATGCCATGGCGAGCAGGGCGAGGGCGCGCGCGGTGCCTACCCGGCCCTGGCTGGCAACCGCGTGGTGACGATGGAAACGTCAGCCAACCTGGTGCAAATCGTGCTGAACGGCGGCTTCCCACCCGGCACTGCCGGCAACCTGCGCCCCTATGGCATGCCGCCCTTCCAGCAAACGTTGGACGGCCCGCAAATTGCCGCCGTGTTGTCTTACATCCGGCACGCATGGGGCCACTCGGCCAGCCCGGTATCGGCGCTGGAGGTGATGCAACACCAATAGACATACTATTGCCTGAATTGGGTTTATTTGACGCACTTCAGCCGCAGTCGAGAATAGAACAAGGCTGTAGCCCTCGTGGATTGGACTTATTACACTATTAATACAATAGCATCATTGCAAAAACGGGTTGGTGCAGAGTGTTTGGCCTGGCCTCGCTGCCCAAGGGCTTGGAGTGTCAAGACGCGGTCAGAGGCCTTTGGGCGGCAGTTTCAGTAGACTCCCACCATGGCCACCCCTACCCTTGCCCACCACACACAGCACGGGGACGCGCCGCCGTCGGCCGGGCTGTCGCCGTGGGGCCGGTTTTTGTGGGAGACGCCGCTGTTGTTGTCGATGCTGTTCACGGCGCTGGTCGTGGTCTGGGCGCAAGACAACGACAAGCTGGAGCGCGAGGCGCTGCGCCGGTCGGTGATGGCCGACACACTAAGCTTGGAGGCGCAACTGGCCGCGCGCCTGGAGACCGAAGCCGTCAAACTGCGCGCCGCGGCAACCCACTTGCCGCCTGCCGGTGCCGACCCCAACCTCCAGTTGGCCAGCCTGCCAGAAATTGCGGCTGGCCTGGACCGGCGCTGGCTGAATGTGATCTGGCTGGATGGCGATATGCGCGTTGTGGCCGAGGCCCATCGCGAGCAACGTTCGGGTACCCAAGCCCGGCCCCAGGCGCAAGGCATTACGCTGCACTTGATCGCCCCCACCAGCGATGAGCCCCGCCCGCAAACGGGGCAAACGAGCGGTCAGTTGATCGCACGCTACGACCCCACCGATCTGATCAAGAGCAAGGACTTCTGGTGGCTGGCCGCGCAATACGAGGTGCAATTGCTATCCGGCCTGGGCGAAATCATTGTGTCCACCGAGAGCCCCGGCCATGTGGCACGCGGCGAGACCTATGAGACGCCGTTCAAGGCCGTTCCCGACGCGCGCTTGCGCCTGACCCAGCGCGTGCGCCAGCCGCACTGGTTCACAACGCTGCCGGTGGTGCTGATTGGGGGGTTTTTGGTATTGATCAGCATTGCCACGCTGCTCTTGCGCCGCCAAATGCGCCAGGTGACGCGTACCGAGGCCGCATGGCGTACCGAGGCCGCGTGGCGCCAATCTCTGGAAGAGTCCGCCCTTGTCGGACTGCGCGCGCGGGATTTGGACGGCAAGCTGTTGTTTGCCAACCGCACCTTTTGCGAGATGGTCGGCTACTCGGTGGATGAGCTGGTCGCGCAAGGCCCGGCCATCGACGACATGGCGCTAACCCAGCAGGACCACACCGCCAGCCATCCCACACAACGGGCCGGTCACGAGACCCGCTGGCGCCACCGCGATGGCCGCATGCTTGACGTGATGGTGTTCGAGTCACCGCTGGTCGATGGCGCGGGCCAGCAGGTGGGTTGGATGGGTTCCATCGTTGATGTGACAGAACGCAAACGCCTGGAAGAGCTGGAACGCCGCCAACGCGAGGTGCTGAGCAACCATGCGCGCCTGTCCACGCTGGGCGAGGTTGCGTCCACATTGGCCCACGAGTTGAACCAACCGCTGACCAGCATCGTCAGCTACAGCGCGGGCATTGCCAAGGCGCTGGAGAAGCAGCCCGGCACCCAGCCCGATTTGCTGGCCGCTGCCCAGGCCTTGTCGCGCCATGCGTCTCTTGCGGGCGGCATCGTGCACCGCATACGCTCACGCCTGGCACGGCGGGACTTGGTCCTGCTGGCTGGTGATATCAATACGATCGTCTCCGACGCGGTGGCCCTGCTCAAACGCGACCTCAAACGCGCAGGGGTCACGGTGTCCCTTTCGTTGGACCGTTCCCTGCCGCAGGTGCGCATGGACCGCATTGGCATTGAGCAAGTCATTACCAACCTGCTGCGCAATGCAAGCGACGCCATGGCACAGACCGCACCGCCACGCGCCCTAAGAGTGCGAACGGCGCTATGTGAGGCGCCACCCCTGGGGCAGGGTTCGGGCTGGGTCACGGTCATCGTCACGGACACCGGACCGGGGCTGGGCGGGCACGATATCGAGACCCTGACCGAGGCTTTCTTTTCGACCAAGAAGGAAGGCACTGGCCTGGGCTTGGCGATTTGCCGCTCCATACTGGAGTCACACGGTGGCGGTTTGTACGCTCAGGATGCCGAAGGCGGAGGTGCCTGTTTCAGCTTTTCATTGCCCTCAGATAAAGGGTTACAAGTGACCGGGGCGACAGCAACAGCATGACACCAACAACCACACAACCGATCATTTACCTCTGCGACGACGACGAAGGCGTGCGCTCGTCGATTGCCTTTCTGTTGCGCCAGCATGACATGCAGGTGGTCACGTACAACGGTGGCCCCGAATTGTTGACTGCACTCGATGGGGCAACCGCAATGCCGCGCGGCGTTTTTATTTTGGACGTGCGCATGGAGCCGTTGTCAGGCTTGCAAGTCCATGACGCGCTGATTAGCCGCGGCTTGGGCGACCGCATGCCGGTGCTGTTTTTGAGTGGCCATGGTGACATTCCGATGGCCGTGGGTGCCATGGCCAAGGGCGCTTTGAGTTTTGTTGAAAAGCCCTATGCCGACGACGCGCTAGTGCAACTGATCCACAAGGCTTTGGAGTTGGAGCAGCAGTGGCATGGCCGCATGGCGCGCATCGACGCGCTGCGCCTGCTGATAGACGGTCTGTCGCGCCAACAGGTGCGGTTGATGCCCATGGTGGCAGCGGGTGAGCTGAATAAGACCATTGCGTGGAAGATGGAGCTCAGCGTGCGCACGGTTGAGGAGCATCGTCGCAAGATTTTTGACCGCCTCAACGTGCACTCGGCCGCCGAACTGGCCACGCTGCTGGCCGAGGCCCGCACGGCGGGGATTGATATTCCGTCCGGCGCCGTGCCATAGCAGGCGGTGTAGCAGAACGTTCTGCGCAGGTTAAGGAGGAGCCTGCGCGGCGCTCGGTCTTAGGCCAGCCAAACCTTCAGGTCCACCTTCAGTTTCTTCTCGCTGTCGTTTACAACGGTTTATCGTTGACGTCCATCATCTGCTGTTCCTCTGCGTAATGGTGGAGGGCCGTCTACGGGACTTTGCGTGTCGTTCATGTGGGCCCGGTCGCTGTAGAGCGATGGTCGAATGTGCCGTCGATCTACAGATTAGCGAAGTGATGGTCATTGATGCATCTTGACCTGAGAAAAATATGCGTTCACTGCCTGTGAAGTACTGGACGCGCCGCTTTTCATCTTTTGGCAATTGAGAGTCGCGCAAAACTACAGTTGACGATATGAAAGACTGCGTTTAGCCTTTGGCGGGTAACCATCCCGCAATGCATACGCCACACGACCCTCCCAGCCGATCGCCGCGCAGAGAACTGCACAGGCGGCGCGTGCGAATGACACTATGGATTGGCGCTGCATTGCTGATCGTGCTGGGCATCGGTTGGGCAGCTTTTTTCTCCACGAAGGGTGCTTGGGCGATTGTCACAATGGACCTTGGCATGCTGGCGGTGGGTATAGCCATTGCGGTGCTGACGCGATACAAACGCACGCGCGTTGCGTTTTTCCTGCTGGTCATCAGCATGTTCATCGTGATTAGCGGCGTCTGCTTGCTGCTGGATGTGCCCAGTGTGCAAGCGCCTCGCTCCACGCATAACTTCTTGTTGGTATTGGCGTTGGCCGCGCTGGTTTTTTTGCGCGACGACTCTGCCGCCATGCGCTATGGCGTAACGGGTATTTGCTGCGTCGGCTTTGTGGTGCTGGCAAGCTGGCCAGTGGGTATTGACATGGCCTATGCGCTACCGGATGGCATGCGGGTCTGGGGCACCTGGGTCAACAACACGTTTTCAGCATTAGGAGTTTACGCATTGGCGCACGTCATGGTGTCGGACCTTGCCGAGCACTCGGCCATGGAAATGGCGTTGCGCAAGGGCCTGGTGCGTGGGGAGTTTTTCTTGACGTACCAGCCCCAGGTCACGTATGAGGGCCACGTTGTGGGGGCAGAGGTCTTGCTACGCTGGCGCCATCCCAAACTGGGGCTGGTGCCGCCTGATGAATTCATTCCGCTGGCGGAGCAGACTGGCTTGATCCTGCCACTGGGCGCGTGGGTGTTGGGCACGGCCTGCTCGCAGTTGGTGGAATGGGCCGCCAAGCCGGGGCTGCATGCACTGACACTGTCGGTCAATGTCAGTGTGCGGCAGTTTCGCCAAGCTGATTTTGTGCATCAGGTTCAGTCGGTCATGGAGCGCACCGGCGTGCTGCCCAGCCGCCTGAAGTTGGAGCTTACAGAGAGTTCGCTGGTGCATGACATGGACGACATCATTGCCAAGATGGATCAACTCAAAGCACTGGGCGTGGGCTTTTCACTAGACGATTTCGGCACTGGTTATTCGTCGCTGAACTACCTCAAGCGGCTGCCGCTGGACCAGTTGAAGATTGACCAATCGTTTGTGCGCGACATACTGACCGACAGCAACGACGCAGCCATTGCGCGCATGGTCATTGGTTTGGGTGACAGCTTGCATTTTGCGGTGATTGCCGAAGGGGTGGAGACGCTTGGGCAGCAGCAGTTTCTGATGCAAAACGGCTGCCACCTGTTCCAGGGCTATTTATTCAGCAGGCCGGTGCCTGTCGAGGCCTTTGAGGCCTACGTGCAGGCGGCACCGCCTGCACCTGCTCAAGGTTTACTGGAAAGCGGTACGCGGTAGGTATCGGGCTCCAGCGGCACCAAAATCCACATCAACACATAGAACAACAGGCCGGTTCCGGCAAAAATGAGCATCATCGCAAACAGCAGACGCCACAGCCAGGCATCCATGCCCGTTAGTTGGGCCAATCCGCCGCAAACCCCACCCAGCCATTGGTCGGAGCGGGAACGGCGCAGGCCATTGAGTACCGTGGCGTTGGGTCCGTGATTGGCCGGCGCAGGGGGTGGCAGCAGCAGTCGCGCCTTGGCCTGTGCGAACTCGGTTTCGCTTAGCGCTCCACGGTTGTGCATCTGTTCCAGGTTTTCCAGTTCTTGGGCCAAAGTCATGGTGACATCCTCTGCTTTAACACTATCCGCACCGTAGGGCACAGCTTTGTTTTCTGTGTTCAAGATTGCGGTGGGTTAGCAATCCCGATAGCGCAAGAATAGGTGGCCAGTCGGCGTTGCGCCAGCGCTATGTGACCAATTACATATTGCCCGCTGTAGACCATGACTTATCCGGCGTGGCTTGCAAAAACCACTGAACAGGCACGCGCAATCTAAATGAGATAGACTCTCATTTAGATTGCTACAACCGGCAACCGAAATCTGCCCACCTTTCCACCATGCGCCTTACCGATCTCCCAACAGGTACACATGCCATCGTGGCGCGGGTCAGCGGGAACTCGGCGATGGCAGATACCGCAACCTTGCAGCGGCTGGGCGAGCTGGGTTTCATTCCCGGTGAGCCCCTGCAGTTGCTGCGCCGTGGCCTGGGTGGACGGGAACCGCTGGCCGTGGTAGTTGGTGAAACCATGTTTGCACTGCGTTTCGTCGAAGCGGACTGCATTGAGGTCCAGACCCTATGAGTTCCCTCGCGGCTCCATTGAACACAACACCGTGGAATGTGGCCCTGGTGGGCAACCCGAACTGCGGCAAGACCGCGCTATTCAACCTGCTAACGGGTGCCCGCCAGAAAGTTGCCAACTACGCCGGCGTGACTGTGGAACGCAAGATCGGACTGCTGCGCCTAGCCAGTGGCCAACCGGTGTCGGTCATCGATCTACCCGGTGTGTACAGCTTGCACCCGGCAACACCCGATGAAGTAGTCACACTGGAGGTAATTGAAGGCAGGCGCGTCGGCGAGGCGCCAATTGATGCCATTGTGGCCGTGGTCGACGCGACCAACCTGCGAATGAATTTGCGCTTGGTGCTGGAGGTACAGCGCCTGGGCCATCCGGTCATTGTCGCCCTGAACATGGCGGATGTGGCGCGGCAACGGGGGCTAGCCATTGATGTGGAAAAACTGGCGACCGAACTGGGTTGCCCAGTGGTAGAGACTGTGGCCGTGCAGCACAACGGGCATACAAAATTGCTCGCGCAGCTGGACCAAGATCTGGCGCGCGCATTGGCTAAACAGTCCGGATGGACCCCAGGATCCACCGCCGCCCAACAACACCCACCGCGCGACAGCGCTACCCTACAGGCCGAGGTACGGCGCATTCTGGCCATTGCGGCACCGCAGGCTGGACAATTTCAGCGCTTCCATTTCAAGGTAGACGCATGGGCCATGCACCCGGTGTGGGGCCTCGTGATTCTGGCGGCGCTACTGTTCCTGGTATTCCAGGCGGTGTTTTCATGGGCAAATGTGCCGATGGACGCCATCAAAGCCGGTATGGCGCTGGCGGCAGAATGGACCAGCGCGCATATGGACGACGGCCCTTTGCGCAGCCTGCTGGTGGATGGCGTAATCGCCGGTGCCGGCGGAGTACTGGTGTTCTTGCCGCAGATTCTGATTTTGTTTTTCTTCATCCTGTTGCTGGAGGACTCTGGCTACTTGCCCCGCGCGGCGTTCTTGCTGGACAATTTGATGGGCAAGGTGGGCTTGTCGGGCCGCGCCTTCATTCCTCTGCTTTCGAGTTTTGCCTGTGCCATTCCAGGCATCATGGCCACCCGCACCATTGCCAATTGGCAAGACCGGCTGGCCACCATCATGGTGGCACCGCTGATGACCTGCTCAGCGCGGCTCCCGGTTTATGCCTTGTTGATTGGCGCCTTTGTGCCCGACCGCAGCGTCGGCGTTTTCAACCTGCGGGGGCTGACGCTATTCGGCTTGTATGTGGCCGGTGTCGTGTCGGCGATGGGTGTGGCGTGGGTGTTCAAGCGCGTGTGGATGAAGAGCCGCTACCAGCCGCTGATGCTGGAACTACCGCCCTACCGCGTGCCCGGTTTGCGCAACCTGATATTGGGCTTGTGGGAGCGCGCCCGCATCTTCCTGCAGCGCGTGGGAACGATTATTTTTTCGCTGATGGTGGTGCTGTGGTTCTTGTCCACCTACCCCGGGCCGCCCGACGGTGCCGCCGGCCCAGCGATCCAGTACAGCATGGCCGGGATGCTAGGGCATTTCTTGGAACCCTTGTTTGCGCCGATCGGTTTTAACTGGCAGATTTCGGTGGCTCTGGTGCCGGGGCTAGCCGCGCGCGAGGTCGCAGTGGGCGCACTGGGGACGGTCTATTCGCTATCGGCCGCAGGTGACTCGGTCGCCAGCAGCCTGGCACCGGTTATCGCTAAAGGCTGGTCGCTGGCCACGGCATTTTCTTTGTTGGCCTGGTATGTGTTTGCGCCGCAATGTATCTCTACATTGGCCGTTGTAAAGCGTGAAACCAATTCGTGGCGGTATCCTATTTTGATGGCGGCTTATATGTTCGCCTTGGCCTACGCGGCGTCGTTTGTGACCTACCGCATGACGCTTTGGTTGGGGGGCTGATCACATGACTGCACAATTGGTAACCGTCTTTTTGCTGGTGTCGTCCTGCGGCCTATATGCCTTATGGGTGCTGATGCCCGCTGTGGCGCGCCGATTTGTGGCACAGCGGCTGCTGCGACTGCCGATCGGGCATGCACTGAAGACGCCCTTGGTACGCGCTGCGTCTTCGTCCAGCGGTTGCGATTGCAGCGGTTGCGACAAGGTCGTGGACTTGGAGCGCCAGAGTCAAACCGCACAACCTATCCGCTTCCACGCACGCCTCAAGCGCTGAATCGAACACAGCCTGGCGCGCCTTTTTGACCGCCCTTCGCACCGAGCCGCATTCCGTCGCAAGCCGCTGGCAACGCCAGGCTGCGCCTCCTACAGTTCGCTCATCGGGTCTTAAACGACCAGCCAGCAACAACCGGAGCACACCATGACATTCACTAACAAACCCCGTTTCAGTTTCACCGCTTTCGTATTCGCAACAGCAGCCGTCGCAGTGCTGAATGGCACTATGTTGATGGGCTTTGACCAGCTCGCCAGCAGCGGTCGCGACAGCATAGCCACCAACACGAGCCTGGCCAAAAGCAACGCCGCGCCGCGCGCGGTGACGCTCGAACGCGTGGTCATTTCGACCCGCCGCGTCTAACCGACTTTGCCGCAACGCCGATTCGCCGGAGATCCCCGTGAAAGTTTTTCTCAAACAAAACCGTGGCTTCATCGCATTTCTGGTTTGCTTTGGCTTCTTCAGGCTTGCGATCGCCGACTGGAACCCCATACCATCGGGCTCCATGCGCCCCACGCTTCTGGAAGGCGACGTGGTGCTGGTCAATCGGGTGGCCTACGACTTCAAACTGCCGCTCAGTGATGTGTCGCTTTTCAACATTGGCAAACCCGAACGCGGCGATATCATCACCTTTACATCGCCTGCCGATGGTGTGCGCCTGATCAAGCGCCTCATAGCGCTACCGGGTGATGTCGTACAAATGCGCAACGAAGTGTTGACCATCAACGGCGTCGTAGCCCAATATTCGGGGCCTGATGCGGTTACCGAAACTCTGGACAACGGAGACACTACATCCGCATTGCAGATTAGGGAACGCGTGGCCGGCAACGAACGTACCGTGCAGTTCCTTCCCGAATTAGGCGCACGGCGCTCGTTCGGTCCCATCGTTGTTCCCCAGGGCAATTACTTCTTCCTGGGTGACAACCGCGACAACAGCGCTGATTCGCGCTACATCGGTTTTGTGCCACACCACCTGCTCATCGGCAAGGCCCACCACATCGTTTTATCCGCAGCCATCAAGGGCGATTGGTCACCGCGCCTGGAACGCACCGGGCAGCGCCTAGAGTAAGGGTCCGTTGTCGCCGCTCTACTGGACACTTGTCGCTTAGAGCTCTGTATTTCTAAAAAGCCGACCTGTCAAAAACAGATGTTTGAGCTAGCCGGGCTGTCCGGAACCACTAAGGCTGCTTAGCTTGTATCAATCCATGCCCATTCTGCATCGGGCCTGTGGCAAATACGGGTGGGTACCACAACCTGGTGGCAAAGCCCAGGTCTACAATGCAAAGCCCATAACAGGGCACCGGGCCATGCGCCTTCTTCGCACGGACAGGCGCCGCAGAGGATGCAAGATGCCAATTCAGACGCCGATTTCCCCCAAGCCGCCGGTCTCCAATTCTGCGGAAAAGAGCGCCCAGTTGCGCCAAGCCGCGCTGGAGTACCACGAGTTTCCAACACCGGGAAAAATCGCCGTCAGCGCAACCAAGCAATTGGTCAACCAGCACGATCTTGCGCTGGCGTACTCGCCAGGGGTTGCGGCGCCCTGCGAAGAGATCGTCAAAGACCCCAACAACGCCTACAAGTACACAAGCCGCGGCAACTTGGTCGCTGTGATCACCAACGGCACGGCCGTGCTGGGGCTGGGCGACATTGGGCCGCTGGCCTCCAAGCCGGTCATGGAGGGCAAAGGCGTGCTGTTCAAGAAGTTCGCCGGAATTGATGTGTTCGACCTGGAGATCGACGAGAAGCACGACCTGGACAAGCTAGTCGACATCATCGCTTCGCTGGAGCCGACCTTTGGTGGCATCAACCTGGAAGACATCAAGGCGCCCGATTGCTTTTACGTGGAGCGTAAGCTGCGCGAGCGCATGAAGATTCCGGTTTTCCACGACGACCAACACGGCACGGCCATCTGCGTGGGCGCGGCTATTCTGAATGGCCTCAAAGTTGTCGGCAAAGACCCGAAGAAGATCAAGCTGGTCACCTCCGGTGCCGGTGCGGCTGCGCTCGCGTGCCTCGGCTTGCTTGTCAAGTTGGGTATACCACGCGAGAACATTTGGGTCACCGACCTGGCTGGCTTAGTCTATGAAGGCCGTACCGAATTGATGGATGATGACAAGGCCGCATTTGCGCAAAACACCAGCGAACGCACACTGCGCCAAGCCATCATTGGTGCTGACATCTTCCTGGGCCTGTCTGCCGGCGGCGTGCTCAAGGCAGATATGGTCAAGACGATGGCGGCCAAGCCGCTGATCTTTGCACTGGCCAACCCCACACCCGAGATCCTGCCCGAAGAGGTCAAGGCCGTGCGCGATGACGCCATCATGGCCACCGGTCGCACCGACTACCCCAATCAGGTCAACAACGTACTGTGCTTTCCGTACATCTTTCGTGGTGCGCTGGATGCGGGTGCTTCCACCATCACCGTGGAAATGGAGATTGCGGCCGTACATGCCATTGCCGACCTGGCCCAAGCTGAGCAAAGCGAGGTGGTGGCCATGGCCTATGCCGGTGAACAACTGGCGTTTGGCCCCGAATACTTGATTCCCAAGCCGTTTGATCCGCGCCTGATGATGAAAATTGCGCCAGCCGTGGCCCAGGCTGCAGCCGACAGCGGCGTGGCCCTGCGCCCGATTGCCGATATGGATGCGTACCGCGAACGCTTGCAGAGCTTTGTCTATGCGTCGGGCACGACGATGAAGCCCATCTTCACCGCGGCCAAGAAGGCGCTGAAGAAGCGCGTGGCCTTTGCCGAAGGCGAAGAAGAACGCATCCTGCGCGCGGCTCAAATCGTCGTAGACGAGGGCATCGCCCTGCCCACGCTGATCGGCCGCCCCAGCGTGATTGCAGAGCGGGTCGAGAAATTTGGCCTTCGCCTGAAAGAGGGCGTGGACTACAACGTGGTCAACGTGGAGCAGGACCACCGCTACCGCGACTTCTGGCAAACCTACCACCAGATGACCGAGCGCAAAGGCGTGACCGCCCAAATGGCCAAGATAGAAATGCGCCGACGCCTCACTTTGATCGGCTCCATGCTGCTGCACAAAGGCGATGTGGATGGCATGATTTGCGGCACTTGGGGCACCACAGCCGTACATCTCTATTACATCGACCAGGTCATTGGCAAACGAACCGCGACACTAGGCGACCCCAGCCTGGACGTCCCCATCTACGCATGCATGAATGGTCTGATGCTCCCAGGGCGCCAGGTCTTTCTGGTGGACACCCACGTCAACTACGACCCCACAGCACCGCAATTGGCAAAGATCACCATGATGGCAGCCGAGGAAATGCGCCGCTTTGGCTTCAAGCCCAAGGTCGCGCTGCTGAGCCATTCCAGTTTCGGCAGCAGCAACGAACCCAGCGCGCTGAAGATGCGCGATACGCTGGCCTTGCTGCAACAACATGCGCCTTGGCT
This sequence comes from Burkholderiales bacterium, assembly GCA_038317285.1. GTDB lineage: Bacteria > Pseudomonadota > Gammaproteobacteria > Burkholderiales > Burkholderiaceae_C > Allorhodoferax. The sequence goes on along the minus strand of JBBQBG010000003.1, from coordinate 19,239 downwards.
AGAGGTGGACGGTGAAATGCACGGCGACGTGGCCTTGGATGGCGCCGCCCGCAAGGCGCTGATGCCCAATAGCACGCTGCTTGGCGATGCCAACCTGTTGGTCTTGCCGAATATCGATGCAGCCAATATCGCCTACAACCTGCTGAAAACCGCAGCGGGTGGCAACATCGCTATTGGTCCCGTGTTGCTGGGTGCAGCCAAACCAGTGCATGTGCTCACCGCGAGCACGACTGTCCGGCGAATTGTAAATATGACAGCACTTACCGTGGCAGACGCAAATGCCAGCCGTTAAGACCTAGGGGAAAAGTTTGCGCCCACTTACTTCACAAAATATTACACTGTCTTTGCTTAAAATTTGAGCAAGGCCTTGCTTTTTGGAACGGAATACGCGACACTCCGTCTCTTGGATTTTTCGGGTTTACCCGGAGCCGCTTGAGAGGTTTCATGGTACGCAGAGGTTTTGCTAAGTTAGTGCTCACCAGCGTTTTGTTTGCGCTGCCTGGGGTCTGGGGGCTCGTACAAGCCAAGGAGTCAAATCCAGCCAGCTCTACGGTTGCACTGAACCAATTGCCACCGCAAGGTATCGAAACCTACCAGTTGATCCACGAGGGTGGACCCTTTCCATTTGAAAAAGACGGTGTGGTTTTTGGCAACCGCGAGCGGGTGCTTCCAGCCGAAAAGCGGGGTTATTACCACGAATACACCGTCAAAACACCCCGGTCACGCGACCGAGGCGCCCGTCGAATTGTGTGTGGAGGCCAAGCCACTGCACCAGATGCCTGTTACTACACGGCCGATCACTATGCGAGTTTTCGCAAGATTGTGCCTTGAACCGAATTTGAACCTTTTAAGAAAGTGAAGCGGGAATGGATATGCCACTTCGAACAGTCAGAACGAACATCGTTCAATCGATTCGGGCCTTTAGGGTGCCGGATTTGCAGGAGGCTGCACAGGGCTTGGGTCACCACTTCCTGTACGCCAATCTGGCCGAAGCACAAACCAAGCAGGATGTGCTGGACATGATTGGAAGTCAATTCAAACTGCCAGCGCATGTTGGCAAGAACTTCGACGCCCTGTACGACAGCATGACCGACCCGGTGCACAAGTCGGGCCCTCAGCCTGGCTTCATTGCCGTGTTGGAGCACATTCCTGCGAACACCAAGTTCGACAAGGAAGCGCGCGAGCAGTTGCTCGACATCTTCCGTGACACTGCCGACTATTGGGGGGACCGGAAGATACCGTTCCGATGCTTCTATTCTTTTCTGTAGCCCGTTCTGCACACACCAGCCAAGCAGAACGGGCGAACGAGGCAAACGGTACCACCGCCCAGGCCGCATCCATTGCGGGTATTGAGGTGGCTACTGAATCGGGCGAGAAGATGCCCACCGACAAATTGTTGGATGTATCCCCATTGGCGCTGCGCATGAGCAGCCCTTTCAATTCCGGATACTGGTTAGCAGCTGCGTAGCCGAGGCCCCCCTGAGGCGCTACGCGCCTTCCCCCCAAGGGGACGCGCCCGGTGGCCTGGCAGAGCCAGTTCCACGGGTGCCCTGGAAAACTACCCTTCTCCAGAAAAGGCCATCGTTCGCGGTGGCTTTTTTATGCCTGCGACGCTTTGGCCAGACTGGGATGCTGCACGAGGGCCACATATTCCTGCACCGGCACTTCTTCGGCGCGCCTTTGCACATCGAAGCTGCCGCTGAATCCCTGTTCTTCCAGCCACCGGCCCAGCGTGTTGCGTAATATCTTGCGACGCTGGCTGAAGGAAACTTGGACCAGTTCACTCAGCAGATCCACATCCAGCGTTGGGGGATGCTCCAGCGGCTGCATACGCACCACGGCACTGTTCACCCGCGGCGGTGGGTCAAAACTCTCTGGAGGCACCAGCAGGACGTTCTCCATCGCATAGCGCCACTGCAGCATCACGCTCAGGCGCCCAAATGCGGATGTCGCTGGCTGCGCCACCATGCGGTCGATCACCTCTTTTTGCAGCATGAAATGCTGGTCTTCGATAGCGTCCACGGCCTCCAGAAGATGAAACAAGATGGGAGTGGAGATGTTATAGGGCAGGTTTCCGACGACGCGTAGTTTCTCGGATACGGCACCAGCATGGGCATCACTTGCTATTAAATTAGTAGCTGGCCACGCCGACTGAACGAGGGCAAAGTCCACTTTCAACACATCCGATTCGATGACGGTGAGTTGGCCATGGGCACGCAGGCGCACCGCCAGGTCGCGGTCCAGCTCAATGACGGTCAGGTGCCCCAGGCGCTCCACCAGAGGCTGGGTCAGGGCCGCCAGCCCAGGGCCGATTTCCACCATGCGCTGCCCTGGCTTGGGCGCGATGGCTTGAACGATGGCGTCGATGATGCCGCCATCGGTCAGAAAGTGCTGGCCAAATCGTTTGCGCGCAATGTGTTTCATAGGATGCAGCGACCCGCACAGCGGTGGACCGTGGGGGCCATATTTGTTTTACTGCGGTGGCTCGCGAAACTCCACGAATGCATTGGCCCTGATTTCCTGGGCCCAGGTGGCGAAAGCGGCGTCGTACTTGCTGGCGCGCAACTGGTTGCGAATGGTATCGCGCACTTCCTGGGGCTTCATTTCCACTCGGCGACGTTCCATCAATTCGATCAGGTGCACACCAAAGCGCGACACCATGGGAGGGCTGATCTGGCCTTCCGCCAAGCGGTTCATGGTCTCTTCAAACTCGGGGACAAAGGCGCCAGGGCTAACCCAGCCCAAATCACCGCCCTGCGTTGAACTGCCGTCTTGCGAATGCTCACGGGCCAGGGCAGCAAACGTTGCGGTCTTGGCCTCTATTCGCTTCTTGAAGTCGGCCAGCTTGGCAAGGGCCGCCGCTTGCGTCAACTCAGGGCTAATGCGCAACAAGATATGTCGTGCATGGCTTTGGACGATGGCCATGGAAGGCGCAGCGGGCGCCTTGCGCTCGATCACTTTCAAAATATGGAACCCGGCGTTGGTGCGCACGACGTCAGACACTTCGCCCACGGCCAGATTTTGCGTTGCCGTCAAGAATGCTGGAGGGTAACGATCGGCCCGGCGTAGTCCCAATTGACCGCCATTGGTCCGGTCAGCGGCCGATAGCTCCTGTACCACGGCAGCGAAGTCTTCCCCCGCACGGATGCGGGCCAGTACTTTTTGCGCTTGTGCGAACAGGACAGCAGCCTGTTCGCTGGTTGCTTTTTCCGGCACCGAAACCAGCAGGTGGGCCAGGTTAACTTCCTGCGCCAGCGGGTCAGCACTGCCGCCTTGCTGTTCCGCCAGCGCGCGGTCGATGTCCGCCTCCGAGATGCGGATACGGCCTTCGACCTGTTGCTCATGCAGGCGCGACAGGATCACTTGGTCGCGCAACTGTTTACGGAACTGTCCGATTGTTATTCCGTCCTTGCGCACACGGGCACGCAATTCAGCGACATCCACCTGGTTTTGACGGGCAACCGCTTGTTCCGACTGGTCGACAATCGCTTCGTCCACACGGATGCCGGCCTCTTGGGCCGCTTGCAGTTGCGCTCGTTCGTTAATCAGGCGTTCCAGCACCCGGCGGCGCAACTCGTCCATGGGCGGTACCGTCTGGCGTTGCTGCGTGAGATCATTGATCACGCGTTGCATGGCCGTGCGGACCTCACTGTTGGTGATGGGCTCAGAGCTCACCACGGCCACAATATAGTCCGCTTGTTGCGTGGCTTGGGCATGCACCCCGGTCGCCAGAACGCTGCAAAAAATGCCCAGGACAGGGGCTGCCAAAATTCGAAAATTCATGGTCTCTCAATCAAAGTTGCTAAAGCGGCTGTTCGTGCCGCCCGAATCACGCAAATTTTGGTAGCGCGAAATGTTTTGGGTCAAGGCCTGTATGGGGTTTCCACCCAAGCCCAGCCGTGTAAAGCCGACAAATTCAAGCTGAAACATTACCCGCCCGGTTGCCGTGGAACTGCTGGTCTGCACCCGTTCAAGCACCACGCGCGCCAGCCAGCAGCCCGCATCGTACTCGACACCCAAAACCGTGTCGACCAGGCGTCGTTCGTTCAAGCTGTAGTTAAGCCGCCCCACACTGTAGTAGCGACCTTCACCCTGGCCCTTGCCTGCGCCCAATTCCTGGCCTTTGTCGCCCCACAGACTGTTCAGCGGCCACTGCCAACTGATATCGACCTGCTCACTGACGTCGCGCTGGAAGCGATAGGCCGCATTGACGACGCGGTAGTCGCCGGGGTTGTAGCGCGCACCCACCGTGGAGCGCACGGACTTGTCGGTCTTGCCGTTGTACTGCAGGGTGGAGTCCAGCGCCCATTGATCTTGCACGTTGACCGAGGCTCCCAGCATCACGTCACTAAAGCCTGCCTGCGCCGGTGCGTCGGTGGCATTCAGGGTCACCCGTTGGTCAGCAAAGCGCAGGCGTTGGGCAACCCCAAAACGGGCCAATTGGCCACCGGTATCGGCATCCAGAAAACGCGTCGTTAGCCCCAGCGTCAACAAATTATTGTCGGAGATCTTGTCGTGTCCGACAAAGGCGTTTTCCGTGAAGATGGTGGCAAAGTTAAAGTCGTTGCTGGCCGTGTCGTAATTGGGCTGCGCGCTTTGGTTGCGATAAGGCGTGTAGACGTAAAAGGCCCGCGGCTCCAATGTCTGCAACAGGCTGCGGCCAAACAACTTGGTGTCGCGTTCAAACACCAGGCCGCTGTCCAGGCTGAACGTGGGCACCACGCTGTCCGCCGTCTGCGAGCCATTGGCCAACAAACTGTCGAACTGGTAGCCGGCGGCATGCAGTTGCAACTTGGGCGTGATGTAGCCTGCCGGCGCCAGCCACGGGCGGCTTACTTGCAACAGGGCCACGGCGCGTTGGGTATTGGGTTGCAATGTGCGGCTTTTGTCAGCATCAAACTGTGTGAAGTCTCCGTCCAGCGACCAGTCGATGCCGTGCACATTGGTCAACGCGTAGCGCGCCGTAATCTGCGGCACCCGGTCATAAGGCGGCACGATGGGGGCGGTCACGTCCTGCAGTGTTTGCCACTTGAGCAGGCGCAGGCTACTCGAAAACGCGCCAAGCCCCCAAGTGGCGGTAAAGCCTGAAGGCAGCAGGCGCTGTGTGGTCGCGACACCCACGCTGGCGCTGGTATTTGCAATGGCGTTGGCGTCGGCAATCGTGCTGGTGGTGGTGAAGTCGCGCCAGTAATTGTCATCACTCACACGGTTGATATTGGCGGCCAAACCGACGGGGCCGACCGGCGTCGACACCACGCCCTGGTGCAGAAATGAAAGCCCCCAGCGGTCGGAGTCGGTCAGCTTGTCGCCCGGCATGAAATTGGCGCGCACGACCCCTCGGTATTCCGGCTCCAGATAGCGGAATTCCGCACCCATATCCACCCCACGGCGCGTCATCAGCGTCGGGGTGAAGGTTGCATCGCGGTTGGGCGCGATATTCCAGTAGTACGGGAGGGACAACTCCAGGCCGTTGTCTGTGCCCAAACCGATGGTGGGCGGCAGCAGACCGGACTTGCGCTTGGCGGACAGCGGAAAGCTGATGGCCGGCACCGGCAGGATCGGCACGCCCTGGAAGCTCAGCACAGCGCCCTGGGCCACGCCAATGTCTTCGTCGTTGTCCAGGCTGATGCGCGAGGCGCGCAGAATCCAGTCGGGCAGCCACTCGGGGCCTGGCTTGCGCCGACAGGTGGTATAGCTGGCGTTGTAGATGACGGTGTGGTTTTCGTCAATAAACTCCGCCCGTTTGGCATCGCCTTGGCCATCGTTCTTCAGAAAGCGGTAGCGCGGCTCATCGAAATAGCCCTCGAACGCGTCGACCTTGAGCTCCAGCTTGGGGCCTTCAAACATGTCGCCTTTGCGGTTGATGCGTACATTCCCACTTGCCCTGGCCTGGTCGGCGGGCTGGTCATACTCCATGCGGTCGGCCCGGATCACAGTGCCGGCCTTTCGAAAGACCACGTTGCCTTCAATAACCGCCTCCAGATCGGGACGGCCCGACATTCGGTCGCCTTCGAGAAATACCGGGATTTCAGACGTCTGTTGGGGCAACTGCTCGTCCAGCACCGTGGAGGACTTGAGCGCAAGCCCATCGGCAGTGGGTGCTCCCGCCACAGGCGCAGCAACTTGCGCGCGCACGGCTGAACCGGCGCAGGCCAATCCGACAAGCACCACCAGCTTTGACAACGCAAAACGCTGCGTGGGCAAACGAAGACTCAGGTCGGGCATCGGGTCAAACGGGGAGCAAGGGGGATCGACAAGGGATTTCTATTCTGCGCAACAGGGCGTCACAAGCGGTGGGGTTTGGGTGGCTTTGTAGAATGGATTATCCATGAGCCCAACCCTCACCCCCCTGGCCCCAACGGCCCTGCAAATCCCCGCGTGGACCGATGGCTCACGCCAGGCCCTTTTTGACAGTTGGTTCGCCGGCGTTCAAGGGCCACACCAGCTCGTCCCCGCCACGCTGCGCCTGGCCTCGGCCGATGCCAGCTTCCGGCGTTACCTGCGGGTGGATTGCACTTCAGGCAGCATGCCCACTAGCCGCATCATCATGGATGCGCCGCCCGACAAGAGCGACTGCAAGCCCTTCGTAACCGTCGCCGAACTGATGGTCCAGGCGGGGGTAAAGGTACCCGATATTCTGGATTGGGATGAGGCCAATGGCTTCATGCTGCTGAGCGATCTGGGCACGCACACCATGAAAGACGTGATTCAGCCCGACACCCCGCCACCACTGGACATGTACCTGGATGCCGTCGAGACCCTGATTCAATGGCAGCGGGCCTCGCGCGAGGGTGTACTGCCCGTCTATGACCGGGCCTTTGTGATGCGTGAGATGGAGCTGTTCCCCCAGTGGTACATCGCCGAATACCGGAAGTTCACGCTGGACGCCGCCCAACGCCAGATATTGGACAAATCCTTTGCTGCCATTGCCGATAGCGCGTTGGCTTGGCCGAGTGTGTTTATGCACCGGGATTTCATGCCGCGCAATCTGATGGTGGCGGTGGATATGGCCCCCACGCTCCCCGAGGGAGCCAAACCCTCCGCCACCCGCCTGGGTGTATTGGACTTTCAGGACGCGGTCTATGGCCCCATTACCTATGACATTGCCAGTCTGCTACGCGATGCTTTCCTGAGTTGGGAAGAAGATTTTTGCCTGGACATCACCATCCGCTACTGGGAAAAGGCGCGCAAGGCCGGACTGCCGGTCGGGAACGACTTTGGCGAGTTCTACAAAGCGGTGGAGTGGATGGGCCTGCAACGCCACCTCAAGATTGCCGGACTGTTTGTGCGCCTGAGTCTGCGCGACGGCAAGCCGGCCTACCTGGCTGACACGCCGCGCTTCATCGCCTACATACGCACCACCTGCGCGCGCTACATGGAGCTCAAACCCCTGCTGCGCCTAGTCGAACGCATAGAGGGCATACCGGTACCCAATGCCTATGCCTTCGGCCGAACCTAGCAAGCGAAATAACCCGCCAGCCCTCGCAGATAGTGCGTGAGAAGCTCCTAATTTGATAGTGACATTGCATGCCCCGTTTCTACTGTCCCGTTCCGTTGGCTACCGACATGCTGCTCGACTTGCCTGCAGGTGCGGCGCGCCATGTGCAGGTGCTGCGACTGCAGCCGGGTGACAGCATCACGCTGTTCAACGGACGGCATGGGATGGTCAGCATTGACGATGCGTTTGCCAACCTGGGCGGTGAATTTGAAGCCACCATCACCCACATGGGCCGAAGCGACGTACAGGTGCGGGTCGGCGCCCATGGCGCGGTCGAGCGCGAAGGCAGTGTCAGCATCCACCTGGCCGTCGGCATGCCCGCCAATGACCGCATGGACTGGCTGGTCGAAAAGGCCACCGAGCTTGGCGTAGCCAGCATCCAGCCCCTGATGACCGAACGCAGCGTGTTACGCCTGTCGGGTGAGCGTGCCGACAAAAAAGTAGCCCATTGGCAAAGCGTGGCGGTGTCGGCGTGTGAGCAGTGCGGTGGCAACCGCGTACCGCTGGTCCATACCGTCAAGACACTGGCTGCGTGGCTGCAGTCACTGCCCGCGGCGGGATCAGATACACGTTGTTTGCTGTCATTGGCTGAAGGATCCGTCCCGTTGCAACTGCAGGGCGCAGGCGGCTTGGCGCAGCAGCACACCACTTTTCTCTCTGGCCCCGAAGGCGGTTTAGGCGCAAGCGAAGAAACTGCCGCCATCGCGCGCGGCTTCGCGCCCGTCAGTCTGGGCCTTCGCGTGTTGCGTGCCGAGACTGCGGCCCTAACGGCATTGGCTCGACTGCTAGCCTAGACCCCAGTCGCCCCATCAGGGTTTGTACGCGTCTAGGTTGGCGCCCCAACTCTTGCTTGCATGGGCATACTACAGTGCCAACTTTGACCTATCTGCGAGGAGAGCTTTCTTGATATCCGAATCGATGCGCAACTCCGTTCGTGCCACAGGTCTGGGAGCCCTGATGAAGGGTGCAGGCCTGCTGACCCGCTTCATACCCATCCCGCAACCCACCTTGCTCGTGGGCCCCGGCTCCAGTGCCCGCCTGGGGCAGGCCGTAGCCGGCTTTGGGCACCGCAAGATCCTCATCGTCACCGACAGCATCATCTCCAAGCTGGGCCTGCTCAAGGGCTTGACCGACGCTCTGACCGCAGGCGGCGCGCAGTTTGTGGTGTTCGATGAGATCACCCCCGACGCGCCCATTCCACTGGTGCAAAAAGGCATCGATTTCTACAAGGACCAGGGTTGCGATGCCATTGTCGCGTTCGGCGGCGGCTCCAGCATGGATGCCTCCAAGGCGATTGCTGTGGCGGCGAACAATCCCAAGCCGTTGAACCAGTTGGCTGGTTACCTCAAGGGCCTGCACACACCCGTCAAAATCTATGCCGTGCCTACCACCGCTGGCACCGGCTCCGAAGTCACCGTGGCCGCCGTTATTTCTGACCCGGTCAACCACAAAAAATTAGTGATCGTCGACCCACGCATGGTGCCCAAGATGGCCGCGCTTGACCCTTCGCTGATGACGGGCCTGCCGCCCCACATCACAGCCGCAACCGGCATTGACGCGTTGACCCACGCGATTGAAGCCTTTGTCGGCAACTGGACCACGTCCTACTCCGACGGGATGGCGCTGTCCGCCGTAGGCCTTATCTTCGAGAACCTGCGCACCGCCTATACCGACGGCAAGAACCTGGAAGCCCGCGAAAAAATGTCGCTGGCCTCCACCTACGCGGGCTTTGCCTTCACCCGCGCCAATGTAGGCTACGTGCACGCCATTGCTCACCAGTTTGGCGGCCTCTACCACACGCCCCACGGCTTGGCCAATGCCATCATGTTGCCGCTGGTACTGAAATATTCTCACCCCGCCATCGTCGACCGGTTGGCCCTGTTGGCAGTGGCCGCCAAGATCGGCACCGAAGACGAAGACAACGACACGCTGGCGCAAAAATTTCTGGATGCGGTGGACCAGTTGAACCGGGATCTGGATATCCCCACCTTCCTGGCAGCGCTAAAAGAGTCTGACATTCCCGCATTGGCCAAGGCCGCGTGCTGGGAAGCGCACACCGGTTATCCCGTGCCGCGCTATATGTCGCAGCATATGTGTGAAGATCTGATCCGCAAGGCGCTGCCACCCAAGGCTACCGCAGCGCCCGTGAAAAAGGCCAAGAAGGCAGTGGCCCGCAAGTGAAACACGGCCCCCTTGGGGGGCAAGGAGCCACACGCAGTGAACGACTGTGGGGGCAAATTTCACCGCCGGGCCGCCCCAAGGTGAAATGCGGCCCCCTCGGGGGGCAGCGACCCGCGTAGCGGCGGAGCGTGGGGGCAATATATGTTTAACGATACGAGGAGCGGTTGATGAAAAAAGTAGTAACAGTGACACTGGGCTCGTCCAAGCAGGATTTTGAATTCAAGACCCAGTTCTTGGGCCAAGCCTTTTCGGTCCGCCGCATGGGTGCGGACCAGGACACGGGCAAGGCTTGGGAGCTGATGCGCCGCCAGCAGGCCACCGCCGATGCCATCGGCCTGGGCGAGATCCCCGACCATTACCACGTGGGCTTGCGCACGGTCGTCAACAAGGAAACGCAACGCCTGACCAACGTGGTGACCCGCGTGCCCGTGACGACCGGTGCCACGCTGCGCCGCATGCTGCAGGTGCGCGCGGTGCGCTATGTGCAGAAGGAACTGGGCCACTACTTCAACAATAACCTGGTGCTGTTTCTCTCGGGCATGCGCAACTACGACATGGCCGTTGCCATGTCCGACTACACCAAGAACCTGAGCTTTGCGGACGCGCTGTTCCAAACCGGTGCCCCGACCATGCTGGGCTCGCTGGACCAACTGGAGTTGTATGCCAAGGGCAGCGAGTACATGCTGTCGGGCAAATCCGGCCAAATGCTGGAAGCGGCCATGGCCGGTTTCAAGAACCGCATGGTCGCCGATGTGGTGGCCAAGTCCCACGTCATTGTGGGTACCTTCGCGGAACTCAAGGCGGTCAGCAATGCCACCAACCTCGAAGGCAAGACCATCATTACCTCGGCGGTGGACGAACAACGCGAAGCCTTCTTCACCAAGTGCAAGGTCAACCTGGTGATCGACGTGTCGCCCAAGCTGTTCCCCGAAGTGGTGGGTATCAACACCATCGAGGCCATGATCCTGGCCACCTTGGAGAAGCCGCAAGAGGAAGTGTCGGACGACGACTTCGACGAGATTTTGAACGAATTGGACATCAAACCGCGCCTCCTTCACCCCACCGGCAAATTCCGCAACATCCGCCGTTTTGCGTTTGTGATTCACCCCTTAAGCCAGAACTACATCCGCAACGCATTCCCCATCCCCAAGTCCACGCCGAAGTTCGTCATGGACAAGGTGGAGACCCTCGCCGCCCATATGCCGCCCATGGTGTATTGCAAGATGAGCAACATCGTCTCTCCCACGGGCGCAGAAGCCGAGGGCTGGCTCATCAGCGTCGGCGGCACGCCCAAAGAGATGTTGTCGCGCAGCCCGGAGTTCACCTACCGGCGCCTGTTGCAGGCCTCCAAGATGGCTGAGAAGATGGGTGCCCAAATCATGGGTCTGGGCGCCTTTACCAAGGTGGTGGGCGACGCCGGTGTGACTGTGGCACGGCGCTCCAGTCTGCCCATCACGACCGGAAACAGCTACTCGGCATCTGGCGCCCTGTGGGCAGCAGCCGACGCCATGCGCCGCATGGGTTTGCTGAAGGTCAACACGCACAACAAAAAGGTCGCGGCCAAGACCATGGTGATTGGTGCTTCTGGCTCCATCGGCTCGGTCAGTGCGCGCCTGTTGGCCATGTCGTTTGACGAGGTCTACCTGGCCGGGCGCACCCTGAGTAAACTGGATGAGCTAAAGGCCTCGATCCTGAAGGAAACACCAGACGCGAAAGTCTTCACCACCATCGACTACAACGAGTTGCTGGCCGACATGGACATGATCGTCACATCCACCTCGGGTGCCGGCAAAGAGATTCTGGACATCATGCGGGTCAAGCCCGGCTGCGTCATCACCGACGTCGCACGTCCGCTGGACTTGCCCGCATCCGACGTGGCCAAGCGCCCCGATGTGCTGGTCATCGAGTCTGGCGAGATCGACCTGCCGACCAAGGTCAAGGGCATGAAGAGCATTTCCTTGCCGCCCAACGTGGTCTACGCCTGCCTGGCCGAAACCATTGTGCTGGCACTGGAGGGCCGCTTCGAAGTCTTCACTGTGGGTCGCGACACCGAGTGGGAAAAGGTCAAGGAGATCTACAAACTGGGCCTCAAGCACGGCATGAAGCTGGCGGCTATCTCGGGCGTCAACGGCGTGTTTACCGATGAAGCCATTGCCAAGGTTGTCACGCTGGCCAGAAAGGCACGCCTGACCTGGAAGGATGGGGCTACAGCCACCAAGGGCAGCAAGACCGTGGTCGCTAAGACACCGGTCGCAAAGGCGCCCGCCAAAGCGGTAACCAAGGCCAAAGCACCTGCCAAAAAGGGTGCCAAGCCGGTTGCGAAAAAAGTTGTGAAAGCTCCTGCCAAAAAGGTCGCCGTAGCCAAGAAAGCACCGGCGAAGAAAGCCGCTTCGGCGCCTGTGAGGGCCAAAAAGACAGCCGCGCGAAAGCGATCAGCAGCCTGAGTTGACTGACTGCCCCCGTACACTTGGGGCATGAACCGCAACCTCTGGCTACTGGCACTGTGCCAAGGACTTTTTCTCACCAATAACGTCGCCTTTATTGCCATCAATGGCTTGGTGGGTCTGAGCCTGGCGCCCTATGGCTGGATGGCGACACTGCCCGTCATGGCCTACGTGGTGGGCGGGGCACTGAGCACACCGCTGGTAGCCCGCACGCAATCACGTTTTGGGCGGCGCACCTCTTTTCAAATTGGTTTGCTGGTGGCTCTGGGCTCCGCGTGTGTGGCCGCTTGGGCCGTGATGGACAAAAATTTCTGGCTCTTGGTAGTGGCTACGGTCGTGGCAGGCTACTACAGCGCCAACGGCCAGTTGTACCGATTTGCCGCTGCCGAACTGGTACCCGAAACGCAACGTGAAAAAGCCGTCTCGCTGGTGCTGGCCGGTGGCCTGATTGGTGCCATTGCGGGGCCGAACTTGGCGGCGCGGTCTCGTGGCATGCTGGACGTGCCGTTTGCTGGCGCGTACGTGGTGCTGGCGGTGGTGGCCGCGGCCGCAATGGTGTTGATGGCCTTTATCCGCTTTCCACAACATAAGGCTTTGCCCAGCGGACCTGGCGCAGGACGCCCCTTGGGCGAAATCATGCGCCAGCCAGTATTCATGGTGGCCTGCGCCAGCGCCGCATTGGGCTACGGCGTAATGAACCTGCTGATGGCCGCAACACCGCTGGCCATGCAGCAATGTGGCCTGTCCTTTGACGATGCCGCCTTCGTGCTGGAATGGCATGTCATTGGCATGTTCGCGCCTGGCTTCTTTACCGGCGGTTGGATCAAGCGCTTTGGCACGCTGCCGGTCATGGGCCTGGGTGTGGTGCTGAATCTGGTGTGCATTGCCATCGCACTGTCGGGGGTGGAGTTGCACCAATTCGCGATTGCCCTGTTTCTTCTGGGTGTGGGCTGGAACTTCATTTTTACCGGCAGCACTACCCTCGCGCTACGCGCCTACCAGCCTGAGGAAAAAGACCGGGCCCAGGCAGCCATCAATTTTTGCGTATTTGCGGTCCTCGCCGTCACGTCATTGGCCTCCGGCGCGCTGGTCACGACGCAGGGCTGGACGCTGTTGAACTGGGGGTCGCTGGTGCCGGTTTTGCTAACGGCTGGAACGCTGGTATGGTTCGCGGCGCAACGCCGCGCGCTGGCTCGGTAGCTGAACATGGAGCGGGTGCCCGACACCATTGTTTGCGAAGGCTGCGACGCGATCTATAGCCGTCCGACGCTGCGACCCCGTGACGTGGCGCGCTGCCCGCGGTGCAACTCCGAACTCGACCGCCACAACGGCGCGCAGCGGCGCCGCATCCTGCCGCTGACCGTAGCCAGCCTGGTGATGTTCACCATCGCGAACTGCTTTCCGATCGTCGAGATGGAAATGCGCGGTCTTCGCAGCCAGACCACGCTGATGGGTGCGGTGATAGCGCTCAGCACCGATGGCAAATCGCTCGTCGCGGTGCTGCTGCTGGCAACGACGCTGCTGTTCCCCCTGCTTCAACTGTGCATCCTCGTCTACCTGCTGGTGCCGCTGGCGCGCCAGCGTCGCCCTGCCGGCTTTGCGACGCTCGTACGCGCCATGCAATCGCTTCGACCCTGGGGGATGATCGAGGTTTTTCTGCTGGGCGTCTTGGTCGCAATCGTCAAGCTCTCGAGCATTGCAACCGTGCTTCCAGGGCCGGCACTGTATGCCTTCGTAGCGCTCACGGTGCTGCTGACAGCGGTGCTGTCGTTCAATCCGCGCGGCTTCTGGGAAATGGCCTTCGAGACCACCGGCAAGGAGGTCGATTGAAGCACCCGTTCTTCCCAGTACCACCGCAAGACATAGCCCCGGTTGTCACTGCGGCCTCGCTGGGTCTGGAGGCATGCCCGCACTGCGCGACCGTGTGGCGCGACGCGAAGGACGGCGAGGCTTGTGGTATCTGCGGCACGCGGATGCACAGGCGCAAGCCAGACAGCCTTAACCGTACATGGGCCCTGTTGATCGCGGCGTGCATCCTCTATATTCCTGCCAATTTGCTGCCGGTGATGATCACCAAGAGCTTCTTCGGCACGCAGCAGGACACCATCCTGAGCGGCGTGATCTACTTCTGGGTGTCGGGTGCCTACGGACTGGCGGCCATTGTCTTTATCGCGAGTTTCCTGGTGCCGCTGTTCAAGCTGACCGTGCTCTTGACTCTGCTAATCTCCGTGCAGCGGCGCAGCGCCTGGCGACAGCCCGAACGGGTTAAGCTGTATCGCATGATAGAAATCATTGGCCGCTGGTCTATGCTCGACGTGTTTGTGGTTTCGCTGCTGACTGGATTGGTGCAGATCCAGGGATTTGCCCAAATCACGGCGGGCGTGGGAATTGCGGCGTTCGGCGGGGTTGTGGTGTTGACGATGATGGCATCGCTCACTTTCGACCCCAAGCTGATCTGGGACATCCCCGCTCCCGAGGCATCAGGCGCGCTTTCCGAGACAACTGTTGAGAACAAACCTGCATGAGTGACGAACAACCCCCTCCAACCGAGTCGCAGCCGGCACCAATGCTTCCCGCACCCAGCGTAGAGCGGCGCCGCGACTGGCTACCTTCGCTGATCTGGCTGATCCCTATCGTCGCCGCATTGGTCGGCATCACGTTGGTCACCAAGCTATTGCTCGATCGGGGCCCGGAAATCACGCTGAGCTTTAAGTCGGCCGAAGGACTCGAGGCGGGCAAGACTGCCGTCAAGTACAAGGATGTACAGATCGGCACCGTGCAGGAGATCACGCTGGCGCGGGACCGCCTGACGGTCAATGTCACCGTGCAACTCAAGAAAGAAGCGGACAGTTTTACGGCCGAAGACACGCGCTACTGGGTGGTGCGCCCGCGGCTGGACACGTCGGGCATTTCCGGGCTGAGTACCTTGTTGTCGGGCGCCTACATCGGTGCCGACGCCGGTGTATCCGAGGAATCCAGGCGCGAATTCGTTGGTCTGGAAGTGCCGCCCATCGTCACGCGCGATTCTTCAGGCCAGCAATACCTTGTGAGGGCCAAAGACCTTGGCTCGCTCGATATCGGCTCGCCGGTCTACTTCCGGCGCATCAAGGTGGGGCAGGTTGCGGCCTTCGAGCTCGACGGCGATGGCCGTGGCGTGACTCTGCGTGTTTTCGTCAACGCTCCGTACGACAAGTTCATCGGCGCCAATACACGCTTCTGGCAGGCCAGCGGCATCGATGCCCAACTCAGCGCGAGTGGCTTCACCGTGCGCACCCAATCGCTTGCGACCATTCTGCTGGGCGGCATCGCGTTCCAATCGCCCGATGACGTGATGGGCCCGATCGCAAAAGAGAACGCGGTGTTCAGCCTGGGGGTGGACGAAGCCACAGCCATGAAGGACCCCGACGGCCCGGCGCAGACCTTGTTGCTGTACTTCAACCAGTCGCTGCGCGGCCTCTCTCCGGGCGCTGCGGTGGACTTTCGCGGTGTCGTGATCGGTGAGGTCAAGTCGATCGGTGTCGAGTTCGACCGTGCGGAGCGCGATTTCCGCATGCCGGTGCTGGTGCAGGTCTACTCCGATCGCTTGCGCCGCAAGGACGGTGAGCCGGGGCGGGTATCGACCGTCACGCAGCAGCAGCGCCTACAGTACCTGATCGGCAAGGGCCTTCGCGCACAGCTGCGCACGGGTAACCTGCTGACGGGGCAGGTGTACGTCGCGCTCGACTTCTTCCCCAAGTCGCCTCCGGTCAAGGTCGACACGACCCAGGCGCTGATCGAGTTGCCGACGGTGCCCAACAGTTTGGACGACATCCAGTCGCAAGTGCAGGAGATCGCAAGCAAGCTCAACAAGGTGCCGTACGAGCAGATTGCGGCCGACCTGCGAGCGACGCTCGCCACTCTTAACAAGACGCTGGCAAGCGCCGAGTCGGTAGCGCGCAACATCGACACCACCGTCACGCCCGAACTGGCGGCCGCCATGAAAGATGTGCGCAAGACAGTGAACAGTGCCGAACGCACGCTGGCCGAAGACGCACCGCTACAACAGGACTTGCGCCAGACCCTGCAGGAACTGACGCGCGCCGCGGGCTCTCTGCGCGTATTGACCGACTACCTCGAACGCCACCCCGAGTCGCTGCTGCGCGGGAAACCGGAAGACAAAAAATGAAGCTGCATCTTGCAATCGCTCCAGTTGCTGCCATCGCGCTCGCCGCCTTGTTGGTCGCTGGTTACGCCGGTAAGCCCACGTTGTACTACACGCTGGCGGACAGCGCGCTGCCAACCGCGCTACCCGCTTCTACCGGCGCAGCACCGGTCTACCTGGACATGGCGCCCGTCGCGGTGCCAGAGCGTCTTGCACGGCCGCAGATGGTGGTGCGCCAGCAGGGTGACGCCAGTGCACAGGTCTCTCTGCTGGAGCAGCACCGCTGGGCATCGTCATTTGAAAACGAACTGCGCGACGCCTTGGCCAGCGGTGTGGCCGCGCGGCTGGGTGCGATTGACATCACCAAGGGCGGCCGACAGGCGACCACGCCCGCCTACCGAGTTGCAGTGCAGGTACGCCAGTTCGACGCGACCGAGGGTTCGCGCGTTGACGGTAACTTTAGCTGGACGATTCGCCGCACGGACGAGACCCGCGCCATGGCCTGCAAGTTGAGCATCAGCGAACCAGTGGGCGCCGGCATGGACGCAGTGGCGCAAGGCGCGCGCAGGCTTACCGGCGAACTCGCGGCAGCCATCGCACGCAGCGTTGCCACATATGCGGCAAAGCCCGATGCTGTGTGCGCGGAGTGAAGTCCTCAGCGAGAGGACGCATGCCTTTGGACTCAAAGTCTTTTGACAAACTCGGCTCTAGCCCTCGTGGGATATGCGCGACTAGCTACTATTTTTATAGCAAACTTAAAACCGCTGATCCAGCCACAGCTTCAGTGCCGCAAAAACAGGCGCTGCATCCTGCTCATTAAAGATCTCGTGGTACAGATTTTCAAAGCATTGCGCAGTGACGACTTCCTTGGGGGCCCGCGCAGCAAAGGCTCGACTGCCCTCAGGGTTCAGCAGGCGGTCGTCCCCAGCGTACAGCAGCAGAGTTGGTACCTTCCACTGCGGTGCTAGCGCCAAGGTTTGTGGACCGGCATCGGCAATGAAACGGGCCAGGCGCGCCGAGATGCGGTCGTGCACCAGCGGGTCGGCCTTATAAGCAGCGACGACCGCCGAGTCGTGCGATATGAATTGCGGTTTGACACCATTGCCCACCCGCAGATCGGGTGCAATTTTGGGCAAGATAGAAACGAGGAGTTTTTGGAATGCGTTCATGCCGGCGTCCAGCGCCGGGGACGACATCACCAAGCCATCCACCTTGCGCAGGCCCAAGGACACAAAGCGTCCCACCACCAGGCCGCCCATGCTGTGACCCAACAGAATCAATGGCAAGTTCTTAGGCATGTGGGCGCGGGTGCTGTCAACCATGTCCGCCAGGTCATCGAGCAAGCGGGTATCGCTGGGCAAACTGCCACGCGCGCCGTTGGATTCACCGTGGCCGCACTGGTCGTAACCGCGCACCGCGTATCCCCAGGCATTGAGATGCCGTGCCACATGGTCGTAACGGCCTGCATGCTCACCCAGGCCGTGCACCAGGATCACCACCCCGCGCAGTTTTACGGTGGGTTCTAAAGGCCAGTCCTGAACAACAACGTTGTCGCCGTCTGTGGCAGTAAAGGTAGAAAGTCGGGATTCTGCTGTCATACGGTGCGGCGATGGCTCTCGCGATGGGTGTGGGTCTTAAGGGAATTGTGCGATGACCTGCGCCACTGCCGCCGTCAGCTTCTTGGCATACGGAATGTGCAAGAACTCGTTAGGCCCGTGCGCATTGCTTTTGGGCCCAAGCACTCCGCAAACCATCATCTGCGCAGCAGGGAAGCCCTTGGACAGCATGTTCATCAGCGGAATGGTGCCGCCCTGGCCCACGTACCCGCAGGACGCGCCAAAGTGTGCCTGCGATGCGGCGTTCAGCGCGTCTTCGAACCACGGTGCGGTGCTAGGCGCATTCCAGCCGGTCGCACTGGACAAGCCTTCGAACGTGACCTTGGCCTGGTAGGGCGCGTTGTCTTCCAACAATGCCTTGAGTTCTTGCACGGCAGTCGCCGCTTCAACCAGCGGTGGCAGGCGCAGGCTGAGCTTGAACGCGGTGTAAGGGCGCAGCACGTTGCCAGCGTTCTTCATTTCCGGGAAGCCATCGGCCCCGGTCACGCTCAGCGTGGGCAACCAGGTGCGGTTCAACAAGGCCTGCAGCGGATCGGTAGTGGTGGGTAGCGCAAAAGAGGTTGCACCATCACAGTCGTAATGCGCCCAGGGGAAACGCTTGTAGATTTCATCACCCAGGATTGCGGCTGTGGCCTTGGCCTGGCTGAGGCGGTCGACCGGCACTTCGCAGTGGAAGCTGGCGGGCAGCAGGCGACCCGTGGCGCTGTCTTCGAGCCGGTCCAGCACCTGGCGCATGATGCGAAAGCTCGAGGGAACCAAACCACTGGCATCGCCCGAGTGCACGCCCTCGGTCAAGATTTCGACCTTGAGCACACCACTGGCCATGCCGCGCAGGCTGTTGGTCAACCACAGTTGGTCGTAATTGCCGGCGCCCGAATCCAGGCAGACCACCAAGCCCACTTCGCCCAGGCGGGGCTTTAATGCGTCGATATACGGCAGCAGATCGTAAGAGCCGCTTTCTTCGCAGCTTTCGATCAGGCCTACGATGCGGGGATGCGGCGCATTCTGGGTCTTGAGGGTCTGGATAGCGGCAATGGCCGCATAGGCCGCATAGCCATCGTCGGCACCACCGCGGCCATACAGCTTGCCGTCGTCGATCTTGGGTGTCCACGGCCCCAGGTCATTGCGCCAGCCGGAGAATTCGGGTTGTTTGTCCAGATGGCCGTACATCAACACGGTTTGCGTAGAGCCGACCTTGGTGGCTGGCACTTCAAAAAACAGCACCGGCGTGCGCCCGGGTAGGCGGATGACCTCCAGCACCAGGCCGCTGACCTTTTGGGCTTCTATCCACGCTGCGGTGTTGCGCACCACCGTGTCCAGGTAGCCATGGGCCTCCCAATCGGCGTCAAACATCGGCGA
>JBBQBG010000002.1:0-51920 GCA_038317285.1 Burkholderiales bacterium | reverse complement strand
CGTGACAGGCCTTCGCGCAAGATGCCGCGGGCCCTGAAGAAGCGTGAACGCACGGTGGCCTCGGGGATGTCCAGCACCGCAGAGACTTCTTCGACGGTCATCTCTTCGACGCCGCGCAACATAAAGACGGTGCGAAATTGGTCGGGCAGTGTGTCAATGCGGGCTTCTATTTGCTGGCGGACCTGGGTGCGCATGGCGCTTTGTTCGGGTTGTTCATCGGGGTTGGATTGCATCTGGTCCTCCAAGGGCGCGGCATCGGTGTCCACGGCTGCATTCAAAGGCACGACCTGGGCGCCGCTGCTGCGCAAGCGGCCCAACGCCTCGTTCACCGCGATGCGCACCAACCAGGTAGACAACTTGGCGTCCGAACGAAAACTGCCCAGTGCGCGCCAGGCACGCAAATAGGCTTCTTGCACGGCGTCTTGCGTGTCGTCGTCGTTCTTCAGAATGCTGCGGACCGAACGAAACAGCAGACGGTTGTGGCGGCGCATGATCAGTGCGAAGGCGGTGTCATCGCCAGCTAGCGCAAAAGAAACCAACTCAGTATCCGTGCTCGTTTCGGTCGCGGTGGGAGTGGGAGTAATGGGTATGGAGAAGGTGTTCATGTGTGTTCCTGCCCATTAGATGCGTGTGCTGTGCGCGGCGTTCCGGATATTTTTGACCCCGTACTAATGTCCTCCAGCTTGCTTCCAATAGCAAGACATGCGCTATCCGATGCAGCAGCAGTTTCCGGGAACGGGATGGACCTGCCCTCCATCTAATGGACAGAGCCGGCCACCTGGCTTGCCTCACCCTCCCAATTGACTGAACGAAAGAAAACCATGAAAACTTATGCCTGCGCCGTTTGCGGATTTGTGTATGACGAAGCAACCGGCCGCCCCGAAGACGGCATTGCCGCTGGCACCCCTTGGGGCGATGTTCCCAATGGGTGGGCCTGCCCGGAGTGCGGCGTGGCCAAGGCCGACTTTGTCATGGTCGAGATCTGAAACCATGCACCCCCTCATCATCATCGGTGCGGGTCTCGCCGGTTGGACCACGGTGCGCGAGTTCCGCAAGCTGGACACCACCACGCCCGTGGTGGTGATCACCGCCGACAGTGGCGATTTTTACGCCAAGCCGTCCTTGTCGAACGCCTTTGCGCAAAGGCGCTCGCCTGAGCAACTGGTCACCACGCCAGGCGAGAAGATGGCGCTGTCCCTTGATGTCACCCTGCTGGCCCACACACGCGTCACAGCACTGGACATAGCCACCCACACCTTGGCGTTTGACCTGCTGGACGAGCCGCAAACGCTGCGCTACAGCCAACTGGTATTGGCCACAGGAGCCCAACCCATCCGTATGCCCCTGCAGGGCGATGCTGCGGACCAGGTACGTGCGATCAACTCCCTGGACGACTTTTCCTTGTTCCATTTGGCCCTCAGCCCTCGTGGAACAAGCACGAGTAGCTCTGAAATTGATAGCAAAATCGTCGTCATCATGGGCGCTGGGCTGATAGGCTGCGAGTTTGCCAATGACTTGTTGCACGCTGGTCACCGAGTGCATGTGGTGGACCCGTCGGATCGCCCCCTGGCCGCTTTGCTGCCCACTGCGGCCAGCGAAGCCTTGCGCCACGCATTGGTCGAGTTGGGCGTGCAATGGCATTTCGAGGATACGGTGCAGAGCGTTGACCGCATAACCGGGCAGACGGGTTTGCGGGTGGGCTTGTCGTCGGGCGCGAGCGTGCACGCCGACGCTGTGCTCAGCGCCATTGGCCTGCGGGCCGACACCCACCTAGCAGCTGCCGCAGGCGTGCACTGCGAACGCGGCATCGTCACCGACCCATTCTTGCAAACATCGGCACCCGACGTCTACGCGCTGGGCGACTGCGCGCAGTATGCGAGTGCGGGGCAGCGCACGCTTCCCTTTGTGATGCCCATCATGCATGCGGCGCGGGCCTTGGCAGCCACACTTGCGGGTACGCCCACGGTGCTGGGCTTTCCTCTGATGCCGGTGTCCGTCAAGACGCCTGCGCTGCCCATCGTCGTGGCTTCACCCCAAACGGGGCTGAGTGGGGACTGGCAGGCGGACACTGCATCTGTTCTCGGTATTTGGCGCTTTGTAGACGGCGAACATGTGCAACGCGGCTTTGTGCTCACCGGCACGCAGACCGCGCGGCGCATGGAGTTGGCACGGTCGACCGTGCCATAGTCAAACAGGAAGTGTTTGCAAACGGCGCTGTAAGGCGCCCTGACGCGACTATGTTCGCTACGACAGCGGCTGCGCCCACCGATTTAGCGCACTAAGCGCATACAGTGCGGCCGACTGCTGAGGCGGGCTGCGATACTGGGGCAAGCTGGCCTGACTTCTCGGCCCATTCCCCTGTGTCACCCCTTGTTTGGAGTCCATTGCATGCGTCGTGTGTTTTGCGCCTTGTTGGTCGCGGCTGCTTCTATAACCGCATGGGCCAAGCCCAATGCGAGTGAGCGTTTCAACCAATGGTTGGATAGCAATTGGGAAGAGACGTTGCAGCGCGACCCCATTCTGGCAACCTCGTTGGGCGACCCTCGCTACAACGACCAGATGATCGACACCACCACAGCGCAATGGCGTGCGGACGACAAGCGCTATGTGTTGCGCCAACTGCATCAGCTCAAAGGCTTTGATCCCAAGGCCTTGAGCGCCAAGGATAGGTTGTCGTGGGGCATTCTGCAGCGCGATTTGCAAGAGTCTTTACAGGGTGAGCGTTTTCCGGACTGGGTGCTGCCGATCAGCCAGACTGGTGGCATGCCCAGCTTTTTGGCGCTGTTGGGTTCCGGCAAATCGCTGCAGCCGTTTAGAACGACGAAGGACTATGACGACTGGATTCACCGCCTGTCGCTGGCTGTTCCGATGTTCGACGGTATGACTGCAAATATGCGCACGGGTATGTCAAAGGGCGTGACCCAACCCCGTGCCGTCGTGGAAAAGGTGATTCCGCAATTGAGCGCCCTGATCGTGACCGACCCCGAGCAAAGCATCTTCTGGGGGCCGATCAAAGCGTTTCCCGACACGGTGCCAGCCGCAGACCGCACGCGGATCACGGCGCAACTGCGTGCCTTGCTGGTGGACAGGGTGATGCCGGCCTACCAGCGTCTGCACAATTTTGTGCGTGACGATTACCTGCCCAAGGCACGCACCAGTACGGCTTGGTCTGCTTTGCCAGATGGCAAGGCATGGTACGCATTGCGCGTACGTAACAGCACGACGACACTGCTGTCGCCGGATGCCATCCATGCCCTTGGTTTGCAAGAGGTGAGCCGCATTTTGGGCGAGATGGAGGGCGTGCGGCGCGAGGTCAAGTATGACGGCGACCTCAAGTCCTTCTTCAAGCACCTGCAAGACGACCCGCGTTACTACTACCAAAGACCCGAGGACCTGTTGGCGGGCTACCGCAGCTTGCAAACCCGCATCAATGGCCTGCTGCCCAAGCTCTTTGACATCGCCCCCAAGGCGGATTACGAGGTCCGGGAAGTGGAAGCCTTCCGTGCCGAGAGTGCGGCCGGTGCGCAGTACGACAGCCCATCGGAAGATGGTTCCCGCCCCGGGGTCTTTTATGTCAACACTTTTAACCTGAACGCACAACCCATCTACGGAATGGAGACGCTGTCACTGCATGAGGCCTCGCCTGGCCACCATTTCCAAATTTCGATAGCGCAAGAAGACACGTCGTTGCCAAAGTTTCGCCGGTTCAATACGAACTATGTGGCCTTTGTCGAAGGCTGGGCCTTGTATGCGGAGAGCCTGGGCAAGGAGTTGGGTCTGTTCACCGACCCCTACCAGTGGTACGGACGCTTGTCGGACGAACAGCTGCGCGCGATGCGCCTGGTGGTGGATACCGGCCTACACGCCAAGGGCTGGAGTCGCCAACGTGCCATTGACTACATGCTGGCCAACTCCTCGATGGCCGAGAGTGACGTGGTATCCGAGGTAGAACGCTACATCGCCCGGCCTGGCCAGGCGCTGGGCTACAAGATCGGTCAATTGGAAATCAGCCGCCTGCGGCGAGAGGCAGAGACTGCCTTGGGGAACCGTTTCGACGTGAAGAAGTTTCACCGCCTGATTCTGACTTCGGGCCAGTTGCCGATGAGCGTGTTGCGCGCCAGCGTGGTTGAGTGGATTCAGGTCGAGAAGTCGCGGCACTGAGGTGCTGCATCTGCCTGCAGCAACGGGCTCTGAAAATTATTTTTTCGTCGAGCATCATTTTTTGAATCCAACCCTCCCGGGGCCGCGTACTGCTTATAGACACGGACCACTGGGGTCCGTGCACTACACCCCACTGCGGAGTTGAAAAAATGATTTTTCGTGCCACTACTGCTTCTGTTTCCGTCTTGGCTCTTTCAATGCTCGCAGCTTGCGGCAGCATGTCGACGATGCCGATGTATTCACAGGCCAATTTGCCTGCGCCTGTTCAGGTTCCTGCAGGCAATTCAGTCGCTATGGAGACGGCCGGTGTTGGCGAGATAACTTACCAATGCAGTGCCAAGAAAGACATGGCTGATCAGTTTGAATGGGTCTTTGTCGGACCGGCCGCCAAACTCAATGACCGCAGTGGCAAGCAGGTGGGCAAATACTTTGGCCCGCCCGCGACCTGGGAAAGCATGGACGGTTCCAAGCTGACTGGCGCCCAAGTGGCGGTAGCGCCCAGTTCGGCAGGCAACATTCCCAACCAACTCGTCAAGGCCAATCCGGCGATGGGCAGCGGCGCCATGACTGGCGTGACCTACATCCAGCGCGTCAATACCATGGGCGGCGTGGCACCTGGCAACGCCTGTACAGCCAGCAATATGGGCGTCAAACAGGTGGTGAAGTACCAGGCGGACTACATTTTCTACAAAGCCGCCATGTGAGACTAGCGGGCTGCGGGTTGAGGCGGCGCCTGCGCGCGATCGGGGTGCGATACTTGACGCCCCATGCTGCTATTTGACGCCACCCACCGCTCCCTCAGACCCGTTGTCGCGCAACTCCAGCAAGCAGGCCGCAGTGGCCGTGGCGCTGCCCTTTACAGTGAGTGCCTGGCCGCTTTAGAGCAGGCAAAGGCGATGGGCGATGACGCGGCGCTGGTGTTGATTGCACAAACCTTTGGCTTGGTCATCGACCAAGACGGCTACTCGGATGCCTCCATCGCCTGGCTGCTGGAGGCAGTTGAGTGTGCCAAGCGATGTGGCGAATTTGGGGAGCAGTCCCATGTGTTGTATCTGGTGGGCCGTGCCTACTATTCACGGGCCGAATACGGCGTGGCGCTGACCTACTGGACAGACGGCATGGCGATCGCAAAACGCGACGGTGACCGCATCAGCTGGAGCTGGTGCAAGCTGGGCATAGGCCAGATTTGCGATGCGTTGGATGCGCCAGCCATGGCCGTCAAAGTGTTTTCTGACCTGGGCGCCAATCTGGCCAAACTCGACAGCTCCACCCAACGCTTGCCGTTGACCCAGTGGGCCCGGTTTGACTTGCGCCTGCGCGAGCTGAAGGCGGTCAATGCGGTGAACCTGGGTGTTAACCAGATGCACATGGCCCAGTATGACGACGCGCTGGTCAGCCTGCGCCTGGGTCAAACCATGGCACAGGCCCAGCAGATGGAAGACATTGCGAGCGAATGCCTGGTTCGCATTGCCGAGGTCGCGGCCCTGCAGGGCGAGCCTACACGGGCGTTGGAGTTGCTGGTGCCCGCGCAGCGCGCGCTGAAGGCCTGCTCTCACTTTTGGGGCTTGGCGACGATGTTTTTGCTGCGCGCCCAGTGCCAGTCGACGCTGGGGCTGTTGCCTGATGCCAAAACCTCCATTGCGTCGGCACGGGTCGCCGCACAAAAGGCCAACGCCAAACACATTGCGATGCGTATTGAGCGCGAGAACGCGCTGATTGCCGAGAAGGCTGGCGACCTGGCCCAAGCCTTGGATTCGCTCAAGACGGCGGCCAAGTTGCAGACCGAGCTGGACCGGGGCAGCAAGGCCCACTTGCTGCGCCACCTGCAGACCTTGGCGCAGCAGAGCGCGACCACCGACCGCGAACTGCCTGGCTACTCTATGGGCGTACGACGCAAGCTCGTGCGTTGACACGGTTGCTATTGTTTTAGTAGCTGCATGCGCACATTCCGCGAGGGCTACAGGTCGATTTGCCTCCTACCGCTGCTGCCCCATCGGCGTGCCGCTGCGTCTTCAGGCGTTTGCGCACCTTGAGCCAATGCGCCCAACGGTGCCAAGAGAGCGTCCAAATCGGCTTGGTCAAACTTCAGCGCGCCTGCGGCGTCGTGCCCGAGCACGCTGTCTGCCAACGCCAGCTTTCGGGCTTGCAACTCCAACATACGTTCTTCGATGCTGCCTTCAATCACCAGTTTGTAGACGAACACCGGCTGGTCCTGGCCGATGCGGTGGGCACGGGCGGTGGCTTGTTCTTCCACCGCGGGGTTCCACCACGGGTCCATGTGGATGACGGTATCTGCGGCGGTCAGATTTAGGCCCACGCCACCGGCTTTCAGGCTTAGCAGTAGCACGGGCACTTCTTGCGCCTGGAAACGCTGCACCACGCTGCCACGCTCTCGGGTGGGGGTCTTGCCGGTCAGACACAGGAAGGGCAGTGCTTGGGCCTGGAGTTGCGCGGCGATCAACTCCAGCAATTCCGTGAACTGTGAGAACACCAGCACACGCCTGCCTTCTTCCACCAGCGCAGGCAGCATGTCTGCCAGCAGCTCCAACTTGGCGCGTTCGATATTGAGCCCCCACGCTCCGCCGCTGTGCGGGTTGCTGCCCCCCGAGGGCGCGCGTTTCAGCTTGGGGCGGCCCGGCGCTGAAACCGTGTGGCTGTGTTTCACGAGATACGGGTCACAGCACACCTGGCGCAGCTTCAACAGCGCGTCCAGGATGGTGATTTGTGCGCCGTTGAAGCTCTGGCGCTGCAGCACGCGGCGGACCTGCACGTCGGCGGCGACGCGCACGCTTTCATACAGCTCGCGCTGATGGCCTTGCAGTTGTATGCGCTGAATGACTTCGGTGCGCGGCGGCAGTTCACTGGCCACATCCTGCTTGCGCCGGCGCAGGATGAAGGGGCGCACACGCTGGGCCAGCAGCGCTGCGCGCAAGGTCTCGCCGTTCTCTTCAATCGGTTTGCGCCAGCGCGCGGCAAAGTGGCGCGCGTCACCCAGAAAGCCGGGCATCAGCCAGTCAAACTGGGCCCACAACTCGCCCAGGTGGTTCTCCATCGGGGTGCCGGTAAGGCACAGGCGATGGCGGGTCTGCAGGCGGCGTAAGGCGCGTGCGCTGCGGCTACCAGCGTTTTTGACCATTTGCGCTTCGTCCAAAATGACGGTGTGAAAGTGCTGTTGGGCCAGCACGTCGATGTCGCGCCACAACAGCGGATAGGTGGTCAGCACCAGATCGTGCTGTGGCATCTGGGCAAACAGGGCCGCGCGATCCGGCCCCTGCAAGGTCAACAGGCGCAACCCTGGCGCCATGCGGTGTGCCTCTGCCTGCCAGTTGAAGATCAAGGACGTAGGCAGTACGACGAGCACGGGCAGGTCGAGCCGGCCGGCGTGTTTTTCTGTCAGCACATGGGCCAGTGCCTGCGCTGTTTTGCCCAGGCCCATATCGTCGGCCAAGATACCGCCCAAGTTGTGGGCGCGTAGGTATTGCAACCAGGACAGGCCCTCCAGTTGATAGGGACGCAGTTGCACCTGCAGGCCTTCGGGTGCTGCTACGGGGACTGGAGCGCCGATAGCCTTGAGGCGCGTGGCCAGGCTGGCCAAACCCACATCGCCCTCCAGTTGCCAAGTGTTTTGCGGGCCTACGCGGTGGGCGTCTAGCAAGGTCGCGCGCAGGGCATCCAGCCGCCGGGCTTCCCAGGCGCCCAGCTTCAGCATGCCCAGGTTTTGCGCGCGCAGCGGGTCAGTCAGCAGGTCGACCATCGCGCCAACGATCGCCTTGAGCGGCGCGGCAGGCGCGTCGATACGCTTGCCGCCCGGCGCGCGCAGGGACACGATGGACAGGTCGTCAATGGCGGCGATCATCGCGGCGTTCAACCAGCGGGCGTCGCGTCGCAGCAGGTCGGCCAGCATGGGTGCCAGGTCCAGCGTTTGGCCGTCGATTTCGATGCCCAGGCTCAGCAGCCAGGCGCCTTCACGGGCGGGGAGGTGCAGCTTTTGCACCCCACGCCCGGGTTTGACCACGGGCTCGGCCAGTTCTTTTGACAGGATTTCGCCGGTGTCGGGGCTGACGACCAGTTTCCAGCGTTGCACGGGCACGCTCTCATGTGCAAAACCAGGTTTCACGACGACGGACCAGCCCTTAGCTTGCAAGGCGGGCACTTGGTCTGCCCAGAAATCACCAAAAAAATCTTCCTGTGGCAGGGTCCATACCGACCCAAGCGTGGGGCTGTGCGCGCGGCTGCGCCACTGGAACGCGCGATCGGACAAGGGGACAAACCCCATGTCCCAGACCAGATCCATGGCATCGGCCTCGGCGGCTATGTCACGCTGCAGGCGCACCACCGGGCCACCGGTGTCGAACAATTCCTGCACGGAGGGTGGGCGACTGTTGAGGATGGAGGTGGGTGCCGGTGATTCCCATCGATCGCCCGCATCGGTCTGGTAGGTCCAGTCAAACTGCGCCAGCGTCGCACTGTCGCCGCGCGGGCCCAACTTGCCCTGGGGCTTGAGGCCTAGCAAGCCTTCACCGCGACCCAAGGTCTGTAGCGTGAGGCGAGGGCGGAAGTGGCCAATGACGCTGTCGGTGGGACGTTCAGGCTGCTGCGCAGACGGACTTGCCGGTGTGGAGGCAGGCGATTCCATGGCAGGGCCTTCGATGCGCAACATCGCCATGACCTTGGCCGCATCCGCATCACTGAGCGTAGGCAGGTTTTTCAGTGTGGCTGTATCAGCCTTGTGTCGCAACGCATAGACCCAGGCGGCCACATGCGGCGTGGGCGCGGCGCCTCGTGGCATGGACGATTTGGGTTGATTCGGATCTGGGCTAACCATTCGGCAATTGTGCCGCTGCCCGAAGATGGGTTTTTAGCGGACGACGCGAAGGTAGGCGTAGGCCGCTTCACGCAGCTCTTGGGCGTGGTGAGGGCTGTTGCCAACGCAGGCACCAGCGCTGTGCATCAATTGCTGGGCGGGGTTATCGCTCTTTTGAACGGTGGGGCGGATCGAAAACATACGGACGATTTGGGCAAACACGGTATACATATAGAAACCCACCAGTCAGGGTGGAAAGTTGCGATAGCTGAAGAGTAAGGGTTTTCCCTAGTGTTGCAAGCCTAGATAGGCGCTTTTCGCATGCACATAACGCATAGTTTGCGGACGGATGGCGCATAGGGTCTGCGGCGGCCTTACGTTCGCTATCAAAGTAATAGCGTATTACGCAATGGGGACGAGGGCTGCAGGCTATCTACAGTGCTAGCCCAACGTATCGTATCGTCGTAAATGCTACATACCTGCGTAGTTGGGCCCACCGCCGCCTTCAGGCGTGACCCACACAATGTTCTGCGTCGGGTCCTTGATGTCGCAGGTCTTGCAGTGCACACAGTTCTGCGCGTTGATCTGCAGGCGGTCGGTGTTGTCGGCGTTCTTCACGAACTCGTAGACACCGGCCGGGCAGTAGCGGGCCTCGGGGCCTGCGTATTTGTTCAGGTTGATGTTCACCGGCACCGACGCATCTTTAAGCGTCAAGTGCGCCGGTTGCTGCTCTTCGTGGTTGGTGTTACTGATGAATACGCTGGAGAGCCGGTCAAACGTCAGCTTGCCATCGGGCTTGGGGTAGGCGATGGGCCTGCAGTCGGTCGCCGGCTTCAGGTAGGCATAGTCGGGCTTGGTGCGGCGCAAGGTCCAGGGCATATGCCCGCGCAGTATCAACTGCTCGAAGCCATTCATGATGGTGGCCACAGTCAAACCGTACTTGAACCAATTTTTGAAATTCCGGTCTTTGATGAGCTCGGTATGCAACCAGCTCTTCTCGAACGCTTCTGGGTAGGCGCTCAGTTCGTCGTGCTGGCGGCCTGCCACGATAGCGTCGTAAGCGGCTTCGGCGGCTTGCATACCGGTCTTGATAGCGGCGTGGCTTCCCTTGATGCGGCCCACGTTCAAATAACCCGCGTTGCAACCAATCAGGCAGCCACCAGGGAACACAGTCTTGGGCAGTGCGTTGATACCACTGGCGTTGATGGCGCGTGCGCCGTAGCCCAGGCGCTTGGCGGTGATTTCGCCCTTGGCATTTTCAAAGTAGTAGCGGATATTGGGATGCGTCTTCCAGCGCTGGAATTCTTCAAACGGGCTCAGGTAGGGATTGGAATAGCCCAGGCCGGTGACAAAACCCACGGCAACCTTGTTGTCTTCCAGATGGTACAAAAATGCACCGCCATAGGTGTCAGACTCCATCGGCCAGCCAGCGGTGTGCATCACAAACCCGGGTTGGTGGCGGCTGGGGTCGATCTCCCACAGTTCCTTGATGCCCAGGCCCCAGGCCTGTGGGTCCTTGCCGTCGTCGAGTTTGAACTTGGCAATCAGTTGCTTGCCCAAGTTGCCGCGTGCGCCTTCGGCAAATACAGTGTATTTGCCCAGCAATTCCATGCCCAGTTGGAAGCTGTCCATGGGTACGCCGTCTTTACCCACGCCCATATTGCCGGTGGCTACCCCTTTGACCGAGCCGTTGGCGTTGTACAGCACTTCAGCGGCGGGAAAGCCGGGGAATATTTCAACGCCCAGACCCTCGGCCTGCTCGGCCAACCACTTGGTCAATGTCCCTAGGCTGATGATGAAATTGCCATGGTTGTGCGCGAACGGTGGCAAGAACACGTTGGGCACGCGCACGCCGGTCTTTTCGCCGAGGAACATGTAGGCGTCATCGGTCACCGGCTGGTTCAGCGGTGCACCCATTTCTTTCCAGTTGGGAAAGAGCTCGGTCAGCGCGATAGGGTCCATGATGGCGCCCGACAATATGTGTGCACCCGGTTCTGACCCTTTTTCCAGCACCACGACCGACACGTCCTTCCCTTTTTCCGCAGCGAGCTGTTTGATGCGGATGGCTGCCGCCAGACCGCCAGGGCCACCGCCTACCACGACAACGTCGTATTCCATCGCTTCACGGGGGCCGAACTGGGCAAGAATTTCCTCGTTGGTCATGGTGTGTCTCGTTCAATAATGGGGTTAGATGGATTCTGCCGACCAATGCTTAGTCTTGTTCGGATTTGCATCGCATTTTATGCTCCGAATCCATGTAATAGCACGGTCGTTCTTTTTTATTCGTAGAGGTTCTCTAAATGGCATACACCATCGATCTTTCTGGCCGCGTGGCCTTCATCACTGGCGCATCCAGTGGTTTGGGCGCACAGTTTGCGCGGACCTTGGCATCAGCGGGTGCTGCAGTTGTGCTGGCCAGTCGCCGTGTCGAAAAACTCAAGGATTTGCGGGCCACGATTAACGGAGAGGGCGGTGACGCCCATGTGATCGAGTTGGACGTCAACGACCACGACTCCATCAAATCGGCGGTTGCCCATGCGGAGACCGAGGTTGGGTCCATCGATATTCTGGTCAACAACTCCGGCGTGAGCACTACGCAGCGATTACAGGATGTGTCGCCTGATGATTTTGACTACATGTTCAACACCAACGTAAAAGGTGCGTTCTTTGTCGCCCAAGAGGTCGGCAAACGTATGTTGGCGCGGGCCACTGGTTCGGCACCGGGTAGTTACACCGGTGGGCGCATCGTCAATGTTGCGTCTGTTGCGGGTCTGCGTGTGCTGCCGCAGATCGGCGTTTATTGCATGAGTAAATCAGCGGTGGTGCAGATGACCAAGGCAATGGCGCTGGAATGGGGGCGCTATGGCATCAATGTAAATGCGCTTTGCCCTGGCTATATCGATACGGAGATTAACCACCGCCATTGGCAAACCGAAGCCGGTCAAAAGTTGATCCAGATGCTGCCGCGTAAGCGAGTTGGCCAGCCGCAAGATCTGGACGCCTTGATCGTGATGCTGTGCTCTGACCAAAGCCATTTTGTCAACGGCGCGGTGATCGCTGCGGACGATGGCTTTGGGGTTTAGCTTTCGCTGCGTGTTTAGCGTGGTGCCAGGCGGATAGCACCGTCCAGGCGAATGACTTCGCCGTTGAGCATATCGTTTTCGAAAATGTGAATGGCCAATTTGGCGTAGTCTTCTGGTGTGCCCAGACGAGAAGGGAAGGGCACGGCCGCAGCCAGCGAGTCTTGCACCTCCTGGGGCATGCCAAACATCATGGGCGTACCAAAAATTCCAGGGGCAATGGTCATGTTGCGGATGCCGTTGCGCGCCAGGTCACGGGCGATAGGCAAGGTCATGCCGACCACGCCGCCTTTGGAAGCGCTGTAGGCCGCTTGTCCCATTTGCCCGTCGTATGCAGCGACTGATGCAGTGGAAATGATGGCGCCGCGCTCGCCGGTGGCTTCTGGTTCGTTCTTGGACATGGCTTCTGACGCCAGTCGGATCATGTTGAAGCTGCCGACCAAATTGACGGTAATGGTCTTGCTAAATACTGCCAGGCTGTGCGCGCCGTTCTTGCCGATGGTCTTTTCAGCGGGCGCAATGCCGGCGCAATTAACCAGTCCCATGAGCTTGCCCAGGGACATGGCCTTGACCACAACCGCTTGCCCGTCTGCCTCCTGGCTCACGTCGCACTTCACAAATGCTCCGCCCAATTCTTTGGCTATGGCCTCGCCTTTTTCGACTTGCATATCGGCAACGACGACGGTTGCGCCCTTGGCGGTGAGCATGCGGGCAGTGCCTTCGCCCAAGCCAGATGCACCACCGGTGACGATAAATACTTTGCCTGCGATTTCCATGGTGATTTCCTTGTGAAGTGAATGAAAAGTTGACGTTTACGTTAACGTCAATTATGGCGCAAGACGATGTTGCAGCTCTGCAGGTTTGGGTACCGTTTTTTTACTGCTATACTTCGGCCTCTCGAATACTGTAGGCGCATAGCTCAGCTGGTTAGAGCACCACCTTGACATGGTGGGGGTCGTTGGTTCGAGTCCAATTGCGCCTACCAAAAACATGCCCCGTTTCCCTTGTGGACGCGGGGCTTTTTTGTATCCAATCATAGGGGTATTCCCCCGCTGGTCCCTACCAGTGAGTCCCTAGAATGTGTTGCACTGCAATACATTTTTGCTCTTCAGGGAAGTCGCTGCTCGCTATGCAAAGCAAAACCAATTCCGATAGAAAACCAACGCAACGGGTTATCAAGAAGTACCCCAATCGGCGTTTGTACGATACCGATACGTCCAGCTACATCACCTTGGCTGAGATCAAGCAACTGGTCATGGAAAACGAGCCTTGTGTAGTGCGCGATGCCAAAACCGGCGAAGACATCACACGCAGTATCCTGTTGCAAATTATTTTGGAAGAAGAGGCCAACGGCACGCCGATGTTCACTGCCGCTGTGTTGGCCAATATCATCCGCTTCTATGGGCACACCATGCAGGGCATGATGGGTGGTTATTTGGAGAAGAACATGCAAGCCTTGATCGATATGCAGGCTCCGTTGGTTCAAGGTTCTATGGGCAACAATCTGTTTCAGCAGATGCAAGAACAGATGCAAAAGCAAACTGAGCAGCTTTTGGGAACCTTCGGACTCAAGCGCTAACAAACCATGCGTAGCGGGTCGGTGGAGGAAAAGCGGCGACAATCGTGGTATGAGTGAAGTTATTTCTACCCCCACACGCGTTCCCACCGTTGGTTTTGTCAGTCTTGGATGCCCGAAGGCTTTAACCGACTCCGAACTGATCTTGACCCAGCTGAGCGCTGAGGGTTACCAGACCTCAAAAACATTCGAAGGTGCCGATCTCGTGATTGTCAACACGTGCGGCTTTATCGACGATGCCGTCAAGGAAAGCCTTGACACGATTGGCGAAGCATTGGCTGCCAACGGTCGGGTTATTGTTACGGGATGTCTGGGTGCCAAAACCGCTGACAACGGTGACAACATGGTGCGCCAGATGCATCCCAAGGTTTTGGCAGTAACCGGCCCACACGCCACACAAGAAGTGATGGATGCGGTGCACATCAATTTGCCGAAGCCGCATGATCCCTTTGTGGATTTAGTGCCCAACTCCTTCGGCGTTGCAGGCATCAAGCTCACACCTCGGCATTACGCTTACTTGAAAATCAGCGAAGGTTGCAACCACCGTTGCACCTTTTGCATCATTCCGTCCATGCGCGGTGATTTGGTGTCGCGCCCCATTGGCGATGTCTTGACCGAAGCCCGCGCCTTGTTTGAAGGTGGCGTCAAAGAATTGCTGGTGATCAGCCAGGACACGTCTGCCTACGGTGTAGACGTGAAATACCGCACTGGGTTCTGGGATGGCAAGCCGGTCAAGACCCGCATGCTGGAATTGGTGCAGACCTTGGGTGATATTGCTGAACCGTATGGTGCCTGGGTGCGACTGCATTACGTATACCCTTACCCTAGCGTGAACGATATCCTGCCATTGATGGCGACCGGGCGTGTATTGCCCTATTTAGACGTGCCTTTGCAGCATAGCCACCCGGACGTTTTGCGCCGTATGAAGCGGCCAGCCAGTGGTGAGAAGAATCTGGAGCGCTTGCAGGCTTGGCGTGAGGTGTGCCCAGAAATCGTGGTGCGCAGTACTTTCATTGCGGGCTTCCCCGGTGAAAGCGAAGAAGAATTCTCACACCTGCTGGACTTTATCCGCGAGGCGGAGATTGACCGTGCAGGTTGCTTTGCCTACAGCGCCGTCAAAGGCGCGACGGCCAATGACATACCAGGCATGTTGCCTATCGAATTGCGCGAAGAGCGCCGCGCACGGTTCATGGCAGTAGCTGAAGAAGTGTCTATTGCCAAGTTGCAGCGACGTGTAGGTTCCACGATGCAGATTCTGGTTGATTCAGCGCCGGGTATGGGGAAGAAGGGTGGCGTCGGTAGGAGCTACGCGGATGCGCCAGAAATTGATGGCGTGGTGCGCTTGCTTCCGCCCGAAAAAATCAGCAAGACACTGAAAGTAGGCGAATTTACCAAGGCCCGCATTGTTGCTGCGCAAGGGCATGATTTGGTCGCTATGCCAATATGACGGCCCATTGCCTCGACTTGTACCCATAAAAAAAATGCCACTGAAGTTCAGTGGCATTTTTTTGCGCTTTCGACGACGCGAAGAGCGTTGATTTCTCACATCCATAAAAAGAAAAAGGCCTGTAACTTGCGTTACAGGCCTCATCTAATTTTGGTGCCCAGAAGAAGACTCGAACTTCCACGGTCTTGCAACCGCCAGCACCTGAAGCTGGTGCGTCTACCAATTTCGCCATCTGGGCAACGAATCGAATTTTAGCATGGATTTTATGCCCATCGACATGGGTCTTTTTTGAAATCGTAGTCGTCAAAGAAAAAGGGAGCCGAGTCTTCTTTGTCTATGGAAAGTGGTGTGCGATGATGTTGGTATGGCGTAGCGCTTGAAACCACTGCGTTCATCAATTCCGGCACTCGGGTATCTCAGGAAAGAGAGCGTCTCTATCAAAAATATTATCCAAACCAGCGGTTTGCTGGACGAAGTTGAGGGAATAGTCCAAGGCCATCGAGATGGTCATGGATTCGTGTCACGCGACGATGGCGCTCCGGACATTTATTTACCGCCAAACGAGATGCGCGCCGTTCTTCACAAGGACCGCGTAAAAGTCCGTATCGTGCGCAGTGATCGCAAGGGTCGGCCTGAAGGGCGGGTCGTTGAAATACTAGAGCGTTCCAAGCAACCCATCATCGGTCGCTTATTGCAGGAGAGCGGGGTCTGGTTGGTTGCGCCAGAAGACAAGCGGTATGGGCATGACGTCCTCATTCCCAAGGGTGCCACCAGCGTAGCCAAAGCTGGGCAGGTCGTGGTGGTCGAATTGGTCGAGCCACCCGCCTTGTTTGGGCAGCCCGTGGGGCGTATCAAGGAGGTCCTGGGTGAAGTGGATGATCCCGGCATGGAAATTGAAATTGCTGTGCGCAAGTTCAGTGTTCCGCACGAATTCTCTGAAGCCTGTATTGCACTGGCTCGCACCTTGCCGGACAAGGTCCTTCCTCATGACAAGGTGGATCGAATTGATTTGACCGATGTTCCTTTGGTGACCATTGATGGCGAGGACGCGCGAGATTTTGACGACGCGGTGTATTGCGAACCTGCAACCAAAGGTCGCGGCAAGTCAGGTGTCAAAGGGTGGCGTTTGCTAGTGGCCATTGCCGACGTCAGTCACTATGTAGAGACCGGATCGGCGATCGACATTGACGCCTATGACCGCGCGACCAGCGTCTATTTTCCGCGGCGTGTCATTCCCATGCTGCCCGAGAAACTGTCAAACGGTTTGTGCTCACTCAACCCCGAGGTTGAACGCCTGTGCATGGTCTGCGATATGTTTGTTACGGCAGATGGTGAGGTCAATGCCTACCAGTTCTATCCCGCGGTCATGTGGAGCCATGCCCGGTTCACCTATACCGAGGTGGCAGCGATCCTCGGCAACACCCGTGGGCCGGAGGCCATCAAGCGCAAAGACCGCGTAGGAGACTTGCTCAACTTGCACGGCGTGTTCCAAGCGCTTCTGAAATCCCGTCAAAAGCGTGGTGCGGTTGATTTCGAGACCACCGAAACACAAATCGTATGTGATGAAGGTGGGCGCATCGAAAAAATCGTACCCCGTACCCGCAACGTGGCGCACAGGGTGATTGAGGAAGCCATGTTGGCTGCCAATGTATGCAGCGCAGACTTCATTGCGCAAAGCAAGCACCCCGGATTGTTTCGCGTGCATGAAGGTCCGACGCCAGAAAAGAAAGAGATTCTGCAGAATTACCTGAAAGCAACCGGTCTTGGAATGACGATTAGCGATGATCCCTCGCCCGGTGAGTTTCAAGCCATTGCAGTGGCCACCAAAGACAGGCCGGATGCTCAGCAGATTCACTCCATGCTTTTGCGCTCCATGCAACAGGCTATTTACACGCCAACCAACAGTGGGCACTTTGGATTGGCCTACGGTGCCTATACCCACTTCACTAGCCCAATTCGCCGCTATCCGGATTTGCTCGTGCACAGGGTCATCAAAGCGGTACTTGCCAAAACGCGCTACCAATTACCGGTGTTGCCGACACCCGGCGAGGCGCACGCCAAGTTGGCCCGCAGGCTGGAGAAGGGTGCCGCCTCGCGCGGGGCGCAACCGCCTCAAGTACCCAGAAAGACAAATGCCGAGGGCATGGCGTGGTTGGCCGCTGGTTTGCATTGCAGTGCCAACGAGCGTCGGGCCGATGAGGCGAGTCGTGATGTCGAAGCGTGGCTCAAGTGCAAGTACATGAAGGAACACTTGGGTGAAGAATATGGTGGTGTAGTGACTGCCGCTACGAGTTTCGGTGTCTTCGTCACACTTGACGCAATGTATGTGGAAGGTTTGGTCCATATTACCGAGTTGGGTGGCGAGTACTTCCGCTTTGACGAAGCCCGCCAAGAGCTGCGTGGCGAGAGAACGGGAACCCGTTATGCCATCGGTACTCGGGTCCGCATCCAGGTGAGCCGCGTCGACCTTGACGGTCGAAAAATCGACTTCCGTTTGATGCAGGACGGCGACGCTTTGGTGTCGCGTGCAATGGCGGACAAGGGCATGGGGCGTGATACGAAGTCTCGCGTACCGAAGGGAGACCGATCCGAGGCACCGTCCCACACGCGGTCCGCAACGTTCGCAGAAGAGCCACGCAAACGCTCGGCTGGCAAATCCTCAAAAGCGCCGAAAGCGATCGACAAAGGCGTAAGCCCGCAAAAGAAAGCCCCCAGAAAGCGCCGTTAGTGCCCTTTCATGGAAGAAGGCGCTGGCTTTTGCTCACAATGCATTGGCCAGCGCTTGCGCTGTTAGGGCTTTAGTGGGTGACCAGCCATCTGCTACTTGACCATGGCGAAATACGGCTTCGCATGCAAGTGCAAACGTTCCCCCGCCCGATGCTAGGCGGGCGCCGATCAGGCCAGCCAACACATCCCCTGTGCCGGCAGTCGCAAGACGGGCATTTCCAGATGTATTGATGCGCGGAAGAACTCCTGGTGCGGCGATGATCGTGCCTGAACCTTTGAGAACGACGGTACAAGCGAATCTTTCGGCCAGTGATTGCGCTACTCGCAAACGATCCGCTTGGACTTGTGCCGTGCTGAGGTTCATCAGGCGAGCGGCCTCTAAAGGGTGGGGTGTAAGCACCGTAGTATGTGGTGGTCGCCCAGCCAACAAACTCTGCAGCGTCGAGTCATTGGCAATGGCATTCAGTCCGTCGGCATCCAGCACTAATCGGGCTGACTCTGTCAAAAGCTTTGGCATGTGAAGGGTCACGGCATCGCCACCACCACATCCTGCAACAACGGTCATGTTTTCATAGGCAATGTTGGACAGGCCTCGAAACATCAGCTCTGGGTGATCGATGTCGAGTTGCGCTGCCACCGGATCCAATAAGCCTACATAAACCCGTCCAGCGCCGCCCAGCAACGCGGCCCGAGCGGCTAATAGTGCGGCTCCGGTCATACCGGTTTTTCCGCCTACGATGCAAACATCACCATAGCTGCCTTTGTGGGTATTGTGTGCCCGAGTGCGAATGGTTGGTGCCGTGTTTAATCTTGCGTTCGCGTTGTCTGACCCTTGTATCCCCAGGTCATTGAACCAGATCTCACCGCAAGCCGCCCGACCATCCGCAGTGAAAAGACCGGGCTTAAGCGTCAAAAGGCTCAGTGTGCAGTTCGCTTTGACATGCAGTCCATTGGTTTCACCCGTATCGGCGTTCAGGCCGGACGGAAGATCGATCGAAACGACCGGTAAAACTTCGGCGTTCATACGTTCAATCCAACTGGCCGTACGTTCTTCCCAAGGGCGAATTCGACCGATTCCAAACAGGGCGTCGATACACAAGTCGTATTGCGAGGGTACCGCCTCTGAAAATAGGACACCAGTGTTCAATGCTTCCTGCCGGGCTATAGCAGCATCAACAGGCAGCTTGCTCGTGTCTCCCATGCACGTCACAACCGGCGTCTTCCCCCATGATTTCAAATGCTTTGCTGCCTCGTACCCGTCGCCGCCATTGTTACCAGGTCCGCACGCAATCCAGATGGTTTTTGCGTGGGGTGCGATGGCCATCGCGAACTGGGCTACGGCGAGGCCGGCCCGTCGCATGAGCATGTGCGGCGGTAGGGCCAAAGCACTGGATGTTTCTAACGCACGGGTTTGGACTGCAGTGAAAAGGGGTTTTCCATTCCATGCGCCCAAGCCATCGGCGCCTAATATGCGTTCAGAATTCGTAGGTTTCTCCCTCGCGCGCCAAGCGAATATCCATTCCAGAGGCAATGGTGGCGTTGGTTTTTAGCGCTTCTTGAAAGGCTTCTTCCAGCGCATCATCGCTGCGTGTTGGCTCGTGGTGTGTGCAGATCAAGACCTTGGCATTGGCTTGCTTTGCAGTCGCGATACTGGAACTGAACGTACCGTGTCCCCAGCCTATTTTGGAGGGGTACTCTGCATCGGTGTATGAGCAATCGGCGATGAACACATCCACATCCCGAATGGCTTCGATGATTGCTGCGTTTTTGTCGTTTACGAACTCTTGATACTCTTCGAAGCCTTCGTCACCGGGCTGGTAAATGTTGTAGGGTGGTTCATGGTCACCGGTAAAAAATACAGACTTGCCGTTACTCTCGATCCGGTAACCGAAGTCAATAACCGGATGGTTGAGAATGCATGGGGTGATGGTGGCAGATCCAATCTGGTGTTTCTCGCCTGGCACCAGGGTCGCGTATTCAATGCGTGCCTTCATCTCGGCTTCACGCACAGGGAAAAAGCTGTATTGCAGTTGGACCGACATAACTTGCTCAATGCCTTTGCCGGATACGGGGTCGAATCCACCGTGTAAACGCAAGGTGTTACCTGGTATGAAATTTGGTATAAAAAAAGGCAAGCCTTGGATGTGGTCCCAATGGGAATGTGTGATCAGTACGTTGGCTGTTACTGGCAACTCGGCTAGCAGGGTCTGCGACAAGGGAAATATGCCCGTGCCAGCGTCGAGAATAATGAGTTCGTTGTTGTCGGTACGAATCTCAATGCAGGTTGTATTGCCGCCATAGCGCACCGTTTTGGGGCCAGGTGATGCGATAGATCCGCGAACACCCCAAAATCTGACCTTCATGGTGGCTCCTTCCCGCACGTTTAAAAGCCGGCGCCAAGACAACGGCCGCCGAACTGACAAATAACGGACCCAGTGTCCTCTATTCTTTTGCATTGTGTGCTGGAAATGCACAGGATTTGAGTGGGCTTGAGGCCCCGTTCCGACACTTGCCACCATGTTATACTCGACTGGCTTTGCCGATGGTCCCAGTAACCGTTGGTAAGCAAATCGCAGATCTGCCCCGTCAAGGTGTTACCCGTTCAAGCAACCTATTGTGCTTGAGCAGGCGATAAAGGGGCTGGATCTTAGACCTAACCTTTGGAGTAATTTATGGCAGTAACTATGCGCGAAATGCTGGAAGCCGGCGTTCACTTTGGACACCAAACCCGCTTCTGGAACCCCAAGATGGCCCCGTTTATCTTCGGCCATCGCAACAAAATTCATATTATCAACTTGGAGAAGTCGCTTCCGATGTTCCAGGATGCGGCCAAGTTTGTGCGTCAGTTGTCGGCAAAGCGCGGCACCATCTTGATGGTCGGTACCAAACGCCAAGCCCGCGAGACTGTGGCTGAGGAAGCGCAACGCGCAGGCGTTCCCTTTGTCGATCAGCGTTGGTTGGGCGGTATGCTGACCAACTTCAAGACGGTCAAGACTTCGATCAAGCGCCTGAAAGAGATGAAGGCCCAGCAAGAAACTGGCTTGGACAGCATGAGCAAGAAAGAACAATTGATGTTCGCTCGTGAACTGGCTAAGTTGGAAAAAGATATTGGCGGCATCCAGGATATGGCCGCTTTGCCAGACGCGATTTTCGTTATCGACGTGGGCTACCACAAGATCGCTATCGCTGAAGCCCGCAAGTTGGGTATTCCTTTGATCGGCGTGGTTGACTCGAACCACTCGCCAGAAGGCATCGACTACGTGATTCCTGGTAACGATGACTCTTCCAAGGCCGTGACGCTGTATGCGCGTGGCATTGCGGACGCTATTCTTGAAGGCCGCGCCAACCAGATGGACGATGTGGTCAAGGCGGTTGCCGCCGAGAGCAGCGACGAGTTCGTTGAGGTGAGCGACGCTGCCGCCTAAAGCTGTACCGCCTGAAAAAGGGGGCTTCGTTGCCCCTTTTTTTTAGCCCTTTATTAAACTATTGAATTGATTACGGAGAAACGAAATGGCTGCAATAACCGCAAGCATGGTTGCTGAACTGCGTGGAAAAACTGATGCTCCCATGATGGAGTGCAAAAGGGCTCTGACCGAAGCTGAGGGCGATATGGTCAAAGCAGAAGAGTTGCTGCGTGTGAAGCTGGGCAGCAAGGCTGGAAAAGCCGCAGCCCGTATCACCGCTGAAGGTGTTGTGGTGAGCTCGGTAGACGGCAATGTGGGCGCCCTGCTCGAAGTCAATTGCGAAACCGATTTCGTCACCAAGAATGACAGTTTCCTGGGCTTGGCCAATGCGGCTGTCGACTTGATCGCAAAACACAATCCGGCTGACGTTGTTGCATTGAGCGCGCTGGCCTATGAGCAAGATGGTTTCGGCCCCACGTTGGAAGACGTGCGCAAGGGTTTGATTGGCAAGATTGGCGAAAACATGACGTTTCGCCGTTTCAAGCATTTTGGCAGCGGTGCGCAACTGGCGTCTTACCTGCATGGCACCCGTATTGGTGTGGTTGTCGAGTTTGAAGGCGACGCGACTGCGGCCAAGGACGTGGCCATGCACGTTGCCGCCATGAAGCCTGTAGCGCTGACCAGCAGTGACGTTCCCGCAGAGTTGGTGGAGCGTGAGCGTTCCGTGGCTGCCGCCAAGGCAGCTGAAGATGCCGCAGTTGCGACTGCCGCTGGAAAGCCGGTTCAGTCCGCTGAAATCGTTGCTAAGCGAATCGATGGCGGTGTCCAGAAGTACCTCAAGGAAGTCTCGCTGTTTAACCAGACTTTCGTCAAGAACGACAAGCAAACCGTAGAGCAGATGTTGAAAG
This sequence comes from Burkholderiales bacterium, assembly GCA_038317285.1. GTDB lineage: Bacteria > Pseudomonadota > Gammaproteobacteria > Burkholderiales > Burkholderiaceae_C > Allorhodoferax. Next base: position 29,813 of record JBBQBG010000002.1, on the reverse strand, counting down.
CCGCCGGAACTACGGTTAAAGCATTCACCATGTATGTGGTCGGTGAAGGCATCGAGAAAAAGGTTGATGACTTTGCAGCCGAAGTGGCCGCGCAAGTCGCAGCTGCTCAGCAATCTGCCTAATTGACAGTTTTTGCGCATCAAACTGTTCCATTGCGTTAACCGGAGTCACCCATGAGCCAAGAAAAGCCTGCTTACAAACGCATACTGCTGAAGTTGTCGGGCGAAGCCTTGATGGGTGATGACCAGTTCGGTATCAACCGTGACACCATCGTGCGTATGGTGGACGAAATCGCCGAGGTAACGCGTTTGGGCGTGGAGGTCGCGGTCGTGATTGGTGGCGGCAACATCTTCCGTGGCGTCGCTGGCGGGTCAGTTGGGATGGACCGTGCAACTGCCGACTACATGGGCATGTTGGCAACGGTGATGAATGCTCTGGCTCTGGGCGACACCATGAACAAAGCTGGTCTGATTGCCCGCGTCATGTCCGCTATCGGAATTGAGCAGGTGGTAGAGCCCTATGTGCGTCCGAAGGCTTTGCAGTATTTGGAAGAAGGCAAAGTCGTTATTTTTGCTGCAGGCACAGGCAATCCGTTTTTCACAACCGACACGGCTGCGGCCTTGCGCGGTGCAGAAATTGGAGCAGAGATTGTGCTCAAGGCTACCAAGGTGGACGGTGTCTATTCGGCAGATCCGAAGAAAGATCCCCATGCAACACGTTACGCCAAGATAACATTCAACGACGCGATGTCCCAAAACCTGGGAATCATGGATGCCGCAGCGTTTGCGTTGTGCCGCGACCAAAAGCTTCCCATCAAGGTGTTCTCGATATTCAAACATGGCGCACTCAAACGGGTGGTCATGGGCGAAGACGAAGGTACGCTGGTTTACGCTTGACAGATTTTTGAACTTTGCTCCGGGCTTGCAGATCAGAGGATGAACTATGGCAATCGATGACATCAAAAAAACGCTTGATACGAAAATGGACCAGTCCATCGCGTCGTTCAAGAGCAACTTGACAAAAATTCGCACCGGGCGCGCCAACCCGGCATTGTTGGATACGGTCCAGGTGGACTACTACGGCGCCATGTTGCCTTTGAGTCAGGTCGCCAATCTTTCCTTGCTGGATGCGCGCACCGTCAGTGTGCAGCCGTGGGAAAAAGGCATGGGTGCAAAGATCGAAAAAGCTATCCGCGACAGTGATTTGGGCTTAAACCCCTCAAGCATGGGTGACTTGATTCGCGTGCCGATGCCAGTGATGACCGAGGAGCGCCGCCGCGAATTGACCAAGCTCGTCCGCGGAGAAGGTGAGAACGCCAAGGTTGCTGTTCGCAATTTGCGTCGTGACGCCAACGAGTCTTTGAAGAAGCTGGTGAAAGACAAACTGGCTTCGGAGGACGACCAAAAACGTTCGGAAGCCGAAATTCAAAAACTGACGGATCGGCACATAACCGACATCGACCGTCTGGTCGCTTCCAAAGAAAACGACATCATGGCGGTTTAAAGCCCGCGATGATCTGAAACGATTGCTCCCCATCCGTATGGCAGAACAGCTTAGCGTGCCGCTCCATATTGCCATCGTGATGGACGGAAATGGCCGCTGGGCGTCTAAGCGCTACATGCCCCGGATAGCAGGGCACAAGCAGGGCGTGGACGTGCTGAAGAAAATCGTCAGCGCGTGCCCAAGCCGCAATATCGGTACGCTCACGGTTTTTGCCTTCTCCTCCGAAAATTGGAATCGCCCCGTCGAAGAAGTATCTGGCTTGATGGATATTTTGGCCATGGCTTTGTCCCGCGAAGTTCCAAAGCTGCAGCGCGACGGCGTGCGTCTTCGGTTTGTCGGGTCTCGGGAGGGCTTGTCGGCGCGGGTTAAGGCTGGTCTGGAACAGGCCGAAGCTGCGACCGAAACCAATACTGTGTTGTTGCTCAACGTTTGCTTCAATTACGGTGGTCGTTGGGATATTGCGTCGGCCGCTGCGCGGTTGGCAGAAGCAGGAACGCCAATTACCGAGGCCTCGCTGTCTGGTGCTTTGTCAATGTCCTATTGCTCGGACCCTGACCTGTTGATTCGAACCGGAAAGGAGATGCGGCTCAGCAATTTTCTGATGTGGCAAGCGGCCTATTCCGAACTCTATTTCAGTGATTTGCTGTGGCCAGATTTCGACGAAGCTGCTTTAGATGCCGCCCTGCTGGACTATGCTTCACGCGAGCGTCGGTTCGGCAAAACTTCGAGCCAGATCTCTGCTAATACGGCCAATACGGAATAAGAGGTACACCCATGCTGAAGCAAAGAATCATCACAGCGTTGCTTATGCTGGCGATACTGTTGCCTGCAGTTTTTTATCCTCTGCCTGAAGTGTTTGCGGCAGTCACCGTTGTGTTGATCGCCGCGGCTGCTTGGGAGTGGGCCCGCATGAACCAGTGTGGTCCCTTGGCTTCACTAGTGGTCGGGGGCCTATGTGCTGCGCTGTGTCTGTTGTCGTGGTTTGGAGGACTCATTTACGCCCCGCTGAAGCCCCTCTGGATCGTGGCTGGCGGCGCCTGGGTCCTTGTTGGGGCCTGGCTGCTATTCCGGGGCGTCGCAGTTTGGTCTGGAGTGCCCAGATTAGTGCGTCTAACGGGTGGTGTATTTGCGTTGTGGGTCGCTTGGGTGGCCGTTGTGCATGCGCGCATCGAAGGTATCAATTTCCTCTTTTCTGTTTTGGTGCTGGTCTGGGCGGCCGACATCTTTGCATATTTCGCGGGAAAGGCGTTTGGGGGTCGATTTTTTGCACGCAAGCTGGCACCTTCCATCAGCCCTGGCAAGACATGGGAAGGCGCTCTGGGAGGGATGCTGGGCGTGGTTGCAATTGCCTTTGTCTGGCGATACCTGGACGCCGTCATGTCTCTCGGCGCGGCCAGTCTCTACACCCGTTTGGGAGGCGTTCACGTAGCCTTCATGCTCTTGGCTATTTTGTTTTTGGCGGCGATGAGTATCGTCGGTGATTTGGTCGAGTCGTTGTTCAAGCGCAGCGCCGGCATCAAGGACAGCAGTGGTTTGCTGCCCGGCCATGGTGGCGTGCTGGACCGCGTGGACGCCTTGCTGCCCATATTGCCGTTGGCGATGATGTTGACGACGGTATGAAGCGCGAAAAATCAAGAGTGGCTGTATTGGGGTCTACCGGCTCCATTGGCGTGAATACGCTCGACGTCATTGCCTGCCACGCTGATCGGTTTGAAGTATTTGCCCTCACTGCCGCGACTAGTGTGGACACCTTGTTTACGCAGTGCGCGCTGCACAAACCCGTCTTTGCAGTGATGGCCAGTGAGAGACATGGTCGACAGCTTCAGCAACGGTGTGCGGTTGAAGGTTTGCCCACCAAGATCTTGTGGGGCGCCGATGCGATCTGCATGGTTGCGGCCCATGAACAGGTCGATGCAGTCATGGCCGCTATTGTGGGTGCAGCCGGACTAGCTTCTTGTCTGGCCGCTGCACAGGCAGGCAAACGGCTCTTGCTTGCCAACAAAGAGGCGTTGGTGGTGGGTGGGCAATTGTTCATGGACACCGTCGTGGCGGGTGGCGCTACTTTGTTGCCCATCGACAGCGAGCACTCTGCGGTTTTTCAATCCCTTCCGCAGAACCCGCTGGATTGGGCTGCACGCATAGACAAAATCATCTTGACTGCGTCGGGTGGTCCGTTTCGGACCCGCGACCCTTCAACCTTGCGCGATGTAACGCCGGAAGAAGCCTGCGCCCATCCCAATTGGGTCATGGGTCGCAAGATTTCTGTGGACTCGGCGACCATGATGAACAAAGCGCTGGAAGTCATCGAGGCTAAGTTTCTCTTTGGCGTAGCGCCAGAGCAAATCCAGGTCGTGATCCACCCGCAAAGCGTGATCCATTCCATGGTCCAGTACGTGGACAACTCGGTTGTCGCCCAGTTGGGCACACCGGATATGCGAGGGCCGATTGCCTATGGCCTGTCATGGCCAGAGCGCATCACTTCGGGTGCCGCTGCGCTGGATTTTTCGACCATGGCAGGCCTGAACTTCGAGACATTCGACTCAAAAGACCATAAGAAACGTTACCCGGGGCTAGATTTGGCATGGCAGGTATTGAAGGCACCCGCAGGTACCACTGCAGTGTTGAACGCGGCCAATGAAGTGGGAGTCGCGGCCTTTTTGGCGCGAAGAATCCGTTTCGACGACATCCACCGTGTCAACACTGAAACTCTGTCTGCTGTTGCACCCCAGTCACCGGCGTCATTGGACGATTTGCTGGCGTTGGATCTGTTGTCCAGGCAGGCGGCAGAAGATGCGATTTCGCGTTTGTCCACCTGAAACCAACGACGCCTTGACGTGATGACTGTACTTGCTTTCCTCGTTGCGATCGTGGTTTTGGTCGCTATACATGAGCTAGGCCATTTTTCGGTCGCGCGCTGGTGTGGTGTCAAGGTCCTTCGTTTTTCTGTGGGATTTGGTCCGAGGCTTTGGGGGTGGACTTCGCGTACCTCTGGGACAGAATTTGTGGTGGGGTTGCTGCCTTTTGGCGGCTACGTCAAGATGCTGGACGAGCGCGAAGCGCCAGTGGAAGTGCATGAGCGGGCGATGGCGTTCAACACGCAACCCTTGCGCAGCAAGGCCGCTATTGTGTTGGCAGGACCGATTGCCAATTTGATACTGGCGGTTGCCCTTTATAGCTGCGTCAATTGGACCGGCATTGAGATGGCGCAGGCCGTTGTGGGTAAACCTCCACAAGGTTCCGTGTTGGCTTTGGCGGGCTTTGGCGGTGGCGAACGAATTCAGCGGGCCGGCTTCGAGGGCGAGGACCTCGAAGATGTCGCTTCTTTTGAAGACTTTCGCTGGTGGTTGGCACGTGGGGCTATCGCGCATCGCAATCTGCAGGTCGAGTTCACGTCACCGCAGAAACAATCCTCGTTGGCTGCATTGCTGCCGCTCAGCGGCGTCGACGCCCGCAGCGCTGATGCCAAGTTGTTTCAAAAAATCGGCGTATCTGCTCCTTTTTCCCAGGCGCGCCTGGGCGGCATTTTGCCCAATGGCGCTGCAGCGCAAGCACGTCTTCAAGCGGGGGACCTGGTGCTGCGCGTGGATGAAACCGACATCGTTGATAGCACGCAGTTGTACGAACTGATTCGTGCCTCGGGAAGTGCTGGCGAACCCCGTCAACAGACGTGGTTGATTACGCGCGATGGTGCGCGCGCCACAGTGGTGGTGTCGCCCAAGCTGGAGCAAGACAGGGGCAAGTCAATTGGCCGAATAGGCGCCATGGTTGCAGCGCCTCCGGCAATGGTGATCGTCCGCTACGGTTGGATTGACGGCTTGGCGCAGGCGTTCAGGCGGACTTGGGAAACATCGGCGTTGACGCTCAAGGTCATGGGGCAAATTGTGATTGGCGAGGCGTCGCTCAGCAATGTAAGCGGGCCCATTACCATTGCCGACTATGCTGGAAAGTCCGCTGCCATGGGATTGACGCAATTCCTGATCTTTCTTGCCTTGATGAGCGTTAGTTTGGGCGTTCTTAACTTGCTGCCGCTGCCCATCCTCGACGGAGGACACCTGATGTATTATCTTTGGGAGTCACTTTCCGGCAAGCCTGTGTCGCAATTGTGGACCGAACGCTTGCAAAAGTTGGGGTTGGTGGTCTTGCTGATGATGATGTCCGTCGCCGTTATGAACGATGTGACGCGTTTGCTTCGGTGACCTGCCGAAGCCAACCTCAAATTTCCGGAATACTTAAATTGATAAAAATGCAATTCAATCGTAACTTTCTGCGCCGCGCTTCAGCAGTGGCCACGTCGCTATTTCTTCTTCAAAGCGCTTGGGCGGTAGAGCCGTTTACCGTCAAAGACATCCGCGTCGAAGGTCTTCAACGGGCCGAGGCCGGTACGATTTTCGCCTCGCTCCCCGTGCGAGTCGGTGACACCTATAGTGATGACAAAGCCGCAGCCTCCATCAAAGCACTTTTCGGTCTTGGTCTGTTCAAGGACGTGCGCATCGATGTCAACGACGGCGTGTTGGTCGTCATTGTCGAAGAGCGCCCCACCATTGCAGACATCGACTTTGTGGGCAGCAAAGAGTTTGACAAAGACGTCTTAAAAAAGGCCTTGTTGCAAATTGGTTTGGCGGATGGGCGTCCATTCGACAAGGCGTTGGTCGACAAGGCTGAACAAGAGTTAAAGCGCCAGTACATCAACCGCAGCATGTACGCGTCAGAAGTGATCACAACCGTTACGCCGGTGGACCGCAATCGCGTGAATGTGAGTTTCGCGGTGCAAGAAGGCGAGCCAGCCAAGATTAGTGATATTCGTATCGTTGGCAATAAGGCTTTTTCCGAGTCCACGCTGCGTGGCCTGTTCGATCTGGATACCGGTGGTTGGTTGAGCTGGTACACAAAGTCCGACCGTTATGCACGTGCCAAATTGACGGCGGATCTGGAGGCTTTGCGCTCTTACTACTTGGCACGTGGTTACCTCGAATTCAAGATCGAGTCCACCCAGGTTGCGATCTCGCCGAACAAACAGGACATCGGTATCACCATCAACGTCAGCGAAGGTGACCAATTCGTGGTGTCCAAGGTCAATTTGCAGGGTAACTTTTTGGGCAAAGAAGCCGAGTTCAAATCATTGATTGGTATCCAGGTCGGCCAGCCGTACAACGCCGACCAAGTTGCACAGACCAGCAAAGCGTTCACCGACTATTTTGGCAATTTCGGCTACGCCTTTTCACGTGTGGAACCCCGTACAGTGATCGACCGTGCGACCAACCGTGTGGAAGTGACCTTGCAGGTCGACCCATCACGCCGTGTCTATGTGCGGCGCATCAACGTCGCTGGCAACGACCGCACCCGCGACGAAGTGATCCGCCGTGAATTCCGTCAGTTGGAAGCTTCCTGGTACGACGGTGAAAAGATCAAACAATCCCGCAACCGCGTGGACCGTTTGGGTTACTTCAAAGAAGTCACGATGGACACTTCGGAAGTGCCTGGATCCTTTGACCAGGTGGACCTGACCGTTTCTGTGACCGAAAAACCGACTGGCAGTATCAGCTTGGGCGCCGGTATATCCAGCGCTGACGGCTTGGGCATATCATTCGGCTTCAAACAGGACAATGCGTTTGGTTCCGGCAACTCGCTGGGTATTGAGGTGAACACCAGCAAGCAAAACCGCACACTGGTCTTCAATACGACCAATCCTTACTTCACAGAAGACGGAGTGTCCCGCACCATCGACGTCTACCAGCGCAACTCCAAGCCCTATGTGGATATCGATAGCTATGCCATTGAAACCACTGGCGGCAGCATCCGGTTTGGTGTGCCCTTTACCGAGTACGACACTGTTTATTTCGGTCTTGGCATAGACCAGACCACCATCGTGCCCGGCAATCTGTTGCCCGTGGTTTACCAGGACTTTGCCAATAAATTCGGTTTCACCAGCAATGCGGTGCCGCTGACCGTGGGCTGGGGCCGCGATACGCGCGACAGCGCCTTGGTGCCAACGACGGGCAAGGTCATCAAGACTTCTGCGGAATGGAGTATTGCGGGTGAGTTGAGATACGCCCGTGGTACTGCTGGCTACCAGCAATACATACCGGTCACTAACAAAATTACTGCGGCGCTGAATGCGGAGCTTTCGATCGGCGGTACAACCGGTGATGCAACTTACCCTATCTTTAAGAATTTCTATTCGGGCGGTTTGGGTACTGTGCGTGGCTTTGAACAGGGCAGTTTGACCACTGCAACACAGCGGGCACTTGGCTTGACCGCAACGGGTGGCACCAAGAAGATCAACTTTAACGCCGAACTCCTGTCACCTCTGCCAGGTGGCGGCAAGGACAGGACGTTGCGCGTGTACGCCTTCATGGACGCTGGTGGTCTGTATGGCCCCGACGAAAACATTACGCTCACCGACATGCGTGCTTCGTATGGCGTCGGTATCAGTTGGATTTCACCAGTCGGCCCACTGCGACTCGCGTTTGCGAAACCTGTTAAACAATTCGATAGCGATAGAATCCAAGCTCTGCAATTCCAGATCGGAAGCTCTTTCTAATGAACACTTCAAAACTGCGCTGGTTGCTCTCAGTGCTGCTGGCAGTCGGTGCTAGTTGTGCAATGGCCCAAGATTTCAAGGTCGGCTACGTCAATACGCAGCGCATCACAACCGAATCCACCCCGGCCAAAGCGGCGCAGTCCAAACTGGAGCAGGAGTTTTCCAAGCGCCAAAAGGAATTGGTCGACCAGCAAGGCGCATTCAAAGCATTTGGCGAGAAATTTGAGCGCGATGCGCCCACGCTGAGCGAAAGCCAACGCGCCGCCCGTCAAAAGGAAGGGGCCGAGCTGAGCCGTGATCTGCAACGCCGCCAACGCGAGTTTCAAGAGGATTTGAATGGTCGCCGTAACGAAGAATTGCAACAGGTGCTAGACCGAGCCACCAAGGCCGTCAAGCAAGTCGCAGACTCGGAAAAATACGATGTGGTGATTCAGGAAGTGGTTTATGTGAACACCAAGCATGACATCACTGACAAGGTCCTCAAGATCCTTAACTCAGGCTCCAAGTAAGGCCTGGGCAACCAGGTTTGGGGTATGAAGCGTGATCTGGCTTCCATCGTCGCAGAGCTGGGTGGCGAACTGCATGGAGAAGCGTCGCTGGTGGTGACGGGCCTGGCGCCGTTGGAAGCGGCGACACCGCAGCAGATCAGTTTCTTGAGCAATCCGCGCTACCAGCAACAGCTATTGGCTTCGCAGGCTGCCTGCGTGATTGTGGCGCCGCAAATGCAAGTGCCCGCATTGGAACGTGGTGCCTGCATCGTCACCGAGCAGCCCTACCTCTATTTTGCAAAACTGACACAACTCTGGAAGCGCGGACGCGACCCACGCTCAGAAGGCGGCGTACACCCCAGTGCTGTCGTTGATGGGGAGGCGGTGGTCCATCCGTCGGCTGCGATTGGTCCCTTGTGCGTGGTCGAGCGGGGCGCGCGGGTCGGCGCCGACACCGTGCTCAAGTCCCGTGTGACAGTGGGCGAGGGCTGCATCGTCGGTGAACGCTGCATCCTGCATTCCGGTGTCGTCATAGGGGCGGATGGGTTTGGCTTCGCGCCGAATGGCGATCTGTGGGAAAAGATTGAACAATTGGGCGCTGTGCGGATTGGCAACGACGTGGAAATTGGCGCCAACACCTGCATAGACCGCGGTGCCCTGCAAGATACGGTAATTGAAGACGGCGTGAAGCTAGACAACCTCATCCAGATCGGTCACAACGTGCGCGTGGGGCGCAACACGGCCATGGCGGGCTGCGTCGGCGTGGCGGGTAGCGCAACCATTGGGGAGCATTGCACGGTGGGAGGCGGCGCCATCATTCTGGGCCACCTGACGTTGGGCGCGCATGTCAACATTTCCGCGGGGACCCTGGTCAGCAAGTCCATCCTTAAACCAGGCCACTATACCGGCATATTTCCGGTCGACGACAACGCGAGTTGGGAACGTAACGCCGCATCGCTGAAGCAATTGCACAGCTTGCGCGACCGCATCAAAACTTTGGAAAAAGAGACAAAAAAATGATCATGGACATCCACAAGATTCTCAAGCAACTGCCACACCGGTACCCCTTTCTGCTGGTGGACCGTGTATTGGAGCTGGATAAGGGTAAAACCATCAAGGCCTTGAAGAACGTCACAATGAACGAGCCGTTCTTTGAGGGGCACTTCCCCCACCGTCCCGTAATGCCGGGTGTGCTGATACTCGAAGCACTGGCACAAGCCGCAGCCTTGCTCTCCTTTGATGCGCTCAATACCTCGCCCAATGACCAGATGATCTATTACTTTGCGGGCATTGATGGGGCCCGCTTCAAGCGTCCGGTGGAGCCCGGTGATCAACTGATCCTGGAAGCAGAATTGCTGCGCATGAAAGCCGGCATCTTCAAGTTCAAAACCCGTGCCACAGTGGATGGCGAATTGGCTGCGGAGGCAGAACTCACCTGCGCGATGCGTACCGTAACTTAAGCGTTAGGTAACCTGTCGTGAGCCTTATTCATCCCACCGCCATTGTGGACCCTGCGGCCCAGTTAGACCCCTCGGTTTCCGTCGCACCTTATGCCATCATCGGTCCGCATGTGTGCATTGGCGCGGGCACCACGGTGGGACCGCATTGCGTCATCGAAGGTCGCACCACCATTGGACGCGACAACCGCATTTTCCAGTTTGCTTCTATCGGGGCGATCTCGCAGGACATGAGCTATGGCGGCGAACCCGCCGCGCTGGAGATCGGTGACCGCAACACCATTCGCGAATTTTGTACCTTCAACCTCGGCACGATGAAAGAGGACGGCACAACGCGTGTAGGTTCCGACAACTGGTTCATGGCCTATGTCCACATCGCCCACGATTGCCGTGTCGGCAGCCACACCGTAATGGCCAACAACGCCACGCTGGCCGGACATGTGCATGTTGGCGACTGGGCCGTGGTGGGTGGCTTGAGCGGAGTGCACCAGTTCGTTCATATTGGGGCCCACGCCATGATCGGCTTTCAGTCGCATGTCACGCAGGACGTCCCGCCTTACATGACGGCCGATGGCAATCCGTTGGCCTTGCGTGCGGTCAACCTGACGGGTCTGCGTCGGCGCGATTTTGGCAATGAACGTATCTCGGTCATCCGCGAGATGCACAAGCTCTTGTACCGCCAAGGGCTGACCTTGGAGGCGGCAGTGGCTGAGATCGAAAGACTGCTGCACACCGGGGACGATGTGTCTGCCGATGTCCAGGTGATGCTCGATTTTGTCGCAGTGTCCAAGCGCGGCATCGTCCGCTAAACCCACACCATGTCCACGGCGCTGCCTGTGGCCCCTGCGCCAAAGTCTGCTCAAACTTTTGTCGCCATGGTGGCCGGTGAGACCTCAGGCGACTTGCTGGCTGGTTTGCTTCTCCAAGGTTTGCGCCACCGCTGGCCCGACCTGACGTCAGCTGGCATTGGCGGCCCGCAGATGGCGCGCCAAGGCTTTGAAGCCTGGTGGCCCCACCTCAAGTTGGCGGTGCATGGCTTTGGCTGGGAAGTGCTGCGCCGATACCGTGAGATCCTGGCCATACGCAACCAGTTGCAGGCCCGGCTGCTAGCGGATCAGCCCGACATCTTCATTGGCGTGGACGCACCCGACTTCAATCTGGATCTGGAACGCAATCTGCGCCAGCACGGAGTCAAGACCGTGCACTTTGTCTGCCCATCCATTTGGGCCTGGCGGCCGGAACGGGTGGAGAAGATCAAGCGCAGTGTGGACCATGTGCTGTGTATTTTTCCGTTTGAACCCGCGCTGCTGGAGCGCCACGGCATCAGCGCTACCTATGTCGGCCATCCACTGGCCAACGTGATCCCGCTGGAGCCCGACAAGGCCGCCGCCCGCGCAGCCCTGGGCTTGCGCCCTGATGACCGTGTGTTGGCCATACTGCCCGGGAGCCGTGGATCCGAGGTCAAGCACCTTGCGCTTTGCTTCTTTGAGGCTGCAGCCCTCGTCAAACGGGCGCAGCAAGCTATTAAATTGATAGTACCTGCCGTGCCCGCGCTGCGCAGTGCGATCGAGCTGGCTGCAGCCAATGCTGGCATGCAGGAGCATGTGCAAATTGTCGTCGGTCAGTCCCACACGGTGTTGGCGGCCTGCGACCTGACGCTGATTGCCAGTGGCACCGCCACGCTGGAGGCGGCGCTCTTCAAGCGCCCCATGGTTATCGCTTACCGGATGGGCTGGCTATCGTGGCAGATCATGCGGCGCAAGCAGTTGCAGCCCTGGGTGGGCTTGCCCAATATTCTTAGCGGCAAGTTCGTTGTGCCAGAGTTGATACAAGATCGCGCCACTCCCCAGGCGCTTGCAGAAGCCTGCTTGCGTTGCTTGGACGACATCGACCACCAGCCTGCGAAAATAGCGGCTTTGCAACTACATTTTCTGGCGCTGCACCACGAACTGCGGCGCGATACTCCCACACTGGCAACCGATGCGATCGAAAAAATTCTTGCACGCTGAGCAGGTGGCCCTCTCCTGGGACACCCCCGGCCTGATCGCCGGTGTGGACGAGGCCGGGCGCGGCCCCTTGGCGGGCCCGGTGGTGGCCGCTGCCGTGATCCTGGACGAACGCAACCCGATAAAGGGCCTGGCCGACTCCAAGGTCTTGACGGCCAAGCGGCGCGAACAGCTGTTTGACGAAATTCGGGCCAAGGCCCTGTGCTGCTCCATTGCGCAAGCCAGTGTTGAAGAGATCGACGCGATCAACATCCTGCAGGCCACTCTGCTGGCCATGCGACGGGCCGTCGAGGGGCTGCGCCTCAAGCCCTCCAAGGTGCTGGTCGATGGCAACCGCCTGCCAGTGCTGGACATGCTGGCGGAGGCCATTGTCAAAGGCGACAGCAAGGTGCAGGCCATCTCGGCGGCCTCCATCTTGGCCAAGGTGACACGCGACCGTTGGTGTGCCGAGCTGGACGCACAGTACCCCCAGTACGGCTTTGCCGGCCACAAAGGCTACGGCACGGCTGAACACTTGCTGGCGCTGCAAACCCATGGTGCCTGCCCACAGCACCGCAAGACCTTTGGCCCCGTGGCCAGGGTGTTGGCCTACGCCTGACCGTCCCATGGTGAGCCCGCCCGCATCCATCACCTCGCGCGACAACCCGTTGCTCAAGGAACTGCGCAAGGTCGCACATGACAACACCGCCTACCGCAAGTCAGGGCGCTTCTGGATTGAGGGCGATCACCTGTGCAGTGCAGCCCTGCAGCGTGGCCTTAAACCCGCTGTGGCCGTGTTCACAGAAGAATTTAGCGCGCTAGCCCTCGTGGAATATGCGCAGGCAGCTATCAAAAGTATAGTAATTCCAACCCAGCTGTTCCGCGAGTTGAGTGGACTGGAATCCCCCGCCGGAGTCGGTTTCGTCTTGGACCTGCCCGCTGAGGCGGCGCTGCTACCGACGGCGCCAACGGTCATCCTGGACCGCGTGCAAGATGCCGGCAATGTGGGCTCCATCCTGCGCAGTGCGGGTGCCTTTGGCTTTCGCCAGGTCTTGGCACTCAAGGGAAGCGCCGCCCTGTGGTCACCCAAGGTATTGCGCGCGGGCATGGGCGCGCACTTTGGCCTGCATTTGCGCGAAGGCCTGGATGATGCGGATTTGCAGGCCTTGCAAGTCCCCATTGCCGTGACCAGTTCCCACCAGGGCGAGTTGATTCAAAATTTACACCTGCCGTCGGCCTGCGCTTGGGCCTTTGGCCATGAAGGGCAGGGCGTGGGCGCGAGCCTCATGGCACGCGCCGCCGTGCATGTGCGCATTGGCCAACCCGGGGGTGAAGAGTCGCTCAACGTGGCGGCGGCTGCTGCCATTTGTCTGCACGCAAGTAGCCTGGGCTCGCGCTGAAGCCGAGGCAACGCCGCCCGATCACGGCTTACCGCTCCAAGTGTTCCGCATGCTACGTTATTGGTAGCGCCTCACGCATATTCCACGAGGGCTATCGGCCATTAGTGATGGAAGTCGCTGAAATTGGTTGCATACGTACCCGACAGATTTGGCGTCGGCGTTTTGGTCTTCTGCTCGCCGAACGCACGGAAGTCAAACAGCTCGCTGTACTCGGCGGAGCCGTGGTTGTTCTTGACGATGAGCTTCACCCAGCGGGCGGGCGTGAGTTTGGCAACGGGGAATTTCTGCTTATCCTGGCGCGGCTTGAGCGAGACGGTGGCAATGGTCTCGAACCCTGCGTTCGGGCCCTGGTTTGACGCTTGCACCACGATGTCCTTCGCAGTGCGGCTGCCTTCGCTGTCGCCATCTGCACTGGCGTTGTCGAACGCAAGGGTTTTGATGACCGGCTCTTCGGCCAACGCAATGAACACTTCCTGAGGTCCGACCGAACCGTTCGGCGTCGCCCAGCCGGTCTGCGCACGTTTGTCCAGCAACCAGAACGCCGACCAGGCTTTGTTGTAATCGGCGGGCTTTTTGAGGATCCAGGCACCGTTGGCGTAGCCCGGCGCAGCCGGCAATGTGCCCATCTGCTGCCCATGGCGCCGTGGAGGATAGCCTGCGAAGCGCGGCGGCGCAACTGCTTCGGCGGGCAACGGCCAAGGGAACCATGGCCCACCGGCTTCTCGGTCACCGGGAATTGTCGGTCTTAGCAGACCGCGCAAGCCGTTGATTTCAATGCATCCAGTTGTTGGCATGCATCTTGGACAGATGAATGGGGCTGACGGTTCATTGCATTAAAAAATCGTTGAACCGATCTCGTAGGCACTACGACTCATTGGCAAGATTCACCACTTCAACCCGCGTCTGCACAGGAGCAATGCCATCGAACGACACGGGCGCCGAGCGGTACATCATCATTTTTGGCACGTAGAAGTGACCCACCTAACCCTAAAAGGAAACACCATGAACCAAACTCCTCTAACCCATAACGCCCTGCGCTTGGTCGGCGCATCCGTGCTCGTCTCCATGCTGGGCTACTCGGCGGTGCACGCGCAGACCGCTCCCGCTCAGGGTGCCAGCGCAGCTGACCAAGGTCAGGCCGCCAAAGCCCTTGGCCAGAATCCGCTTGCTGGGAAATCCATGGAGTCCAGTAAAAAAGGGCCGGGAGCAGACAAAAATCAGGAGCAGGCTAGCAAGAACCCACTTCCGATCAAAAACGGCGTGGACCAAAGGGTGCAATTCCAACCCGAACAGGCAGAAGCAAAACGCCAATGGGCAATGGCCCACATTGCTTCTCGCGACCAAGGCTAGTTCCGAGCAAACAGCGCTTTACTTGCACTGAGACTATGCGATTCTTCTGTATCAGCCAGCCCTGGCTTGAGGCCACCAATACTGCGCTGGCAAAAGCTTGCTCTTCGCGGGGTATCGAAATGGTTCTGGTCTCTCCCCAGACCTTTTGCAACGCGCCCGGTAGCGCCCCGGTTTCGGGTGACCTGCTGTACCGTGCCGCGACCGACGCACCATCGGATCGGTTGGAAAAACTGCTGTGGCATCGCGGCGTTGCCGCCTTCTATGAAGAGCCGTATTTTGAATGTTTGTACCAGGGGATACTGTTTCAAAAGAGCGGCATTGTCATGCCGCGCACCATCCACGCTGTTTCCCGGGACCGCGCGACGCTGCAAAGGCAAATTGCACCGCTTGGAGACTTCCCGCTGGTCGTCAAGGTTGCGGGAAACGAAGGTGGCAACGGGGTTATGCGGGTGGATAGTTTCGCGGCGCTGTTCTCCCTGTTGGACCACATCGGTGACGCGCCCCAAATCATGGCGTACTTCGAGCATGTGGTGGCTTACCGCCTGATCGTGGTCGGAGAACGGGTGATTGCCACCGAGGCGCGTTATAGCGGCCCCGGGGACTTCCGCAGCAAAAGCGCGGGTAGTGGTTCTCTGGGCGCCGTCACGGCTCCACCGCAAGCCATCGAAATGGCGTTGAAAGCAGCCCGTTTGATGCGCGTTGAATTTGGCGGTATAGACATTCTCGAAAATGCTGAACGCGAACTGGTGCTGGCTGAACTCAATTTCCCCTGCTACTTTGCCGACCAACAACATGCGTCCGGCGTCGATATTGCAGGCGCGATGATTGACCAACTGATCGTCAAAGCGCGTCGGATTGGCAGTAGAAATAGCAATGCCAATGCCACCACCCCGGCGCAAAACTCTGAAACGTGCCTCACGCTATCCTGATCGACACCACCCACACTAAATGGTGTTGCTGCCAGCCATCCACTCGGCCCAGTAGTCAATGCAGGCCCGGATCTTGGGCAGGCGGTGACGCTGTTGCAGTATCACGGCGTAAATGGGCACGGGTGGGCTGGAAAAGTGGTCCGGCAAGACGGGCACCAGGCGTCCTTGGCGTATCAGCGGCTGGGCCGATAAGTCGTGGATGCGCGCAATGCCGACTCCCTGTAGCACCAGGCTGACCATCAGTGCAGAGTTGTCGGTGCGCGTTTGGCCTGTGATCTGCAGCGCGGGAGGGCCTTGTGGGGCTGCCAAATCCCAGCGGTTCGAAGCCGGGCTGACGCTGTTGGCGAGCAGGCGGTGCTGGTCCAGATCGCGCGGGTGCATCGGTGTGCCGTAAGTGCGCAGGTAGCCGGGTGAGGCGCACAGCGTGCGGCCATAGGCGCCAATCTGGCGGGCCACGACCGTGTCGCTATTCGGCGTGCCGCTGCGCAGCGCAATGTCAAAACCGTCGCGGGCCATATCGGCCATGCGGTCATCGGCGCTGATGTCCAGGTGCAACTGTGGGTAGCGCTGGTACAGGCCGGGCAGGCTAGGCGCGATCATGCACTCGGCCATCAGCGGGCTGGCCGTTACGCGCACCCAGCCGCTGGGCCCACTGATTTTGCCCGTCAGCTCACTGTCCAGCTCGGCGCGGGTGTCCAGCAATCTACGACCATATGCCAGAAAGGTGTCGCCCTCATCGGTCAGGCTCAGACCGTGGGTGGTGCGGTGCAATAGCCGCACGCCACAGGCTGCTTCCAGCCGGGCCAGCGATCGGGTCACCTGGCTGACCGGCACGTCGCGCTCGCGGGCGGCTGCCGACAAGGTGCCCAGTTCGGCAATGCGGGCGAAGAGGGCGACGTCGTCGAGTTGGAGTTGCATCGCCGCATTGTCTTTGCTTTTGACGGTGGTTTTGCAAATTATGCAAAACCGATAGTTATTTTTTGCTATTTCCGACAATTGGATAAGTCAATAAAGTTCACACCACCCCCACTTGATAGGACCGCAGTATGCAAACCGAACGCCATTCCATCCCCATCCAGACTGACCAAGTCCACGACCTAGCACGCCAGCAGGCCCAGGTATTGCGCGACATAGCCATCGCCGACTTTTGGCGCAGTGCACGGCGGGCCTGGGTCCGCTTGCCGCGGATCGCCAGCTCTACCCATCTTTTTCCAGGAGTTTGAACATGCCCACACTGCAACTTAAAGTAGCACCCTTGCTCAACCCAGCGCGCTACCGCGCATTGGCCCACGCGCTGACGCAGTTGACTGCGCTGCACTTGGGCAAGAGAGAAGAGGTTACGGCCGTCGTGATTGATGACCTGCCTGCCGCACGCTGGTATATCGGTGGCCGCGATGTGGAACGGGCTACTGCTTTGCTTGAGATCAGCATTACCGAAGGCACGAATACGGTGGCGCAGAAGCAGGCATTCATTGCCGCAGCCTTTGCCGAACTGGAGCAGCAACTCGGCTACGGCCAGCCCCTGGCGGAGGCTAGCTATGTGATCGTGCGAGAGGTGCCGGCCAGTGATTGGGGTTACGGTGGCATGACCCAGGCCGCTCGACGACAAAAAGCGCAGATTATTTAGGCGCAAACCGCAACCTTTTGAACAATAATGGCCTGCGATTAAACGGAGGCCTTATGGGATTGCGACTGAAATTTAACTTGGTGTTGATAGTGGTTTTTTTGGCCGGGTTTGCGGCCGCGGGCTTCATCTCGCGCCAGCTTTTGCAAGAAAATGCGCGTGACGAAGTGCTGCGCAATGCGCGGCTGATGATGGACACGGCGCTGGCCGTGCGGGCCTATACGGTGGACCAGATCAAGCCCCATCTGGACCCGATGCTGGAAGAGACCTTTTTACCCCAGACCGTGCCCGCTTTTGCCGCCACCGAGACGCTGGCCCACATTCAGAAAAAATACCGCGACTACGCCTACAAAGAGGCTACCTTGAACCCCACCAACCCGCGTGACCGCAGTACCGACTGGGAGAGCGACCTGGTCCAGCAGTTCCGCCAGAACCCCGATACCAAAGAGCTGGTTTCCGAACGCGAAAGCGCCACCGGCCGCCTGTTATACATCTCCAAGCCCATTCAGATCACCAACCCGGCCTGCCTGCGATGCCACAGCGTGCCATCCGCCGCGCCCGCCACCATGATCAAGATTTACGGCGAGGCCAATGGCTTTGGCTGGAAACATAACGAAATCATCGGTGCGCAGGTGGTGACCGTGCCCATGAACATACCCATTGCCAATGCCAACCGCGCGCTTAAGACCTTCATGGTCTCGCTGGCCGGCGTGTTTATCGTGTTCTTCATCGTGTTGAACGTGATGCTGAGCTGGTTCATCATCCGCCCGATCCGCAGAATGTCGTTGGCGGCAGATGCGGTCAGCACCGGCAACTTCGACGTGCCTGAGTTTGCCGAAGGCGGCAAAGACGAGGTCTCCATCTTGGGCAGTTCATTTAACCGCCTGCGCCGTAGTATCGAAAAAGCTATGCAGATGATTGAGCGCGGCGCCTGAGCATGGCGCAGACCCCAGATTCCAGCCCGCCGTCGCCGTCGCCTGCGCGCAAGGCCAGTACGTCGTCCGACGTGGCGGCCTTGCTGCCCGGGCAAACTATCTTTGAATACCAGATTGAAAAAGTGCTGGGCGGGGGCGGCTTTGGCATAACCTATCTGGCGCACGACATCAACCTGCAGTTGCCGGTCGCCATCAAGGAGTATTTCCCGGCCGATCTGGCGGTGCGCGGTGCCGACCACTCGGTGCGTGTGCGATCAAGCGACAGTGCGACCCAGTTCGACTGGGGCCTGGAGCGCTTTATCGACGAGGCGCGGGCGCTGGCATCCTTTCGTCACCCCAACATCGTTCGCGTGCTGCGTTACTTCAAAGAACACGGCACGGCCTATATCGTCATGGAGTATGAGTCGGGCGACCCGCTCAAGCACTGGCTTGTTGCGCACCCCGGCCTCAACCAGCAGAGTCTGCTGCAAATCGTCTTTCCGCTGCTCGATGGCCTGGAAGCCGTGCACAAGCTGAACTTTTTGCACCGCGACATCAAGCCCGACAACATCTATATGCGGGCCGACGGCACGCCGGTGTTACTGGACTTTGGTGCAGCGCGGCGCGTGACCGGCGGGCATGACATGACCAACATCGTCAGCCCTGGCTTTGCCCCGTTTGAGCAGTACCACAGCAAGGGCAACCAGGGCCCGTGGACTGATTTGTATTCGCTGGGTGCGGTGATGTACTGGATGACCACGGGGCGGAAACCCATGGAAGCCGCTTCCCGCGTGCGCACCGACGACATGCCCAAGGCCTACGGCCATGCTAGCACGGCGGTGTTTGGCGATGCAATGTTGCGCGCCATAGATTGGGCGCTAACGCCCCAAGAGACCCAGCGCCCGCAATCCGTGGCGGCCTTTCGCAAGGTGCTACAAGAGGCGCAGCGCATCGGCGGGCAGGCTATGGATGGCGGCGCCACGCACCGTCTGGCCGAGGGCGGTTCAGCTACCAGCCAACCCGGCGACGCGGTACTGGCCTTTGTGGCCCATTCGCAATCGGTGCCGGTTAGCAATGCCGAAGCCATGCGCAAGAATGTGCTGGGCACCATCATGTTCATGGATTTGGTCTCGTATTCGACGTATTCTATGGACCAGCAGGTCACCATCAAGGCGATGTTCAATGAGCTGATCGGCAAGGCTATTGCAGGTGTCAAAGAATCATCGCGCATCATGCTGGACACGGGCGATGGCGCGGCCATCTGCTTTCTGGGCGACCCTGAAGACGCACTGCAATCGGCGCTGTTGATGCGCGACCTGATGGTGCACAAGTACGGCAAGAAGCTCTCCATTCGCGTGGGCCTGCACCTAGGCCCCATCCGCATGATGATGGACATCAACAACCGCGTGAACGTGGTGGGCGATGGCATCAACGTGGCGCAGCGGGTCATGGATTTCTCCAAACCCAACGTGATCTTGGTATCACGCGCGTATTACGACGTGATCTCGCAGATCAGTGACAACGGAGCCAGCCTGTTCAATTATTTAGGCTCGCACACCGACAAGCACCAACGCATTCACGAGATCTATGAGGTGATCGATCGCACGGAGCGAGCGGCCGAGTCTGGCGCGCCTGCCGACATCGCGTTCGAGCGCACGCGCACGGTGGCCCCAGCCGAACTCATCACCGCCGATGCCGCGCTGGAAATAGAAACGGCGCTGACCCGGATCATAGGCCCGTTGGCCCAAGTGCTGGTGAAGAAGGCTTTGCCCCGCGCCACCAGTGCCCAGAGCCTGCGCGATGTCTTAGCCGTTTCCATACCTGATGCATTGGCGCGCGACACTTTTTTGCGCGCGCAAACACTGAGCCGCCCGGTCTCCACGTCGGGCACTACCAGTGGTTTTTCTCGCAGCTGCGTCAGCCGGCCATCGGAACTGCGTTCGGAGTTGCGGCCGGATGGGCGTTCCGAGGTCCGCTCGGAAGCCCGGTCCGAGTCTATGAAAGTGCTCGCTGTCAATGCCGAGCAGCAGGCCGTGTTGGAGCGCGCGCTGGGCATGTACATCGGTCCCTTGGCCAAGACCCTGGTGCGCCGCGAGGTTGCGCGCCAGCTCAGCTTCAACACGCTGTTGCAGGCGCTGGCGGACCACATCAACAAGCCGGACGAAAAGGCAAAATTCCTCGCTGCGGCGAACAAACTGTCGGACAGAACCTGAGGCCATGCGCAGGGCGAATGTTGGCCTGGGCCGAGTGTGTTTTTGGGCGCTTGGCGTCTTGCTGCTGTGCCTGGCCGCTTGCAACAGGCAGGGTGCGGAGCACGTATTACCGGTGCCAAAGCTGCCCGCGACCGCGCTGGATTTTCGCGTGGCCTACGTCGTCAACGACCGCTTGCCCCGTATGTCGCCCGAGCAGTTGCACGCGATGTTGTTGCGCATCCAACTCACCGCGCAGGAGCATTTTGGGGTGTGCATCCGCTTCTCAGGTATTACCGAGATCCCTATTGCGCGTGCCTTTGAAGCCATACCAAAAGCTACCCAGGATGCAGTGCGGGCCAACATTTACGACTTCAAGACCGGCACTGGCGACCTGGCGCGTTTGAAGAAAGCCTTTGCCCAATATTTTGCGACGCAGACCGAGCCGCTCGCAGAGCGTATTGCCTTTGCCCAACCCTACACACCTAACTTGAAGGGGGACGCGACCGTTACGGAATTTGGCGCAGCCATGGCCGACTTGCAGTTGCAGCGCCTGACGCAGTGGCGCGACATAAAAGCCCTTGACGGTGGCAACGTGATTGATGAAAAGCCGTACAACGAATTCGCCATGTGGCTGGCTCTTGGATACACGGAGCTGCCATTCGAGCTGGTGCTGACCAACCAGATCATTGCCAGCGCGGAGTACAACTCCGTATCAGTGCACAGCGCGATACGCGGCGGCTATACGAATGGCGTCACGACCTACAGCAAGGCTTCCCGCTATGGCACCACTTCCATATGGAGCACCTTCGCTTTTACTGGCAATGGTGATTTCTTCGTCAAGTTGCGTGGCGGTGAGCGGTATGACCCGCTGGAGGCGGCACAGGTTGCAGGCACTGGCGCCACGCACGAGATAGGGCATCAGCTTTTCCATTTGGCCCATCCTTTCAACCGGCTGGCGTGTGTGATGAACCCAGTTCCCATGTTTGCCTATCGCGCCTGGAGTAGCAAGCTTTCTCCAACAAATTGTCGTTTGGGGAGCGACCCGCGGATGACTCCGGGGGCGTACCAGTTTCAATACTAGACCCTACCGCGCAAGAGCGCTGCAACCCTTCACCATGATGCAATCCCATCGTTCCACCGGCCTTGACAATCTGCGCGCCCTGGCCATCGCGCTGGTGTTCATGTACCACTACATGGTCTTTGTATCCGGCGAGCCTACCTTTGGCTGGGCCAGCAGCGTGGGCTGGGTTGGGGTGGATCTGTTCTTTGTGCTCAGCGGTTACCTGATTGGCAACCAGGTCTTTGCCGGTTTGGTGGGGAGGCGCGAGCTGTCGCTGTCCCGCTTCTATGCGCGGCGTGCTTTACGCACCTGGCCGATGTTCTGGTTGGTGCTGGCGGCGTACTTTATTTGTCCGGCAGTAATGGGTGGCAAGCCGCCACCACCGCTGTGGCAGTTTTTAACCTTTACCCAAAACTTCCAGCTGCAGCCGGGGACTGCGTTTTCGCATGCCTGGTCGCTATGCATAGAAGAGCAGTTTTACTTGGTGCTGCCGCTGGTTGTATTGCTGGCGGTCAAGGTGGGTAGCAGCAGGTCTCAGGCCTGGTTGCTGTTGCTGGCCTTGTTGGTCGTAGGCATTGCAGCACGCTGGGTGCTGTGGAATGCGTACGGGCTGGAGTCCACGGGCAAGATCGACGGCTATTACCCCAATGTCTATTACGCGACGCTGGGCCGGTTCGACGAATTCCTGCCCGGCATTGCCGTCGCGCTGATCAAGAATTGCCACCCTGAACTTTGGCGGCGCCTGATGGCGCGCGGTGCGGAACTGTTTGTGGTTGGTCTGGCGGCGGTGTTTGCGATTCTGTATGGTGTGCTGAACCACTATTACGTTGATGGCTACGGTTATCCCTTTTTCATGAGTGTGTTCGGCTATTCCCTGGTGGCAATGGCGTTTTCGATGCTAGTAACCTCTGCCCTGAGCCCCCGTTCGCCACTGCAGCGTATCCGGATTCCGGGGGCGTATTCGGTAGCACTGTGGTCGTATTCGATTTACCTGACACACAAACCGGTAGGGCATATTTTGAAGAACTACTTGGCGCCTTACGCGTTGTCTCAGCCTCTGCTGGTGCTTGTGATCACTGCCACCAGTGTCGCCGTGGGCGCGGTGCTCTATCGTCTGGTCGAGTTGCCGTTCATGCAATTGCGCGACCGCGGAGTGCCCAGCCTGTTCCGTCCGGCCCCGGCCTATCCGAATGCACAAAAGGCATAAGAGAGGGAAGGGCGCTCATCCGCACCCGCTATAATGAGAGGCTTTCCAGAAAACTGCCGTCCCAAGCGCATTTCAAGCACCTTTCCCTACCAACAATAGCCGCCAAGAATCGTTCTTGAGCTCGCTTGGGCGTACCCGTAAATTTATCGGAGAACCCAGTGCTTTTGTCTCTCAAGGGAACCACCCCCCCCGCCATCTTGGCGCTCGCAGACGGCACGGTCTATATTGGCAATTCTGTTGGAGCCAGTGGCTCCACAGTTGGCGAGGTCGTGTTCAACACGTCCATGACCGGCTACCAGGAGATCCTGACCGATCCCAGCTATTGCCAACAGATCGTTACCCTGACCTATCCCCACATCGGTAACTACGGCACCAATCCCGAAGACGTTGAGTCTGACCGGGTGCATGCCGCAGGCCTGATCATTCGTGATCTGCCCATGGTGGCCTCCAACTTCCGCAGCACCGCCACGCTGAGCGAATACCTGGTGCAGGCCGGTACGGTGGCCATTGCCAATATCGACACGCGCCAACTGACCCGCCAACTGCGCACCCAAGGCGCGCAAAACGGTTGCATCCTTGCGCTGGCGGTTGGTGAGGCCGTGACCACGGCATTGGTAGACAAGGCGATTGCTGCTGCCAAGGCCGCGCCCGCCATGTCGGGTCTGGATTTGGCCAAGGTCGTTTCCGCGACGGAAACCACGCAGTGGACCGAAGCCGAATGGACACTGGGCAAAGGCTACGGTCAGCAAACTGCGCCGCGCTTCCACGTCGTGGCCTACGACTTTGGTGTCAAGAAAAACATCTTGCGCATGCTGGCCGAGCGGGGCTGCAAGGTCACCGTGGTGCCCGCGCAAACGCCTGCGGCCGAGGTGCTGAAGCACAAGCCCAACGGCATTTTCTTGAGCAATGGCCCCGGTGATCCTGAGCCTTGCGACTACGCGATTGCGGCCACTCGCGAGTTGATTGACTCCGGCATTCCTACCTTCGGCATTTGCCTGGGCCACCAGATCATGGCCTTGGCCTCAGGCGCCAAGACTTTCAAGATGAAGTTTGGCCACCACGGTGCCAACCATCCGGTCAAGGATTTGGACAGCGGCCGTGTCTCCATCACCAGCCAAAACCACGGTTTTGCGGTGGACGAGAAGACGCTGCCCGCCAACCTGCGTGCCACCCACATCAGCCTGTTTGATAACACGCTGCAGGGCCTGGAGCGCACCGACAGGCCTGCTTTCTGTTTCCAGGGTCACCCGGAGGCTTCGCCTGGGCCGCACGATATTGGCTACCTGTTTGACCGCTTCATAGCCATGATGGAAACCGCGAAGGACCTGGGAGTATGAGTTTTTACGGTGTCACCGATTTGTGGACCTACGTGATGGGGGCGTTTGGCATCATTTTGCTGCCCGGCCCCAACTCGCTGTTCGTGCTGTCGGTGGCAACGGCGCGCGGCGTTAAAGCGGGCTACCAGGGTGCCATGGGCGTGTTCGTCGGTGACAGCATTTTGCTGGTGCTGACCGCGCTGGGGGCGGCCAGCCTGCTGCGCGGCAATCCCACGCTGTTCATGGTCGTCAAATATGCCGGTGCGGCGTACTTGGCCTGGTTGGGTGTCAACCTGGTCTGGGCTGCCATTCAGAAGTGGCGCACTGCCGATGTTTCCGAGGCGCAGGTAGTGGCTGAAACTCCGGCCAATCTGGCGCACCCATTCAAGCGTGCGCTGGTCATCAGCCTGCTGAACCCCAAGGCGATCTTGTTTTTGCTGTCGTTCTTCGTGCAGTTCATTGATCCAAACTACGAGACGCCCGCCGTGCCGTTTTTGATACTGAGCGCCATCGTCATGGCCTTCAGTGCTCTGTATTTGTCCGCGCTGATTTTTGCCGGTGCCCGACTGGCCCAATTGTTCCGAGCCCGTAAGCGGCTGTCTGGTGCGTTGTCCAGTTCCGTCGGCGCGTTGTTTTTGTGGTTTGGCGCCAAGCTGGCCACCGCAAGCCTGGGTTGAACCCGCCTGAATTGATTGATTGAAAAGTAAAGAGCAGAGAAGTAGAAATGCCAAAACGTACTGACATCCAAAGCATCCTCATCATCGGCGCCGGCCCCATCATCATTGGCCAGGCCTGTGAGTTCGACTACTCCGGCGTGCAAGCCTGCAAGGCCCTGCGCGAAGAGGGTTACCGCGTCATCTTGATCAACAGCAACCCAGCCACGATCATGACCGACCCAGCCACGGCGGATGTGACCTACATCGAGCCCATCACCTGGCAGACGGTCGAGAAAATCATCGCCAAGGAAAAGCCGGACGCGATTTTGCCCACCATGGGCGGCCAGACCGCGCTGAACTGCGCGCTGGATCTGTGGCACAACGGCGTGCTGGCCAAATACAACGGTGCAGCCACTGGCAAACCGGTCGAGCTGATCGGTGCCACGCCTGAGGCGATTGACAAGGCCGAAGATCGCCTGAAGTTCAAGGACGCCATGACCAAGATCGGTCTGGGCTCCGCCCGCTCTGGTATTGCGCACAGCCTCGAAGAAGCCTGGACTGTGCAAAAAACCTTGGGTTTCCCCACCGTCATCCGCCCCAGCTTCACCCTAGGCGGCACGGGCGGCGGCATTGCCTACAACCCTGAAGAATTCGAAATCATCTGCAAGCGGGGCATTGAAGCCTCGCCAACCAATGAGCTGTTGATTGAAGAGTCATTGCTCGGATGGAAAGAGTACGAGATGGAAGTGGTGCGCGACAAGGCGGACAACTGCATCATCGTCTGCTCCATTGAGAACTTGGACCCCATGGGTGTGCACACCGGCGACTCCATTACCGTGGCACCAGCGCAAACACTGACCGACAAGGAATACCAGATCCTGCGCAATGCTTCGCTGGCCGTGCTGCGCGAAATCGGTGTGGACACCGGTGGATCGAACGTGCAGTTCTCCATCAATCCGGATGATGGCCGCATGGTCGTTATCGAGATGAATCCTCGCGTGTCGCGGTCATCGGCATTGGCTTCCAAGGCCACGGGTTTCCCGATTGCCAAGATAGCAGCCAAGCTGGCCGTCGGCTTCACGCTGGATGAGCTGCGCAACGACATCACCGGCGGTGCAACGCCTGCGTCGTTCGAGCCCAGCATTGACTACGTGGTCACCAAGATTCCGCGTTTTGCGTTCGAAAAATTCCCCGCTGCCGACAGCCGCCTGACCACCCAAATGAAGAGCGTGGGCGAGGTCATGGCCATGGGGCGGACCTTTCAAGAGTCCTTCCAAAAAGCCCTGCGCGGTTTGGAAGTGGGCGTCGATGGCCTAAACGAAAAAACCCAAGACCGCGAAGTACTGGAAAAAGAGCTGGGCGAGCCTGGCCCTGAGCGCATCTGGTACGTGGGTGATGCTTTCGCCCAAGGCATGAGCGTGGACGAAGTCTTCGCGCTGACCAAGATCGACCGCTGGTTCTTGGTGCAGATCGAGCAGATCGTCAAAATCGAGTTGGAGATTGAACGCCTGCCCCAACCTGCCAGCGGCACAGCCTTTGACAAGATCGACGCGGCCACGCTGCGTAGCCTGAAGCAAAAGGGTTTTTCGGATCGCCGCCTGGCGCGCCAGTTCAAGACCACCGACAAGGCGATCCGCGAAAAGCGCCGCGCGTTGGGCGTGCGCCCGGTCTACAAGCGCGTGGACACCTGTGCCGCCGAGTTCGGCACCAACACCGCCTACATGTACTCGACCTACGAGTCCGAAGGGGCTGAGTGCGAAGCCGAACCCACGACCAACAAGAAAATCATGGTGTTGGGCGGTGGCCCCAACCGCATAGGGCAGGGTATTGAGTTTGACTATTGCTGCGTGCACGCGGCCTTGGCCATGCGCGAAGACGGCTACGAGACCATCATGGTCAACTGCAATCCCGAAACCGTGTCCACCGACTACGACACATCGGATCGCCTGTACTTCGAGCCACTGACGCTGGAAGACGTGCTGGAAATTGTGGATAAGGAAAAGCCAGTCGGCGTCATCGTGCAATACGGTGGCCAGACGCCCTTGAAGCTGGCGCTGGACCTGGAAGCCAACGGCGTGCCTATCATCGGCACCAGCCCCGACATGATCGACGCGGCCGAAGACCGGGAGCGTTTCCAGAAACTGCTGCACGAATTGAAGCTGCGCCAGCCCCCGAACGCTACTGCTCGCGCCGAGCCCGAGGCGCTGGAAAAGGCTGCCGCCTTGGGTTACCCATTGGTCGTGCGCCCCAGCTATGTGTTGGGCGGCCGTGCCATGGAAATCGTCCATGAACAGCGTGACCTGGAGCGCTATATGCGCGAGGCCGTCAAGGTCAGCCACGACTCTCCCGTGTTGCTGGACCGCTTCCTGAACGATGCGATTGAATGCGATGTGGACTGCATCCGCGACAACACCGGCGTCACCTTCATCGGCGGCGTCATGGAGCACATCGAGCAAGCGGGTGTACACAGCGGTGATTCCGCCTGTTCTCTGCCACCGTACAGCCTGAGTGCTGCGACCGTGACCGAAATCAAGCGCCAGACCGCTGCGATGGCCGCCGCGTTGAACGTGGTGGGTCTGATGAACGTGCAGTTCGCGATCCAGAGCACCGATGGCAAGGACGTGATCTTTGTGCTGGAGGTGAATCCCCGCGCATCGCGCACCGTGCCATTTGTGTCCAAGGCCACCGGCATCCAGCTGGCAAAGGTTGCGGCACGCTGCATGGTCGGACAGTCGCTGGCGTCGCAAGGCATCACCAAAGAGGTGTCGCCACCGTATTTCAGCGTCAAGGAAGCTGTGTTCCCCTTTGTCAAGTTCCCTGGTGTGGATACCAGTCTCGGCCCCGAGATGAAGTCCACCGGCGAAGTGATGGGCGTTGGCAAGACCTTTGGCGAAGCCTTTGTGAAGTCGCAGCTGGGCGCGGGCGCCAAGCTGCCGCGTTCGGGCAAGGCTTTTATCTCGGTCAAGCAAAGTGACAAGCCGCGTGTGGTGGAAGTGGCACGCAAGCTGGTGGACCAGGGTTTCACTTTGGTGGCCACCAAGGGCACAGCAGCAGCCATCAATGCTGCGGGTGTAGCTTGCGCCGTCGTCAACAAAGTGACGGAAGGCCGCCCGCACATTGTGGACATGATCAAGAACGAGCCCCTGGCCATGGTCATCAATACCGTGGAAGAACGCCGCAATGCGATTGCCGATTCACGCCAGATTCGTACCAGCGCGTTGTTGGCCCGCGTCACGACCTACACCACCATTGCCGGCGCTGAGGCGGCGGTAGAGGGTATGAAGTACCTTGATGACTTGGATGTCATCTCTGTGCAGGAAATGCATGCGCTGCTAGAAGGCTAATCGCTCGACTGGTTTCCTCGTGCAAGAGTTGGCATAATCCAGCTAGATTAAAAGGACAGTCCAGCGTGTAGACGTTGCGCTGTCCTTGTTATTTATAGGGGCCGGTTTCGGCCTTTGTTGTTCACACCGACCCAAATTTTTTATATGACAACCCTTCCAATTACCAAACGCGGCGCCGAAATTCTCAAGGCCGAACTGCACAAGCTCAAGACTGTTGATCGACCGTGGGTCATCAACGCTATTTCCGAGGCGCGGGCGCAAGGCGATCTGAGCGAAAACGCTGAATACGAGTCCGCCAAAGACCGCCAGGGTTTTGTCGAAGGCCGTATCCAGGAAGTGGAGGGCAAGCTGTCCGCCGCGCAGATCATCGATCCTGCTGAGTTGAACGCCGGTGGCAAAGTGGTGTTTGGCGCGACGGTGGAACTGGAAGAAGAAGAGAGCGGCGAGCGTGTAACCTACCAAATCGTCGGTGAAGACGAAGCCGACTTGAAGTTTGGCCGCGTCAACATTGGCTCGCCCATCGCCCGCGCCCTGATTGGCAAGATGGAGGGTGACACTGCCGAGGTGCAAGCGCCCGGCGGCATCAAGGCCTACGAAATCGTGGCCGTGCAGTACATCTGACGCGCTCGCTGGGTATGCGTCATTTGCCCGTCTGGGTAGCCGCTATATGGTGGGGCAGCCTGAGCACCCTGGGTTTCTTTGTCGTGCCCATGCTGTTCATGCACCTGCCGACCCCCGCTATGGCCGGCAATATGGCGGCCAAACTCTTCACCGTGCAAACAGGCATTTCCACCGTTTGTGGCCTGGTTTTGTTGATGTTCTTCAGGTCAAATAAGGTGCCAGCCCTCGTAGATGTTGCGCAAACCGCTACACTTTTTGTAGTGGGTGGGTTGCTGATGGCGTTGCTGGTGGAGTTTGGCGTGGCGCCACATATTGTGGCCCGCGACAACCTGGCCTTGTGGCACGGGGTGGGGACCGGGATGTATCTAGTACAGTGGATCTGCGCTGCGGTGCTGTTTGGCAAGCTGGCGAAACGATAGCGCCGGATTCTTTGCTTCTCGTTCGCACCCACCTCGAACTCGCCATGATTGGCAATGCCGGGAGCCGATTTGTGCGCGTTTGGCACTATGAGGCCCCCGGCATTGCCAATCATGGCAGGCGAATGGGAGGGGCAGAGGGAGGTTATCTCCCCCAATGTCTCAGGTCTGGTTACGCTTCTTCAAACTGACCTTTGGCTTCGGCTTAGCCCGCTTCACATTTCCGCCAGCGGTAAGGCGCTGGTTGCCCAAAACGCGCAGAGTCTTGACCTCTGGCCGTTGACCGGCACGCTTGCTGTACTTCAAAACCTTGACGTCACGCGGGCCTGCCATGCGGTCTTCATCGACGGTTTTTTCTTTGTCGACCTTGGGACGCCACAGCACCAGCAACTTGCCAATGTGTTGGATCGGTGCAGCACTGAGTTCATCGGCCAAAGTCTGAAACATCGCTTCGCGGGCGACGCGGTCGTCCGAGAAAACGCGGACTTTGATCAGACCGTGCGCATTCAGCGCGCCGTCGATCTCTTTTTTAACATTGTCGGTGAGTCCATCGTTGCCGACCATGACAACGGGGTCTAGGTGGTGTGCTTCGGCACGGTGATCTTTGCGCTGGGCTGGGGTCAGTTGAATTAGGGGCATACCTGTATTATCGGTTGAACGGAAACAGGGCGGTAGAGCCTCCCACTCAGTCAGCACGCCTTAAAAACAAATCCGGAAAGAAAAAGGTCAACAATGCCTGGCTGCACGACCACATCAACGACCCTTATGTCAAATTGGCCACGCGGGAAGGGTACCGTGCCCGTGCTGCCT
>JBBQBG010000001.1:0-55945 GCA_038317285.1 Burkholderiales bacterium | reverse complement strand
CAGTAGCTACCGTTGCCAGCGTGCGCATGGGCTGCTCAGAGCCACCCAAGTCGGCACGACCGCCTGCGCTCTCGGTTTGCACCATCTTGAGTTGGCGCGAGATATCGGCTGCGGTCGCACCCAGGCTCTGCAGCTTGAGCGGGTCCAGCGCAACCTGCACTTCACGTGTCACACCACCGACACGGCCGACCGAGCCCACGCCGCGCACGCCCAGCAGGGCGCGCGAGATGGTGTTGTCGACAAACCAGCTCAGCGCTTCGTCGTCCATGCGCGCGGAGCGGATGGTGAAGGCCAGGATGGGTGCGCCCGACAAATTCATCTTGCTGACGATGGGGTCGCGCAAGTCGCTGGGCAGGTCGCTGCGCACCTGTTGCACGGCGCTGCGTACATCGTCGACTGCTTCTTGCGTGGGCTTCTCCAGGCGGAACTCGGCCGTCACCGAGACGCTGCCATCCTGCACGTTGGTGTAGATGTTTTTCAGACCCTGCAGCGGCGCAATGGCGTTTTCAATCTTGCGGGCCACTTCAGTTTCCAACTGCGCGGGGGCGGCCCCGGGCAGGCTGGCGGACACGGTGACGGTGGGCAGCTCCAGATCCGGGAACTGTTGCACCTTCATGGCGTTGAAGGACATTATTCCGGCTATGGTCAGCAGCACAAACAGCATGACCGCTGGAATCGGGTTTTTAATGGACCAGGCGGAGACGTTCATATTGCCTCCTGCCGAGCCGCGACACCCTCAAACGGTTGAGGACAGAGCTGAAGATCTGTCCCGCAAAGTTTCAGAGCGGCAAACGCCCCCTCGGGGGGCAATGAACGGATGTGAATGTGGGGGCTCATAATTCGTTGCTCCTTATTTGCTAGCTGCAGAAGCAGGTGCTGCGAGGGCTGGGGCGCTGTTTGGTGCAGAAGCTCCCGGCTTGGCGGCCTCAACCACCTTGACCAGGTCACCGTCGCTCAAGAAACCACCACCGCTGGCCACCAACTTGTCCTCAGGCTTCACGCCGCTGATGACTTCAATCTGGTCGCCGACCACACGGCCGGTCTGCACCTTGACTTGGGCGGCACGGTTGTCGGCACCGACACGCACCACGTAGCTGAAGCCATCCCGCACCACCACGGCGGCTTGTGGCACGGTCAGCGCACCCGAACTGCCCAACTCGAACTCACCGCGTGCGTACATGCCTGGCTTGAAGTTGGCCGCTGCGGTTTTGTCGCCGGTCTTGTCGGTAGTGGGCAGGTCCACATAGACCAGGCCGTTGCGGCTGACCGCGTCCACGGTGGGTGCCAACATGCGTACCTTGCCTTTGAGTTGCGCGCCACTGGGCGCAGTTACCGTTACGGCAGTGCCAGGGGTGATGCGGCCGATTTCGGTCGAGGTGACCTCGCCACGCCATTCAAGACGGCTTTGGCGGATCAGCTTGAACATCTCCGTACCCGCGCCCACCACCGATCCCACGGTGGCCATGCGCGCCGAGATGATGCCGCTGTCGGGCGCCACCAGTTTGGTATTCCTGAGACGCAGCTGTTGCGAGTCAAGTTGCGCCTGGGCCGACGCCACGCGGGCCTTGCCAGTTTGCTCTTGCGTCAAGTACTGGTTGACCTGCTGCGCGCTGATGGCGCCGCTGCCCTGCACGGCGCGGGCGCGGTCGGCGTTGGCGGCCGATTCGGCGGCGTTGGCCTGGGCCTCGGCTACGGCAGCACGCGCCAGAGCGACGTCGGCCTGCACGCTGTCGGCGGCAAAGCTTGCCAGCACCTGACCGCGCTTCACGGTGTCACCCACATTGGCGTTCAACTCGGCCACGCGCAGGCCATTGGCCTCTGCCCCTATGCTGGCTTCTTGCCAGGCGGCGACGCTGCCGTTGGCGGCAAGCTTGATGGTCAGCATGCTGTTCTTGGGCTGGGTCAGGGCGACCGTCAACGCGGGTTTGGCGACCACTGGCTTGGCTGGATCGGCAGCGTAACTTCGGGTGGCGAACAGGCCCAAGGCGGTCAGCGTGATCAGGCTGGCCGTGATCAGGCCTAGGGTAAGGGGTTTGACGGGCAGGTTGCGGATCAAGGAGTTTGATTGGAGTGTCATGGTGGTGTCGCGTCGCATCAATAAGTAAATGGGTATTTGGGGGTGCGCAGGTCAGTTGGCCGCGGTCTTGGTCACCGCATCAGGCGCGAAGCCGCCGCCCAATGCGCGGTACAGCGCCACCCATGCGCGGTTGCGCTCCAGCGCGAGGGCCAGCTGGGCCGACTCGGACGCCAGCGCATTGCGCCGTGCGTCTTCCAACTCCACCAGGCTGGCCAGGCCCTGGCCAAAGCGGGACTGGGTGGCCGCCAAGGATTCGGCATAGCCGCGCGTGGAGACGATGGCGTCTTGCGTGCGGGCTTCTGTGCTGTTGAGGTTGACCAGGGCTTCTTCCACCTCACGCACGGCTTGGCGCACCTTGCCGCGGTAGACCATGACCACGGCTTCGTAATTGGCCTCGGACGCCGTGACCGCAGCAGCGCGCTGCCCGGCATCGAACAGCGGCAGGCTGATCGCCAATGGACCGAACGACCAGGTGGTGCCTTCTTGGTCGACCCCACCGGTGGTCAATCGCATGCCCGCAATAGAGCCGTTGAGGGCCAGGCGTGGTAGTCGCTGTGCCTTGGCGTTGCCGACCTGGGCGCTGGCCACCACGACATCGCGCTCGGCGCTGAACACGTCGGGGCGTTGGCGAATCGTCTCAGCCGGTACGGATGCTACAGAAATAGGAGCGGCTTGTGCAGTATGGACGAGGGCTACAGTCAGTTTTTCCTTGAGGGCTGGCTCTGGAATGGCCGTCAAGGCCACCAGCCCCTTGGTCTCGATGTCACACAGCGCGCTTTGCTGCGTCAGGCGGCTGTTGCCGTCAGCTGCACTGGCCCGCGCCATGGCAGCCATGGACGGGGCGAGGAAGCCTACCTTGGCATTGATATCGGTCAGCCGGGAGGTCTCCACGCGCGAAGCGGCGTCGCGTTGCGCCAGCGCCAGCTGTTGCCGGCAGGAAGACAGGCTGTAGTACAGATTGGCTACCTCGGCCGCGACCGACACGCGCGCGTCGTGCCACTGGGCCTGGGCGCCTTCCACATTGGCCAGCGCGGCGCGGCTTACCGCGCGGTTGGCGCCGACAACATCAATTTCCCAAGCCGATTGCAGTCCGATCTGCTGGGTGTTGGTTACCGGAAAGTTGGGCTGGCTGACGCCGCGGCTGGCCGCATACTGGGCGTTGAGGTTGGGCAGCAGGGCTGCACGTGCCGTCGCTTGTTGTGCACGCGATGCCTCGACCCGTGACAGGGCTTGCGATATCGAAGGGCTGACCGCCTGGGCCGCAGCAATCAACTCAACCAGCAGCGGGTCGCCTTGCTGTTCCCACCATTGGGTTAATGAGACCACCGTGCCCTGGTGGGGCAGCGGCGCCTGCCACTGCGCTGGTGTCACCACGTCGACTTGGATGGGCGGCATGAAGGTGGCGCAGGCGGACAGCGCCAGCGCCACGCCGAAGGGCGCGAGCTTTTGAAGAGAGTGCGGCATCATTGTCATCATGTTGGTGTTTTGGGTGGCTTGGAGCGCCGCGACAGAGTCGGTGGCTGAACAGTTTTTTTGACAGGGGAGGCTGGCTTATGGGGCTTTGCAGGTTTCTTGGGCAGCGCTGCACGGCGCACACCCTCGGCGGCGGTCAAGGCCATGGCATAACCGACCAGCTTGTCGCAGTACACGTCCAGCGCGGCGTGCGACGCAATCAAGGAAGGCCGCACGGCGGCCGTCACATCACTGCAGATTTGCAGCATCACACCCAAGCCGGCAATCGATAGTGCCAAACGGTGGATGTCGTCGTCCGGCTGTGCCAGATGTAAGTGGCGGCACAAGGCTGCGACCAGCGCATTGTGGGCGGGCTTGATGTTGGAATCGACTTCTTCTTGCCAGATGCCGGTGGGCTCCAGCATCTCGCGAAAGTGCAGTCGCTTGCATTGCTGCACCAAGTGGCCCTGCTTGAGCGGTTCGACGAACGTGCGCATGAGGTTAACCAGCGCCCATTCCAGTGGCTGTGCAGGGTCGTCTATTTGCTCGGGTGGCAGGGTAGGGTTGCTGCGCGGATCGGTGAAGACGGCCTTGTACAGGCCAGCCTTGTCGCCAAAGTAGTAGCTGATGGACGCGATGTTGATCTGTGCAGCCAACGCGATCTCACGGGTGGAGGTCTTGGCAAACCCCTTCTCCGCAAACAGGGCCAATGCGGCATCCAGCAAGCGGTTGCGCGCCTCGACGCCATCGCTGCGCAGGGTCTTGGCTTGTGTGGGGGAGGGAGGAGCCAGGGTCATGGGGCGCGATGATAACCTAGTTAAATCAATCGTTTGATTTAAGTCCCCGATCGCCGTGGGGTTTTGGTACCGAGCGGTTACCGCTGAACCGCGGGCCCAGATTCACCCCGCCATGAGCTTGTGTACCAAGTCCCCGGTGGTCGATGATTTGTATTTGCGCATCAGCCGTGCCCGGTAGATCTCCACCGTGCGGTGGCTGATATCCAGCGTCTTGCCAATTTGCTTGGAGGTCAGGCCCTGCATCAGGTAGGCGGCGACCTCGCGTTCGCGTGCCGTCAGCTCGGCCGTGACGGGGCGTTGCGCGCTGAGGTCTTCAAAACTCCAGATACCGGCCTCGTGCGGGGTCTCGCGGTTCAGAGCCCGACCAGACACGTGGCACCAAAATGCCTCACCCTTCAGCCGACCGTCGACCCGGCGCATGATGCGGTCGTCGGCATAGGTTCCGTTGCGGTTCAGAATGGGGGCGATGCGTGCACCCATCCGCTCAAACTCGTCAGCACTGGGGTACAACACCTGAAACGATTGGCCCACCAATTGGTCATGCGTAGCGCCAAACATCTCGCACAGACGCTGGTTGCAGTCCATGATGCTGCGGTTGCGCGACAGCGCCAAGCCGATGGGGGCCAGGTCGAAGCCGAGACGGTAATCTATGTCCATAGGGTTGGGCTTTACGAAGAACTACGTAGGTAAATAAGTAGTATCGTACGTCAGTTGAATTTTCACAGGAGTCCGGTGCAATGAACAAGATATTTCCCAGCGCGGCTGCTGCGCTTGACGGCGTCGTCAAAGACGGCCAGTTGTTGGCGGTTGGCGGTTTTGGTCTGTGCGGCATTCCCGAGGCACTGATTGAAGCGCTCAAAGACAGCGGCGTCAAAGACCTGACCGTCATATCCAACAACGCCGGTGTCGACGGGTTTGGTCTGGGCAAATTGTTGGAGACCCGCCAGATCAAGAAAATGATTTCCAGCTATGTGGGCGAGAACAAAGAGTTCGAGCGCCAATACCTGGCGGGGGAGCTGCAACTGGAGTTCACTCCCCAGGGCACGCTGGCCGAGAAGCTGCGCGCCGGGGGCGCTGGCATCCCCGCGTTCTTCACCAAGACTGGCGTTGGCACCATCGTCGCCGATGGCAAAGATCTGCGCGAATTCGATGGCGAGACCTATGTGATGGAACGCGCCCTGGTGCCAGACGTGGCCCTGGTCAAAGCCCACCGCGCCGACAAATCCGGCAACCTGCAGTTCCGCTTGACTGCGCGCAACTTCAACCCCGCTGCGGCCATGGCCGGTAAGGTGTGCATTGTGGAGGTGGAAGAGATCGTGGAGACCGGAACGATGGTGCCCGACCAGGTGCACCTGCCAGGCATTTATGTGCACCGCATTGTGCTGAATGCCAACCCTGAAAAGCGCATTGAGAAACGCACCATCACCGAGAAGGCTGGAGTCTGACTATGAGCTGGAATCAAGACCAAATGGCAGCGCGTGCTGCACAAGAATTGCAAGACGGTTTCTATGTGAACCTGGGCATCGGCATCCCCACACTCGTTGCCAATTTCGTACCCGCCGACAAAGAAGTCTGGCTGCAGTCCGAGAACGGCATGCTGGGCATTGGCCCGTTCCCCACTGAAGACGAAGTGGATGCCGACCTGATCAACGCCGGCAAGCAGACCGTGACCACCATCAAGGGCTCGTCCATCTTTGGCAGCCACGACAGCTTTGCGATGATCCGCGGCGGCAAGATCAACCTGTCCATCCTGGGTGCCATGCAGGTCAGCGAAAAAGGTGACCTGGCCAACTGGATGATCCCTGGCAAGATGGTCAAGGGCATGGGCGGCGCCATGGACCTGGTGGCCGGTGTCAAACGCGTCATCGTGTTGATGGAGCACGTGGCCAAGAAAAAAGACGGCACCATTGACCTGAAGATTTTGCCGACCTGCACGCTGCCACTGACCGGCGTGGGCGTGGTGGACCGCATCATCACCGATCTGGCGGTGATGGATGTCGTGCCCGAAGGGCTCAAGCTGGTTGAGCTGGCACCGGGCGTCAGCCTCGAAGATGTGCAGGCCAAAACTGGGGTGAAATTGATCTAGAAGCGCACTGAACCCCGAGTAAGATAGCGCGAACTATTACACCGGGGGAATTCATGTCCAGAGCGCTCAAATTCCTGATGTTCATTTACTTCGTGGTGTTTATCACCACGGGTGCGTTCATGGTCCTCATCGTCAACGTCGACGAATCATCGGCCCCCTGGATCAGCATGCTGGCCCGCAACCACGGCATTGTGTTCGTGTGGCACCTGGCCTGCTGGATGACGCTGGGCATGTTCTCCAACTACTACTGGGACTTGTTCAACCTGGGCAAGGGCCTGGACGCCGTGCAGGTAGAGCGCATCATCCTGCCACTGCTGGTCTCACCCATCGTGTTCTACCCCACCTACAACCTGTGGCTCAGCAGCAGTTCGCAGAGCTATATTTTGTTTGAAGTGATCGCCTTCCAGAGCGGCTTCTTTTGGCAGGCGCTGTTTACCAAGGCCAAGCCCCTGGATCAGGCGACCGTTATTCCGTGGTCAGTGAACAATGGCAGTGCGCGAAGTGGCGTGCAGCAGGTCAAACCAACGACCGGCAACTCCACGGCAATCAACTGAAAAGCACAGACCTGAAAGCGCGACGACCATCTCGCAAATCCGGGCGGACTGGAAAGCGCTCTGAAGGCTAATCACCACCGCATTCAGAACGCGCAACACAAATGGCCAAGACGCCGCGAGGAAGGGGCGTCATGAGGCGTGATCTCCGGACCTGAGACTACCTGAGCGAGTTGGTTTTGAGGTTGGGAGCTTGGTATCGATGCACTTCTTTTTGCCGCGTAAATGTTGGAAGGAGTGCCAATCGTTGCCGCGTTGCTGTGCACCAATCGCAGGACGCCAGAATTTTAGAGATCTCCAGGGTATCTAACGGCAGGACCTTCAGCATTGTTGTCGGACGTTTACTTCGGGTCTTGGGCGCAATCAAAGTTAAAGAATGCGCAAATGCCGTGCGCGGATAAGTGGAAGCTTCACTGGGTCAAAAACTGCAAAGTGGAGAGTTTAGTGGCGCACTAGTGGAATGATCAACTGCACAGGTGATTTGGTGATTCATACATATCGATGACTTGAGTCCAAGCATGAATGGAAAGTTGAATGTCATTCCGCGCTCGATGCGGTATCGAGTCGTTACTTTTCAACTGCGATACTGTTGTGTACAGGTTGGAAATTTCCATCGCTATCACTGGAGAAAAGATGACTGACTTTCCCGCCATTCAGTGGCTGTTTTTGTCCTTGGGCTTGTGTGCCGCGCTGGCCCAGCCAGCCTCGGCGGAAGAAGTAAAGAAGCTGCCAGCAAGCATCCACCTGGCGCATGTGGCCGAGGGCAAGTGGCGTGTGGACTATGAGTTTTCTGAGCCCATAACGGCCCTCGAATTTTCTACCGTGGGCGACTATCGTCAAACAGCCTGGAAAGTGCTGACACCCGGAGTGCGCTACCAAGCTGGTGACGTCACGGAGTCTTACGTCGCTGAACAGGCTGTCAAGAAGATCAGCGTGGAGGTCAGTGCCTACAGCAAGTTCGCACCCAAGAATTACGCTCCCAACAATCATTTTTCTGATGGTGGTGCGGCGATCTATATGGGCTTCTTTGTGGGAAGTGTGCGGGGTGCGAGGCCAAATGTGCCCGAACGGGAGGTGGAACCGAGCGCGACCTACCAAGGGCTGGGTGACGAAACCGTGATTCCACCACCGCACTTTCAAGACAAGGAGCGTAGCCTCCTGGCCTATGCTTACTTTGGGCCACAGAAGCCCGTCCAGGCGGGTGCAGCCAAGCTGATCTTGGACCCAGCTTTGCCTGACTGGGCTACTGAGCTGATTTTGGACACCAGCAACAAGATGTCCACCTATTACGCGAAGACCTACCAACGCTCTTTGCTGCGCGAACTGTTTATTATGATTTCAGTAGCCGATCTGGAGTCCTCTGGCTTTTCCATGAAGGGCGGCGCCACCAATGGCCAGATTACCTACCGTATTGCGGGCAAAGCCTTGGTCAAAGAGCAACCTGAATTGCGCGCCATGGTTAGCCGTGTGGTCACCCATGAGATGGCCCACATCTGGCAGGAAAACGTCACCGCTGGCGGGATTGGCCCCGACGCTCCCTGGGTCCACGAAGGCGGCGCGGAGGCCATGGCCATGGATGCGCTCCTAAACACTGGGGTCTGGTCTGCTGACCGGGTCGCAGCCTATCAGGATATGGCCAAACAAGAGTGTGATCGCGTTAAGGACACGCCTGCGGCGTACCGTTTTGCATACGCATGTGGTTTGCAGAATTTCTTGAAGCTGCCGGTTGCCACACCGCTTGTTTGGCGTGAGTTGATTCGGGAGTCTGAGAAGACTGGCCAGACCTATTCAGAGAGCATGGTGGACGGCGTTGGCAAGCTGCTGTCTCGCTGAAATCAGCAGATTCCGGGACGTCCAAAAGTTCTCTTGGCCATGATTTTTCATGGCTCAGCTGTGTCAAGCCTGTCGAATGCGCCTTGCGCGCAGGACCCCCGGACCAAGCACAAAAATTGAAGATGTGTGTTCGCAATTGGCGTAGCACGCCACACCGGAATGCGTGCTAAGGAAACGCGCTGGCCAACTTATTTGTCCGCAATTGTCTTCAGTGCATCCAGCTTTGCCTTCAAGTCAACCAGCACCTTGTTGGCTTCTTCCTTGCGCCAGGGGTCGGACATGGCGGCTACTACCGGCTGCATGGCCAACACCTGGGCGGTCAGCAGTGCCTGGTCGTGCGGGACTGCGACGTCGGGCACAACACCAGTGCCTTCCCAATTGGATTTGGTGATTGGATTAATGGCGCGCCCGGTTGGTATGAAAACGCCCACATGTTCGGCCAGCTTGAATACACCGCCAGGATTGGCTCCTCCGCCAGTGGTGGCACCAACGATGGTGGCACGTTTAAGTGTTTTCAGATTGTTCGCGAACTCCTCTGCCGCGGAAAACGTGCGTGGGCTCGTCAGCACATAGACAGGCTTGTTCGGACCGAATCGCTTGCCCGGTACCCAGGCCTGCGTCCAGTACTGGTGGATCTGGCCGTCCCAGCGGTAGTACAAGTCGTTCAGATGAACCGGGTCGCTGTCAAAGAGGTAGCTACTGACCAGTGCAACGGTGGCAGGGTCACCCCCGCCATTGCGGCGCACATCGATGATCAGAGCCTCACTGTCGGCCACCAACGTCATGGCGGAGGCAATCGCCTCTCCGCTGTATTCGGGTTCAAGAAATCCTTTCAGCTCTAAGTACCCAATGTTGCCGGGAAGTCGCTCAAATTTCTCCACGCCAAAGTTGTAATACTTGCCCTTCGCCAAATCCCTTTCACGCTCCGCAGCGCTGGGTTTGATCTTGGCCCTATCCGCTTCGGGTATGTCCTCGGGCAACACGTCTGGCCAGTACCGCAGGCGGATGTGCTTGTCCATACTGAGCTTCTGTAGATCGGTGGTGAGATGCTCACTCAGGGCGTTGGCGCTGCCGTCTTTGGCATAGTCGCCGCGTTTGTCTTGGGCAAGGATTGCCGTTGCCATCTTCTCGGCGACTTCAGGGAAGACATAGTTGGCGCGCATCTTCTGCGCTAGCGTGGCGATCAAATGGCTGCGTTGCGCGGCGTCCAGCTTCATGTCTGGGCGCGCGACACTGTCCATGCCGGACCCAGGTGTTGGTTGGGCCTGGGCGCCCCCTATAACCAGCAAGGCAAGTATCAGCATGGGTGTTCGGGGCCAGTGTTCGAGAAAGCGCATATTGAAGTCCTCTGTGTTAATTTTTCTGTGTTCTAACGGGGTAATTGCTGCAACGCCCATTTCGAAAAAGATTGTATGTAACGAAATGCCTTAATTTCCGCGTTTTGCTTGGCAATTTTGGATTGATAACGTTAGTAAAATCGGTCATGGATAAAATTGACAGAGTTATTGTGGATTTGCTGCGCCGCGATGCCCGCTTGAGTTACCGCGAGCTGGGTGAACAAGTTTTTTTGAGCGCGAACACGGTGGCCGAACGGGTGCGAAAGCTTTTGCATGAGCAAGTGCTAAGGGGTTTTCACGCCGAAGTAGATCTGACTGCGCTGGGGCTGCCGTTGCAGGCGCTAGTGGACGTCAAAATGTCGCGCGACACATCCGCCGCCAGGTTTGAAGAGGCCATTGCCGCCATACCCGGCGTGATGGAAGCATCTCTGGTCACTGGCTCTTACGACTACATGTTGCGCGTGGCCTGTCGCGACCAGGCCGATCTGGTGCGGCTGATCGAGGCCTTGCGCTCGGAGGCCGGGGTCAAGGACACCACCAGCCGAGTCATTTTGAGGCACATGGACGTGCAACGGCGAGCACCAGCAAGATGAAACCCATCGAACGGCTTAACCACTCTTTGCAGGCCTTCACTGCCCCACGCTCTGCCCCACCCACAGTTGCCCTTTGAGGGCTATGCCACCTGCCGATTCACCAGCCTGCGCGAAGCCACCGCCTGCTTCACCCACCCCAGCCCAAACCAGCGCGCCGCCATGATGCCGCCGCGTACCCATTCGTCCAGGGCATAGGCAATCCACACACCGGTCAATCCCAAGCCAAAATGCACGCCCAATAACCACGAGCCAAAACCCATCACCAGCACCATGGAAGCGGCCCCAGCCATCACCGGAAAGCGCGCATCGCCCGCCGCCCGCAACGCGGTGATGACCACGATATTGCAGGTACGGCCCGGCTCCAGCAAGACGGTGATCCACAACAACGTGGTGGCCTGGGCAATGATGGCGGGGTCGTGTGTAAATAGGCGTAGCGTCCAGTGCGCGGTTGCGGCGGTCAGCACGGCGACGCTGACTGCAACGCCCAAACCCCAGAACAGGCATTTGCGCACCAGCTTCCACGCGGCGCGCAGTTCACCGGCGCCTATCAGATGGCCTACTAATATCTCCCCTGCAAAGGCCAATGCCACCGTGGACAGCACGATGACGTTCATGATCTGCATGGCGTAGCCTTGCGTGGCCAATTGGGCCGTGCCCATGCCGGAGACCACCGTGACCGACACCAGCATGGCCACGCGGTAGGCAATGTTCTCCGCTGCGCCGGGCAGCCCTATGGCGATGGAGCTGCGAAGCGTATCCCAGCGCACCACCACCGCATCGTGCCAGCTGGGGTAAAGCCCCAATACCGCTCGCCATAGCCACAGGTGCACGCCCAGACCAAAGCCTCGGCTGATGGCCAGTGCCAGCGCAAAACCCACCATGCCCAATGGCGGTACAGGGCCAACACCGCGCATCAGAGGAAAGCACAGCGCGAGGTGCAATGCATGCATGGACAGTATGTTGAGCATGGTCTCGCGCGTGCGCAGGTGTGAGCGCATCACGGCTGCCATGCTGGCGTTGAACGCATCCAGAAACAGCGCGAAGGCCAACACGTGCAGATAGGGCGCGGCCAACGCACGTACGTCCGCAGTGGCCTGCATGGCGGTCAGCAAGGGGCCGGTAGCGGCAAACAGAACCAGTGCGCTGCCCAGCCCCAGCCACGTGCTGGCACCCAGACTGGCCAAGGCTGTGCGGTCGGCGTCGCGGCGGTTGCCGGCACCCAGGTTTTGTGTGATGACCACGCCTACGCCCATGCTGATGATGCGAAACAGCAGAAAGAAAGCGCCCTGCACATGGTTGGCCAAGCCAAAGGCAGCGGAGGCGGTGTCAGACTCTTTGGACACCAGCCACATGCCCACAAAACCCACGCCAAAGCCCAGTACCAATTCGGCCAGCAGGGGCCAGGCCACGGCCAACACATGCGGGCTGGGCGGCGGAGAATGCTTCGCGGATGCGGTCATAGTCTATTGGGGTGTATCAGGCTCTTCTGTTGCGCGACACCTGTGGTGCATTGGTATAGGTAGTCGTCTTAAACGTAAGTAGTAATAATACATTCATTGCGGGAAAACCCTTGATTTATTCAAATAAATCACCTGAAACGATCTGTCTATTGGGTATTTTTATGTGTTGTATTACTACTTTTTGCTGAGTATACTCAGGGCTGTCCTTGCGTCGCGTCGACCGGGCTGAATGAATCAATGCAACCGCAGCCTGCCTGCGGAACGGAGGTACAACGTGGCGGACGTAAAGTTAACGTGTGTGGGCAAGTCGTTTGGCGACGTAGCAATATTGCAAGGTGTCGACCTGCACATCCGTGACGGCGAATTCGTGGTGTTTGTCGGGCCATCGGGCTGCGGCAAATCCACCCTGCTGCGCATGATCGCCGGCCTGGAAGACATCACCAGCGGCACGCTGCATATCGGTAACCGCCTGGTCAACGACGTGCCGCCGGCCGAGCGCGGCATTGCCATGGTGTTCCAGTCCTACGCGCTGTACCCGCACATGAGCCTCTACGACAACATGGCCTTTGGCCTGCAGCTTAAGAAAGTGCCTAAGGACGAGGTGGACCGGCTGGTGCAACAGGCCGCAAAAATTCTGGGCATTGAGCACCTGTTGGATCGCAAACCCAAGGACTTGTCTGGTGGTCAGCGCCAGCGCGTAGCCATTGGCCGCGCCATTGTGCGCAAGCCCGACGTGTTTCTGTTTGACGAGCCCCTGTCTAACCTGGATACGGCTCTGCGCGTGCGCATGCGCTACGAATTTGCAAAGCTGCACGCCGACCTGAAGACAACGATGGTCTATGTGACGCACGACCAGGTCGAAGCCATGACGCTGGCTGACCGCATTGTCGTGTTGTCAGCTGGCAAGATCGAACAAGTGGGTTCGCCGTTGGATCTGTACGAGCACCCCGACAACCTGTTTGTTGCCGGATTCATTGGCTCGCCGGGCATGAACTTCATTGCCGCCGAATTTGTGTCGACCAATGCCAATGCCAATGACGTGACTGTGCGCTTGCACGATGGTGCGTTGATCCAATGCGCGGTCAATGCTTCAACCGCTAAACCGGGCGATAAGGTGACCCTGGGCATTCGACCCGAACACATCACACGGGTGCCATTTGCCAACCGTTTGACGGCCAAGGTGACTTTTGTGGAATCGCTGGGCAGCGTCACCCACGCCTACTGCGCTTTCCCGGGTGTGCAAGAAGACCTGACGTGCGAGCTGACCGGCGTGGTGCGCGTGAAGGCGGGCGACACACTGGAGCTGGGCGTGGAGCCCGATCGCTGTTACCTGTTCGATGCGGCCGGCCATGCCTTCAAGCGCATGGTGTCTGCAAACGGAGCGGCATGATGCGGCGTTGTGCGTTAGTGGGTTTGGCTGCTGCCATGGCTGCAACATTGGCGTTGCCCGTGCATGCTGCGGACGCCATTAAATTGTTGGTCTGGATCAATGGCGACAAGGGCTACAACGGACTGCAGAAGGTGGGTGATGCCTTTGCCAAAGAATCGGGCGTAACGGTGGTGGTGCAACACCCCGAGGGCGCTACCGATAAGTTTCAAGCTGCAGCCGCTGCAGGCAAAGGCCCGGACATTTTTTGCTGGCCCCATGACCGCACCGGTGAATGGGCGCGCTCGGGCCTGCTGGTACCCATACACCCACCCAAGCGTGTGCGTGATGAGATAGATGAGTCCGCATGGAAGGCATTCACTTACAAGGGCAAGGTCTGGGGCTACCCATTGGCCATAGAGGCCGTGGGGCTGGTGGTAAACCGAGACTTGGTGAAGACCGTACCCACCACATTTGACGAAGTCATGGCGCTGGACAAGCAACTCTCAAAGCAGGGTAAAAAGGCCATTCTGTGGGATTACAACAAGTCATTTTTCACCTGGCCCATGTTGGCCGGAGCTGGTGGGCAGGTGTTTGGTCGCGCCAGCGGCGGCGAGCTCGACCCATCGGTCGTCGGTGTCAACTCCCCAGGCGCGGTGGCCGGTGCGAATATGCTGTCCCGTTTGATCGAAGAGGGCTATATGCCCCGCGGCGCGCGCTATGCCGAGATGGAAGCCGGCTTTGCGCGCGGCGAAATTGCGATGATGATCACCGGGCCTTGGGCCTGGGACAACGCGCGCAAGGCCAAGATCAATTTCATCGTGGCGCCGGTGCCATCGGTCATTGCCGGCAAGCCATCCAAATCGTTCGTGGGCGTGTTGGGCTGCATGATCGCTGCGCCCAGCAAGGTCAAAGACATTGCGCGCGAATTTATTGAGAATCACATGTTGCGCGTTGAGGGGCTCAAGACTATTTCCGCAGACGTGCCCTTGGGCACACCGGCCAACAAGGCCTACTTTGCCGAACTATCGGGTGACGCCAATATCCGAGCCACGATGGAGAACGCCCGCACCGGCGAGCCCCTGCCCAATATCCCCGAACTAGGCCGCTTCTTCCCGGCGATGGACGCCGCCCTGGAGGCGATCAGTCAGGGCCGTCAGAGCCCCAAGGATGCGCTGGACGGCGCAGCCGCACGCATGTTGGTGAAGTGATATGCAAGAGACCCTACACACGTCGTCTGGCGTTTCAACGCAGACCCCATCATCCATGTTGTCCAAGGCCGTCGCCACACTTGTAGCGCTGGCCCTGCTGTGGCTGAGCTTTGCTATTTACGGCAGCGGTCAAGCTGTGTGGGCCGCGCTGATCTTGAGCGTGGGTGCCTTGAGCCTGTATGTCTATGCGTCGGCCAAAACTCTGGCCTGGCGCTACTTGTTCCCCGGCGTCATGGCGATGCTGGTGTTCGTGGCCTTTCCGCTGATTTACACG
This sequence comes from Burkholderiales bacterium, assembly GCA_038317285.1. Lineage (GTDB taxonomy): Bacteria > Pseudomonadota > Gammaproteobacteria > Burkholderiales > Burkholderiaceae_C > Allorhodoferax. The sequence continues at coordinate 40,908 of JBBQBG010000001.1, read as the reverse complement.
ATCCAGATTGGCTTCACCAATTACTCGGCCAACAACCTGCTGAGTGAAGAACGTGCCCGCGCTTATCTGCTGGACCAGGCTGACGTCAATGAATCGCGGGCCTTTGCCTTTAGTGTGCATGCCGATGGCAGCAACGTGCGTCTGGTACTGACGCCACACGGGGAGAGTACATCCACCGTGCGTTATGTGTCACCACCCCTCGCATTGGATGGCAAGACCAAAGCCGTGGCGGTGTCCATGCAGCGTTTAGCCGGTCATGTGCCGCTAGGCCAGCCGTATACCTTGCGTCAGACCATTGCCCACCGCGACGCATTGATGTCACTGCGCCTGACGCTACCCGACCAAAGCGCGCTCGTCTACGCAGGACTGCACGAGTACGCCGTGTTTAAGCCACTATGGCAAGCACAAGAACACGGTGGGCTCAAGCGCCTGAGCGATGGCGCGGTCTACCAGGCCAACCGTGACACTGGTTTCTTTGAAGATGCCAAGGGCGACCGCCTGCAACCCGGCTTCAAGGTCGGCGTGGGCTTCGCCAACTACGCGCGGCTGTTTGGCGATGCCGATATGCGCGGCCCGTTCGTGTCCATCTTCATTTGGACCGTGGTGTTTGCCGGGCTGACCGTGCTGTTTTCGACCGCCATCGGCATGACCTTGGCGGTGCTGTTGAATTGGGAAGCGCTGAAGTACCGCACGCTGTACCGCACGTTGCTGTTCCTGCCCTATGCGGTGCCGGGTTTTATCTCCATCCTGGTGTTCAAGGGTTTGTTCAACCAAAACTTTGGCGAGATCAATGCCATCTTGGATGCCGTGTTTGGCATCAAGCCCGCGTGGTTCGCCGACCCCACCTTGGCCAAGACCATGATCCTGATCGTCAACACCTGGCTGGGCTACCCCTACATCATGGTGCTGTGCACGGGTCTGATCAAGTCCATTCCCGCGGACCTGTACGAAGCGTCGGCCATAGCCGGGGCCAAGCCGCTGACCAATTTTTTCCGCATCACTGCGCCGCTGATTGTCAAGCCGTTGACGCCTTTGCTGATCTCGGCCTTTGCGTTCAACTTCAACAATTTCGTGTTGATCAGCTTGCTGACCGATGGCCGACCCGACTACCTCAATACCAAGTTGCCGGCTGGCACCACGGACATTTTGGTGTCCTACACCTACCGCATTGCCTTCACCGATGCAGGTGCCAACTTTGGCCTGGCTGCCGCCATTTCCACGGTCATCTTCCTTTTGATCGCCATCCTGTCGATGGTCAATTTGAAGCTGTCGCAATCCAAAGACCAGCGCAAGGGAGGACACTAAGCATGGCTGTTGTTACCGGAAAAAGCCAGCGCTGGCGCATCACGGCAGCCCATGCGGGATTGTGGCTTTTGATCGCTGTCACGCTGTTCCCGCTGTTGGCGGTGGTGTCGATATCCCTACGCCCTGGCAACTTTGCGACAGGCTCATTGATACCGACCGAGATCAGTCTGGAGCACTGGAAGCTGGCACTCGGTTTCGCCTATACGCAGCCCGATGGCGTGGTGGTGCAGCCACCGTTTCCCGTGCTGCTGTGGCTGTGGAATTCGATCAAGATCGCCACCATTTCGTCCCTGCTCATCGTGGGCATCTCGACCACCGCAGCTTATGGTTTTGCGCGCCTACGCTTTCGATTCAAATCCACCATCTTGAACAGCATGCTTTTACTGCAGATGTTCCCGGTGGCGGTCGCGCTGGTCGCTATTTACGCCATCTTTGAGGCCATTGGTGGCTTTATTCCGTGGCTGGGTATCGAAACACACGGCGGCTTGATCGTGGCCTACATCGGCGGTGTGGCCATGCACATCTGGACTATCAAAGGCTACTTCGAAACCATCCCGACCGAGATTGAAGAATGTGCCAAGGTCGACGGCGCTACCTCATGGCAAACCTTCTACCGCGTGCTGCTGCCCATGGCGGTGCCGATCCTGATGGTGGTGTTTGTGCTGGCCTTTATCGGCACCATCATTGAATACCCCATTGCATCCGTGCTGCTCCGTGAAGAGCCCAATCTGACGCTGGCTGTCGGCTCCAAATACTACCTCTACGAGCAGCGCTACCTGTGGGGCGACTTTGCCGCTGCAGCGGTATTGTCGGGCTTGCCCATTACCCTGGTGTTTCTGGTGGCGCAGCGCTGGATTGTGTCGGGGCTGACATCGGGTGGCGTCAAGGGATAGACCATGCCGCGGTTTTTGCTGATCGTCTTGGGCATGCTGCTGGGAACGCAGTTGTTGGCGCAACCCGTTCCCGCCGTCACGGCGGGAACCGTCGAACGGCTAGAAAACTTCCCATCGCAATTTGTCGATGCACGGCATATTGATGTCTGGTTGCCGCCCGGCTACAACACCCAGCAGCGGCACAACGTGCTGTACATGCAGGACGGGCAGATGCTGTTCGACCCCGCGACCACCTGGAACCACCAGGCCTGGGGCGTAGATGTGACACTCAGCAGATTGATTCGCCAGGGAAAGATCGCTCCGACCATCGTGGTTGGTATCTGGAACAACGGCAAGTTCCGGCATGCCGAATATTTCCCAGAGAAGAACCTGCAGTTTTTATCCGGGGCCGTTCGCGCGGCGCACGTACGCGACGCATTGCAGGGCAGGGCGCAGGCAGACCACTATTTGCGCTTCCTGGTGCAAGAACTCAAACCCGCAATCGACAAGCGCTATGCCACGCGCACCGATGCCGGTGCAACCTTCATCATGGGCAGTAGCATGGGTGGCATGGTATCGGTCTATGCGATGAGTGAATACCCCGCGGTCTTTGGCGGGGCAGCGGGCTTGTCGACCCATTGGGTCGGCACCCACACACCGAATGCTGCCTTGCCGCTGGCGGCATTCAATTACTTGCGGGACCATTTGCCCGACCCCAAGACGCACCGTCTTTACCAGGACCATGGAACGGTTGAGCTCGATGCACTGTATGCGCCGTACCAAGTCTTTGTGGATGCCTTGGTGCGCGACGCGGGTTACACCGACGCCAGTTACATGAGTCGGGTTTTTGAGGGCGCGGGTCACAATGAGAAGGCGTGGGCCAGTCGGCTGGAGGTGCCGATTCTCTTTCTGATGGGCATACGCTGAGGGGGTGTCTTGAAATTTAGCTGCGCAGGGGGGCCGGATTGCTTCACTACAGATCTATTTTTCTGCAAGAGTTTCCTTTGTTGAACCCGGCGAACAGTTCTGACGACTCAGGGTGGTAAAACACGGTGCGCGTCACCAGAAACCATTTTCACCCCGGGATAAAACATGAAACCCTTCAAAATCGTACTTGTGTGCTTTCTAGTACTTGCATCGCAGGTCGGCATCTCCCAGCCTGTTCCCAAAGCGCCACCGGCAACAGCAACCTTGACCTCAGGTCCTCCTATGCAAATGGGGTCGGTCAACGATCACGAAATCCAGAAATTGAATATGGAGTTGGCGAAGGCCAAGGCAGAATTCGCGCAGGAATTGGCCAAGGTCAAGAAAGATATCGCAGCGCTGACCAACAAGCTTGAAGACTACCAATACGAATACAAAAATCATACGCACGATTACGTGCGGAGTTCGAACGACTTTTTCCCCGCCAAGGCGAGGTGCGGGCTGGGGGCAGGTAAAGAATGCGATCCTGTAGTCTGGTACGACGTATACAAACCTCGCTACGAGACGACTCAGGTGTCAAAGCCAAAATGATGGGGGTGTCAATCCTGACGTTAGTGCGTAGTTGTTTAGGCGGTCGGGGCGATTCGGGTTATTGCCCCCGTGGTGAAGAGGGTAGTGCTGGCTCCCATTGGCCGCTATGCATTTTGTAGCTATATGCGAATATTCCACGAGGGCTAGAGCCCGTTTTCACTATGAGACGCGCTTTGGATGGGGTATTAAACCTCTAGTGGGTGGGATTGTTCTTGCGGGACCCCGCACACTAATGGTTTGAAACAGGTGCCGTCGCCAGAGACGTGAAAAACGCCCACATCACAACGTTGGCCGAGATCGCCTGCGAGGCAGGCTCGCCAGTCAGCGCCTTGTAGCCGCCCGGCCAAGAGTGTCCGCCAGTCTCTGTGACGCAGAGCTGCACCTCGGCACGGCCTTGGCAAGGCGTATAGCGCTCGCAGTAGGCGCCCGCCACGGTCAGCGTAGGCTGGGCTTGGGGTTTGCAACCGTTTTGCCCTACCCACTTGGCGATACTGACCGGGACGGATATGAAATCTGTCACCTGTGACGGGTCTCCAAACTTGCGCCCGGCCCCGCCGTCGTAAAGTACGCGGTCGTCGTTCTGCGCGTGGATGTGGACGATAGGAATTGGCCGGTTGGACATGCCGGTGGCGTAAATACGCCGACGGTCTACGTGAAGTTGGCTTGCGAGATTGCTGAGTATTTTGCGTACGAAGCCCACATCTTCCACCCGCCGGTCCCGCGCATCGGCGCAGCAGATCCCTGCGTTCCAGGGGGCAAATTTTCCCGACGGCAGTTTGCTAAATCCGTTGGGAAACACCGCGATGAACCCAGCCGACTCGGATTTGGAAATCAGGCCGTAGTTGCGGTCCGAGGCCTGGTGGTCCATATCACCGCCGCCCCCGTGAAAGGCCATCAGCACCGGCGCAGGGCTTGCGCCGTCGTAGCTTTGTGGCACGTGTACCCGGTACTTGCGCAGCAGGCCATCGTGCGTGAGTGAGAAGGTGTAGTCGCCGGGCTTGGGTGAGACGTTCGCGTGGATGATGGTGTATTGCCCAACTAATCCTTTGCAGGCATACGGTCCTTCGGAATGGAGTAGGTACCCACCACATGGGCTACCGGGTCGTCCAGTCCTTCCGAATACAAAGACACTTCACCGACGGCCAAAGACTTGCCGACCTTCATCAACTTGCAGACACCAATGATGGCGCGGTCACCCGCCGGTTTGCGTAGAAAGTTGATGCTGAGGTTGGTTGTTACAGCCAAGGGCACGATGCCAATCTCGCCCAAGATGGCAACATAGAGCGCCACATCCGCTACGGCCATCATTACCGGTCCCGACACCGTGCCGCCGGGGCGCAGTTCGGCTGCGCCCACCGGGTGCCGTATCGTGGCACTTTTGTCGCCTACTGCTTCGACGGTGCATGGTGTCTGTGGGAATTCCTTGACCAGGAATGCGGAGAGTTCGGATTTTGTCGGCATGGGTTTGGAGTGGTGTCTAGGTGTCGTTTCAGTTTATCCGCATGCGTCCATCCTGTTGGGGCCCGAGCGGTTCAGTGTCCGGCTTGAACACCAGCAAGTCGCCGGGCTGGCAATGCAAGTATTCGCATATGGCTAGCAAGGTGTCAAAACGCACCCCTTTGACTTTGCCTTGCTTGAGCATGGACAGGTTGGCCTCTGTGATGCCGATGTACTCGGCCAGGTCTTTGGACTTGGCCTTGCGTTCGGCCAGGATGACGTCGAGCTTGACAATGATGGGCACGGTGTGGGGCGGGCTTAAATGATCTGGGCGTTGTCTTCGGCGATTTCAACCGCACGGGTCATGGCGTGGCCCATCTGCCACACGATGCCGGAGAACAACAACATTAGCAGTTGCTGTGAGCCCAAGCTTACCGTCAGAACCCGTCCACCGGCCGGAGCGCCCATGGTCAGCAGCCACACGATGGCAGTGGGGGCCACCAGCCCAGCGCTACTGGACACCAAAAGCCCGGCAGCAAAGCCCCGCAAATGCCGCACCGTGGTCAGGCGGAAGATCTCGCCGCGCACGAAGCCGCTGAAATATTGGCCCGCCCGCCACAGCGCATAGGACACGGCGATGACCGGTAACAGACTGATGGCTACGGCCACTACATGTTGCCAAACGGCGACGGGCAGGCTTTGCAGGCTACCGCCCGAGGGCAGCCGTATGCCCATTTGGACCAACATGTCCACCGGCGTGAGCTGCCCGTAACTGTAGAGGGCGGCCATCGGCAGCATTACAGCCAGCGCCCAACAGGCCCAAGCCAAAAGTCGACTCCAAACCGGTTGGTGGCCTTTGACCGCCGTCGATGGAAAGGTATTCATGGTGCGCCTCGCAAAAGAAATAGCTTTACAAAAATATTGTAAAACAATAATAATTTGTCTTATTACATTCATTTTATCGAGATTTATCACATGAAAACACATCTTTTTGTCTCGGGTGCGATAGGCCAAATCCGCGCCGTGGCGGGCGTGGCCACTCTGGTTGGTGTCACCCTGTCGGGTCTGGTGGGCTGTGCCGACACCCATTGGGAGCGTGCGGCCTACCAGGGCGCACGCTATGGCAACGATCAATGCCAGCTCAGGCGCAGACCCACCGACGCACCCTGCGCCGAACTTGTCGAATACGACCGGTACCAGCAGGAGCGCGCCAAGGCCAGGAACGCATCAGGGCCCTCTACCGCGTCCCCTGCCATCGAGGAGAAACAACTATGAAGCTGATGATCTTACTCACCGTTGCCCTTTCATTTGCCCTGGCCACTGCAGGCTGTGGCGGCGCTGCCGGGTCCGCTACCCCATCGGCGGGCGGCGCGGTGAATTTGCATTGTCCGGCGGCCATGCCATTTGTGGGGCCAACGCCGCACGCTCCCTTGTCTGCCAGCTTATTCCCTGCGGCGGAACGCAAGGTCGCGGATGATGTGCTGCTGCCCGATGCGTTGGCAGCAGCGCTGGATCAGAAGGTCCGCGATCTGTTAAACAAAACAGGCGCTCCAGCTATTTCAGCCGCCATCACGCTGCCTGGCATTGGTCGCTGGAGTAGCACGCAGGGCCTTGCCCAGGCCCAGCCCGCGCAGGCCGTAACCGATGGCACAGAGTTCTATTGGGGTAGTGTGGCAAAAACACTGACCGCCGTGCTGGTTCTGCAGCTGATGGAGGAAGGCAAGCTGCGCCTGGACGATCCCCTGTCGCGCTGGCTTCCGCAAATACCGGATGCACAGCGCATCAGCATCGGGCAATTGCTGTCTCACACCAGCGGCTTGCAGACCAACGTTAACAGTACGTCCGGTTTGGGCGCGGCGACGCCGGCCTCGCTGGCTGCCAACATGGCCGGTATGCCGCTGCTGTTTTGCCCTGGTACCAGCGCCAGTTACTCCAATACCGGCTACGTGTTGCTGGCCTTGGTGGTGGAGGCGATTGAGCAGCGGCCACTGCACCAATCCTTGGAACGCCGTATCGCCGCGCCCTTGGGTTTGCAACACTTGCGCGCGCTTCGCCCAGGCGAAGAGTTTCCGGCTGCGCTGGCCACGCCACACGACGGGCAAACCCCGCAGGCCGACCCCAATGCGTGGACCCGCCTGGGCGCAGGCAATGTGGTGGGCCGTGCCGAAGACATGGTCGTGTTCTGGCAGGCGGTACTGTCGGGGCGTTTGTTGGCACCGACTACGGTGCAATCGCAATGGGAGGTGCTCCATGTACTGGGCCCCCAAACTGCAGAGCCAGGACAAGGCATTCAGTGGTTTGGCAAAGGTGTGATGTTGACTGAATGGACCGATGACGCGGGGCGGCCACGGACTTGGTTGGGCCATTTTGGCGGCATACCCACGGCCAACGCTGCGTTGTTGTATGACCACGTGGCAAATGCCTATGCGGCTGTAGCAGTCAACAGCGCAGTGTCTTCGGCCGCACTGGCCAACGCGCTACTCAAGACTGTTTTGGATTGGCGTGCGCAACATTGAGCAGGCATAAAAAAACCCCCACCGCTTGCGCGATGGGGGAAACGCTATTGAGAACCCAACCTACTTAAAACTTGTAATTCAAACCAAACAGATAGGTGCTGCCGTAGTTCACATATTCCAGCGGATGATCAGGCGCATCACCGTAGGTGCTATATGGCGTATTGGTCACGTTGTTGACTTGCAGCAACAAGCCCAGGCCCTTCAAGCTGCCTGTCTTGAACTCGTAGCCAACTTGCATGTCGACCACCTTTTCCGGGTTTACCCAACGCAGTGCGCGGTCGCCAGCGAAGTTGCCAATTTCGCCGATGAACTCAGAGCGATTGCGTTGGCTAACCCGGGCGGACCAGCCGTCTTTTTCGTAGTACACGGTCAGGTTCGACACGTTTTTGGAAAGTCCCGGCAACGGGATGTTGGCACCTACCGATGAGCTATTGAAGCCGCTGGTAGGCAGGCTGATAGCGCTATCGTTGTAAGAGTAGCTGAACGATGCCCCGAATCCGTCCAACGCGGAAGAGAGCATATTGAACGGCAGCGATGCCGACAACTCATAGCCTTTCAAGGTGCCGCCATTGCCGTTGTAAGGTGCGCTAAAGTTGCCTTGGTTGGTCTTTGCGATAGTGCCCTGCGTGTAGTTACTAAAGTTAAACGGACGGGCCTCGGTATAAATGAACGTTTGCAGATCCTTATAGTAGGCGGCAGCGGCAACGTATGCCTTGGTGCCAAAGTACTTTTCATAAGAAATGTCAAGGGCGTTGGCCTTCCAAGGGTCGAGCAAGGGGTTGCCACCGTTGGCGCTAGGGATGAACGTCGTCTTGCTTACGTCGAAATCAAACGATGCGCGCATTTGGTCAATACGTGCCCGGGCGATTTGCTTGGCGGCCGCTACACGAACCGTCTGTTCGTTGCCCAACGAGAACGCGAGGTTCAAGCTTGGCAGGACGTCGGTGTAGGTCTTGCCAATGTTGACAGGCCGCTGTGTGCCGCCGTTAGAGTTGTCTACGTACACAGCAGCAGACGATTGGTCGGTAGCCTGCACCTGCACACCAAAGTTTCCACGCAGATTGACACCGCCCAATTGGGTGTCAATATCTGCCTTGACAAAGCCGGTAGTGATCTTTTCCGTAACATCCCAGGCACGCCCCACCGCGCCCGAGTTCACTTCTGATGGGTTGAAGGGTTGGAAATACTTGGCTACGACTCCGGGCACGTTCCAAGAAGGCACTATCCCGCTGCCTGAAAAGCCAAGGTCCACGGGGCTGTACAACAAGTCCGACGAAATGGTAGGGGAGCCATTGGCCTTCAATTCATCTTCGGGTTGGCGCTTTCTCTTGGTACGGTCAGAATAGTTAAAGCCAACGTCGACACCCGAGAACACGTCTTGCAAGGCGCCGAACATCGGCAACGTAGCCACCAGTTTGTAGCCTGCCAGTTTGTCTTCTACTTGCGGTTTGCGGCCATAGCCTTGGCCGTAAATGGAATCGCCCAGGTAGAGTTTGCTGGCATCGCTGTAGTTCAAACCGGGCCTGATGGTGGGGAAGCCACTGCCACCCCAGTTCACCGTCAAGGTATCCAGATTCGCGCCATTGGCAAATCCGCTTTTTGAACCGGCCAACTGGGTATTGGTTTCCAATTGCACTTCGTCGCGTTTGGCCTGGGAGTAGTTCACGTCGGCCAGCAAGGACCAGGTGTCAAACTTAAACTTGTTGTTCCAACCAATGGCTTTGATGGTGTCCTTACGGTCAAAGGACTGGCCCCGCACCAGGGGATACACGTTGACGGTCTGGGCGCCTTGCAGCGCACCGTTGACAATGATGGGGTTCGCGTACGTGAACGGAATGTACGGGTTGGTTCCGTTGTAGCCGCTCAAATTCACTTCAAATTGGTTGTTGGTGTCGAACTGTTTGAATTCAGAGGCGTACATATCCAATACGCTGGTCCACTGCTTGGACGGGCGGAACTCCAGTACCCCCATAAAGGCGTCGCGCTTCAGATTGCCGGTCTTGGCAAGCGACTTGATGCCGTCTTGCAAATAAGTACCGGGTGTTACACCGGGACGGGTTTCATTTTTCCACGGCTCGTAAATACCGGTTTGCTGTTCCAGCGTTGGGGAATCCAGGTGCGCGAAGCCCAATGCGATACCGATGGTACGGTCGGCAAACTGGTCCACGTAGCTCACGCTGACACGGTTGCCGCTGTCCTTGGTGTCCGCAATCGAACCAATGGTGCGCTTCTCGCCGCGTACGTTGATAGAGACCACGCGATCCTTGAAGTTCAAAGGGCGCACGGTTTGCAAATCAATCGTTCCGGACAGACCCTGGCCGACCAGACCTGCGTCGGGCGTCTTGTAGATGGTCACACCGCTCAGCAGCTCAGAAGGGTATTGGTCAAACTCAACACTGCGGTTGTCACCCGTGCTGACCTGCTCACGGCCGTTGAGCAAGGTGGTTGCAAAGTCGGGTGCTAAACCGCGGACGCTGATAGCTTGTGCACGACCGGCCACGCGTTGTGCGGCCACACCGGGCAGGCGGGCAATGGACTCGGCAATGCTCACGTCGGGCAGCTTGCCAATGTCTTCGGCCGAGATGGCCTCCACAATCGAATTTGAATTTTTCTTGACGGAGATCGCGTCTTCAATACCTTTGCGGATACCGACGACGGTCACCGTATTCAGGTCGGGTGCAGGTGCGGCGGCCTGCGCAAAGGCCGCAGACGAAGTCACGATCAGCACGGCACAGCCGGCTGCCACAGGGGCTAGTTTGAAGAGGGAGCTGCGCGAGGGGGTCCTCGTGGAGCGCTGAACGGTTGAACTCATTTTGATATTTCTCCTGATGCTCGGGGCGGGCTATTCATCTTTTGCGCGGGGGCTCAAAAGACACGTAGAAGGGACGGCGGATTCCCTACTCACAGCCTAGTTTGTATCAAAACTAGATATTTACTGACATAGGGGTAAATACTAGTTTTGCATTCCAAAGTGCTGAAAGTAGAAAAAAGTACATCTTTATTTGTCGATTTACAACGAAATTATGCAAAATAGGCTCGGTTGAGGCGCACTTTGTCGTAAGTCGATCGGCTATTTGTAGGCAAATTACAAATTGGTAAAATTCGTGTAGACTGAATGTCGTTAAACTACATGTAAGTTGTCGTTTCCATGGCAACAGGGAGTATTGCGAATGAATAAGGGTTATCCAAGACTTTTGGGTGATATTGGCGGTACCAATGCCCGGTGGGCCTGGCAGGCCAGCGCCGGTGCCGAACTGCAAGACGTTTCGGTGCAACCGTGTGAAGACAGTGTGTCTATCCAGGAGTCAGCAGCCAACTACTTGCAAGCACATGGCCACAAGAGCCCGCGCTGGGCCGGTATTGGCATTGCTACGGTGATCACGGGTGACGATGTGCGCCTGACCAATAGCAGTTGGCGTTTCTCCATCGACGCGTTCCAAAGGGCTATGGGCCTGGAGCGCTGCCTGGTGGTCAATGACTTTACGGCACTTGCCATGAGCCTCCCTGCTCTGCGGCCGGCTGACCTGCGCGCGCTGGGTGGCGGTATCGCTGTGGCCGGATCGACCATCGGTTTGCTCGGGCCAGGGACCGGTTTGGGGGTTTCGGGTCTGGTGCCCGACGCGGCTGGCCGCTACAGTGCGTTGGCTGGAGAGGGTGGCCATGTCACCCTGTCCGCCACTGACGACGTCGAATCCACCTTGCTGGGCCTGCTGCGCAAACAGTTCGTGCATGTCAGTGCCGAACGCGTGTTGTCGGGATCGGGCTTGGTCAATCTCTATCAGGCCATCTGCGCGATGGAAGGCTGCACGCCACGTGCGCTGGAACCTGCCGACGTAACGGATGCGGCAGTGGCCGGGACGGACGCGCAATGCGTGCAGGCCGTCCATTACTTCACCCGCTTTCTGGGCAATGTGGCGGGTAACCTGGCGCTTACCTTGGGCTCGCTGGGCGGTGTCTATATCGGCGGCGGCATTGTGCCGCGCCTGGGCGCCGCTTTCGATGCGACCGTGTTTCGCCACAGTTTTGAGAGCAAGGGCCGCTACCAGTCTTTGCTGTCTACGCTGCCGGTCTGGGTGATCACGGCGTCCACGCCGGCGCTGGTGGGTGCAAGCTGCGCGCTCGATACCTTGCCCTGAGCCGGCACGGCCCGGCGAGCAGCGTGGGGCCTTGCGTCTTCCGTTAAGCTCCCTCTCTTGATGGATACGTGCATTAGTAATCTCAGAGGGAAGTTGACATATGTCCGAACCGCGTTTTGACCACCCGCGCCTGATTGCCGATATTGGCGGCACATTCGCCCGGTTCGCGCTGGAAGTTGCGCCCCATGTATTTGAGCAAAGTGAGTCTCTTCGCTGCCAGGACTATGCGGACTTTCATGCGGCCGTCACGGCCTATCTCTCTAAACTGAAGGGCGTTACCGCTGGCGACATCAAACATGCGGCCGTGGCCATAGCCAATCCGGTGGCTGGTGATCAGGTCCGGATGACGAACTACCACTGGCAGTTCTCAATCGAGCAGATGCGTGAACGCCTGCATTTAGACAACCTGGTGGTAGTCAACGACTTCACCGCACTGGCCATGGCCGTGCCCAGCCTGACACCGCAGCAGCGGCGCCAGTTTGGTGCGGGCGCTGCGGTACCGCGCAGTGTGGTTGGGTTGATTGGTGCCGGCACCGGCCTGGGCGTGTCGGGCCTGATCCCGGCTGACGATGGCTGGATCGCGCTGGGCACCGAGGGCGGCCACACCAGCTTTTCGCCGCACGATGAACGCGAAATCGCCATCCTGCAGTACGCTTGGCGCACCTACGCACACGTGTCGTTCGAGCGTCTGCTGTCAGGCACCGGGATCGAGTTGATCTTCAAGGCTTTGTGCGACCGGGCCGGGCAACCTGAACGCCCGCTCGATGCTCCCGAAATCACGCGCTTGGCACTGGAGGGTAGTGACGCCATCTGCAAGGAAACGATTGATGTCTTCTGCGCCATTCTGGGCACGGCGGCGGCCAATCTGGCAGTCAGTCAGGGCGCGTTTGGCGGTATCTACATCGGCGGGGGCATCGTGCCGCGCCTGGGGCTCTATTTTGACCAGTCGCCATTTCGTGAGCGCTTTGAGGACAAGGGCCGCTTCACCGACTACATGAAGGGGATTCCCACCTTTGTCATCACCGCGACCGATGCCACGCTAGTGGGTGCTTCCGTCATTCTGGCTTCGCAGCTGCGCGAGTTGGATGGGGCCAACGGCTCGGCCATTCTGGGTCAAATTCGACGAGCCTTGCCCAGCTTGTCGCCAGCCGAACAACGCGTTGCGCAGCATGTTTTGGCGCAGCCCCGCTCGGCGCTGAATGACCCGATCGCAACCATCGCCCGTTCGGCCGAAGTCAGCCAACCAACCGTCATCCGCTTTTGCCGCTCGCTGGGCTGCGAAGGCTTGTCGGACTTCAAGCTGCGACTGGCCTCTGGCCTGACCGGCACGATACCCATCACCCACACCCAGGTCACCGGCAATGATTCGATGCTGGAACTGGGCGCCAAGGTGCTGGGCAATACGGCGTCGGCCATCCTGCAAGCGCGCGACCATCTGAACCGCGACAGCATGGACCGTGCCATGCGCATGATTGCAGGCTCCAGCCGAGTTGAGATTTATGCCGTGGGCCACTACGGCGCCGTGGCCAGTGATGCACAGTTCAAGTTTTTGCGTGTGGGTGTGTCTGCCGTGGCCTATACCGACCCGCGCTTGCAAACTTTGTCAGCCAGCCTCCTGCGCCCGGATGACGTGGTGCTCATCATCAGCAGCAGCGGGCGCATCGCCGAGTTGCTGACCGTGGCGGAAACCGCACAAGAGCGCGGTGCCAAGGTGATTGCGATTACCGAAAGCCAGTCGCCTTTGGCCCGTAAAGCCGATTTGGCGCTGATCGTCGACCATGTGGAAGACATCGCCACTCAGGTTCCGATGATTAGCCGCATCCTGCACCTCTTGATGGTGGACATTTTGGTCGTAGGCGTGACGCTGCATCGCGGCGCCAATGTGCCGGCGTTGGGTAGCGTCGCGACTGCGGGGTTGGACGAGGTTGCGCCCGGCGGGCAGGCGGCACAAGGCGCGCGCCGCAAAGGGCCAGGTGTCAGCGCGGCGGGGCCGCTGGCGCATTTGACATCCCACAGCCGGTAAACACCCCAAATGAGGGTTATTGAACGGCGATTCCTGCAAGCTGCGAACGTTTCGTGCCTCCAGACCTCGTGGGATAAGCGTATGCTGCTATCTAGCTTATAGCGTAACCACCAAAACCAGATTGCGCTTGGTCAAGAGTTGTCGCCGAACTCGTGGCGGTCTGCTGCAGCGAACAGGTCGCTGGCGAAGCCTGGGTCGCTGGCGGCGACCGAGCTCGCAAACACGCGCAGCGCCTGTGCGGATTCTTGAGCCGTTGGCTCCTTGTGCTCCCAAGTGAAGCTGGTGGCAAGTGCCGTCCACAAAGCCCGGGTCAGGTTCAGTGCGGCGACGCCAAGCTGCTTCAGCGCGACGCCAATGGTGGTAGAGGATGGTGCCGAAGCGAGGGTTGAGGTTGTCAACGTAGCGGTGGTCAAAACAATTCCTTTTTGTAAAAGTGATGATGTTGCGTTGCAGTATAGGGTAAACCCTAGTTTTCCATATACGAAATGCTTTATGGACCCTAGGTCGCTGCGGGTATCCTCTGGCGGCCCCAGTGGCAACCCCTTCATCTACCCAAATCACGAAAACGGAAACACCAACACATGAGCGCACTGGTTATCAAAGCCTGGAAAGCCGAAGGCAAGCCTATCGACGACAAGAACAATTACGTCAGCATCACGGGTCGTGAAAGCGGCTTGATCGCGTGGGTACTGTCCTTGATGGGTGTCGACCCGACCACGACCATTCGGGTGGGGATGGACCGCGTCGAGTTTTCCAGCTCATCATTGGCCGGAACGCAGTCACGGTTGATCCCGTTGCAAAGCGTTTGCTCCACCTATTACGGCTACCACAAGCCCTGGAAGGCGGCGGTCGGCATCGTTGCATTTTGTCTTTTCTTTGGCACATCGATTGCTTCGGCAGTCATGCAAGATGGTTCCCGCAGTGGAGGGGCATCCATCTTTCTGGGGGCCGGTGCTGCCGGCTTTGTCTTCGCGCTGATTTACTACTTCCTGAATCGCACGCTGACGCTGGGTTTTGTCGAGGTCAGCGGGCACGTCAGCGGCATCAAGTTCAAACGCTCGGTGATCGAAAACATTGACATCAACGAAGCCCAGGCCAAAGCCGTTTGCACCATCGTGCAGCGGTTGATTGAAGCCAAGGAGAAGCGCGCGCTGCTAGCGCCACGCACGTAGTTCCGCTCATCATCGATTGCGACCGCCCAACCCAAACCGCTCGCAGACCAAGGCCACCAAAAATACGATCCCTGCATCAACTTAACAAGGATTAAACATGTTGAAGCAGGTTTTGAAGCCATGGATGTCGGGTTTGGTAGTGGCGGTGGCGCTGGTCAGTGGAGCAGCCGCACGTGCCGCCGAGCCCACGGCTTTCACGGTGCAGGCCTCGGGCAAGGGCAAGCCCATGATCCTGATAGCTGGTTTGGCATCGTCCGGTGCGGTGTGGGATTCCACGGTGGCGCATTTCTCGCCCAACTACCAGTGCTTTGTGCTGCAACTGGCTGGCTTTGCTGGCGCACCTGCTGTGCAAGCCCCCTTGTTGGAGACGGTTGAGAAGGAGCTGGCCGCCTATATTGATGCACAGCACCTGGACCATCCCTTGATCGTGGGGCATAGCCTGGGTGGCTTTCTGGCGCTGAAGATGGCCATAGACTATCCCGCCAAAGTGGGGCCGCTGCTTATCGTCGATTCGCTGCCCGCCCTGGGCGCGGCGCAGATGCCCGATGCAACGCCAGATCAGATGAAGAACATGGCCACCCGCATGCGTGATGGCATGCTGACAGGTGACGCCAGCGCGCAAGAGGCGAGCCGCCGCGCGGTTGTCACCAACATGGTTACTGCCCCGCAGGACATCGAGCGTGTGGTGGCGTGGGGAAACCAGTCCGACCGCAAGGTGGTGGCCGACGCCATGTACGACATCGTCGCGACCGACCTGCGCCAAGACATCGCGCATATCAAAGCACCGACGCTGGTGCTCGGCTCATGGGTAGCCTACAAAGCCTATGCGCCCAAGGCTGCATTTGAAGCCAACTACAAAGCGCAATACGCAAAATTGGCCGGCGTGAAAGTTGAAATGTCCGATATTGGGCGACACTTCATCATGTACGACGATCCACAATGGATGTTGGCCCGCATGGATGACTTCCTGAAGTAATGCTGACACAGACGACTGTTCCCACGATGCCTTCCCAACCTACTCCACGCCCAGCGCCGTGGTACTGGTTGTGCCAGCTGGTGGGTTGGACGGCGGTCACGCTGCTCAACATCAGTTTCTCTGTGGCAGCCACACCGGAGTTTCGCAACCCCTTGATCCTGATCTGGCTGTGGGGCGGACTGACTGGCTGGGTGCTGTCGCATGGTTGGCGGCGATACCTGCGTGCGCGCGGTGTGTTTGTGCATGGCGGCGCGTTGCCGTATGGACGATTGCTGGTGGGGGTGTCGCTGCTCGCCACGGCGCAAGTGGCTGTGGTTTTCTGCGCATTTCTGGCATGGCCAAATTACCCGAGGTCAGACAACCTCGCGTGGTTGCCAGGAGCTGTCGCATTCTGGCTTTTCATGTTTGTGTGCTGGACCGCGTTTTACGGTGCAGCAATGGCTGTGCGCCGTGCCAAGCGCGCTGAGATTGAAAAACTGCAGTTACAAGTTCAGGTCAAGGATGCCGAACTGCGCGCCCTGCAGGCCCAGGTCAATCCGCACTTTTTCTTCAACAGCCTCAACAGCATCCGCGCGCTGATGTACCAGGACGTGCCTGCCGCTGCGCAGGTGGTCGATCGTCTGGCGGAGATGATGCGCTACAACCTGCAGATGGGCCAGGTGGAGACGGTGCCCTTGGCGCGCGAGCTAAATGCCGTGCGCAGTTACCTTGCGGTGGAGAAGGTTCGCTTTGAAGAACGTATGTCTGTCGTCGAGCAGATTGATGCAACGCTCAACGGCATGGCCGTGCCCGTGATGGCGATCCAGACGCTGGTGGAAAACGCCGTCAAATACGGGGTGGAAGCGCGTGCGCAGGGTTGTGAGATTCGCATCACCGCAGAGCGCGAGGGCGGCTTTGTCTGCATCGCGGTTGCCAACCAGGGCGTGCTACAACGGGCAGGCAGTTCCACGCAAATCGGTTTGGAGAACACGGCTAAGCGATTGGCCTTGTTGTTCGATGGTAAAGCCAGCCTCACCGTGCAGCAAGAACAGGAATGGGTGATTGCCCGCATCCGCCTGCCTGAGGAAAACCGATGAAAGCCATCATCGTCGACGACGAGCGCCTGGCGCGCATGGAAATGCGCCGCCTGCTGGCCGCGCATGCTGATGTGCAGATCGTCGGTGAGGCGGTCGACGTTGCATCTGCCAAAGCGATGATTGAAGACCTGACCCCGGACCTTGTGTTCCTCGATATCCAGATGCCAGACGGTACCGGCTTCGATGTGTTGGGCCAGTTGGCCGATGCGCCTGACGTTATCTTCACGACGGCATTTGACAGCTACGCCATGCAGGCCTTTGAGGCCAACGCGCTAGATTATTTGCTAAAGCCGATAGAGCCCAGCCGATTGGCGCTGGCTCTGCAAAAGATCAAGCCTGCACCGCAAGCAACCGAACGGGCCATGCAGCGCGACAGCAAGATTTTTATCAAGGATGGTGAGCGCTGCTGGTTTGTGAAGCTCGATGCCATCACGTTGCTGGAGTCTGAGGGGAACTACACCCGGGTCTACTTCGACGGCAACCGGCCACTGCTCCTGCGCTCGCTGAACCAACTGGAGCAGCGACTGGACCCTGCGCTGTTCTTTCGAGCCAGCCGCCGCCACATCGTGAACCTGGACCACGTAGCCAACGTCTCGCCGTCCAGCACCGGGGCACTCACGCTGCAGTTGAACGATGGCTTGCTGATTGAGATGTCACGCCGCCGTGCGTTGGAGTTCAAGCAGCTGATGCATCTGTAGCGCGCCAGGTTAGTCCTTCAAGGCGCGTACTTCGCCAGAAACCCGCGCAGGTCGCGGAAGTCGGGCAGGCGCTCGGTCAACTTGTCGTGGTCCCAATCCCACCAGGCGGTGGCCTCTAGGGCCTGCGCAATTTCCCGTGGGAAGCGCTGGCGAATTGGCTTGGCTGCTACGCCACCCACAATGGTGAAGGGCGGCACGTCTTTGGTGACCACTGAATTGCTACCGACAACAGCCCCATTGCCGATGCGCACCCCCGGCATGATGACGGCGCCATGCCCGATCCAGGTGTCGTGCCCAATGATTACCCGCTGGCGGCGGCGCCACGCGAAGAAGTCCGCATCATCTTGCGTGCCCATGCCATACATCGTGGGGCGGTAGGTGAAGTGGTGCAGGCTGGCGTAATCCATCGGGTGGAAGCCCGGGTTGATGCGCACCATGGAGGCGATGTTGGAAAATTTTCCAATGTCCACTGACATCAGGTCGCAATCCTGCTGCAGGTACGAGTAGTCATCCAACACCACATCGTTCAAACGTGAGCGGTCCCCTACCTGCGTGTAGCGACCGAAGCTGCTTTCTTGAACCGTGGCTGTGGCCGCAATGCTGGGCTCCAGGCTAAGTCGCACCGCGTTGGGCAGGTTGAGGGCGTCGATGTGGGTGTGGCCGGTGGTGGTCTTCATTGTGCGGTTGCCCTCTAATACGCACGCTTGCCGGCCAGCCAAGTCTCTAGCACCGTGGGCATACCCGCGCGGTTCATGCGCACACGCAACAGGTCGGCACGCAGGCCAACCGCCAACTCGCCGCGATCCTGCATGCCAATGGCGTGGGCGGCATTGCGCGTGACGGTGCGAACCGCCTTGGGTAATGACCAATTTTCCAGCTGGCCCAACATAAAAGTCGCCATCAGCAGGCTGCTGGGGACGTAGTCTGAAGAAAAAATGTCCAGCAAATCCAGCTGTGCCAGTTCCGCCGCCGACACATTGCCCGAGTGCGATCCGCCCTTGACCATGTTGGGGCCGCCCATGATGATGGCCATGCCCGCTTTGCGCGCGGCCTGCGCAGCCGCAACGGTGGTGGGAAATTCGGACATGCCAACACCCTCGGTCACCGCCAATTCCACATCACCCAGCAGGGTGTCATCGTGGCTGGCCAGAGGCACCGCGCGCTGTTGACTAGCCTTGACGATCAATTGCCGGTGAGGCAGGGCGAAGGCCTGTTGGTCGACCTTGCGCTGCGCGATCATGGCATCAAACTCGGCCTCGCTGTAGCGGCCGTTGCGCTCGGTGTAGCGGCGGTAGCTTTTGAGATCGCGCCACTGGCGCTGGCCCGGCGTATGGTCCATGACGCTGACCAAGCGCAGCAACGGGTCGTCAATATACTGGTTGAATGATTCCAAAATGTCGGGTGCTGAGACTTCGCAGCGCAGGTGTAACCAGTGGTCCACGCGCATCAGGCCCTCGTCGCGGCATTGGTGCAATGCGGCTATGGATGTGTGCTGGGTTTGGGTGCGGGGGCCACCTTCGTCAAGGTCACCAATCACCACGGAGTCCAATACCGTGGTGATACCGGCTGCCGCACATTGGGCGTCGTGCACGGTCATGGCCGAATGGGCGTTCCACAGTACGCCGGGTCGTGGTGACAGGTGCTTTTCCAGATTGTCGGTGTGCAGTTCCACCAAGCCGGGCATCAACCAGTCTCCTTCCCAATCTTGGGCACCGGGTACCGAGGTGTCGCCCCGGTCGACGGCGCGTATGCAGCCGTCGGCAATATGGACGCAGCCGGTAAATTCTTCGTCAGCGGTTACAACGCGGGCGTTGCGGATGGTGTAGGTGTCCATAGCAGAGTCTCTTTGCATATCAGTTAGGGTTGCGGTGCTGCTCGACGTCGAAGCTGCGCGTGGCCACGGCCTCGCGGACCTCGTCGTCGTGAAAGATGCCGACGATCGCACTGCCTTGTGCACGAGCGGCGTGTATGAGATCGACCACGACCCGGCGGTTGTCCGCATCGAGTGAGGCCGTGGGCTCATCCAGTAACAGAAGGGGCGACTGGCTGATCATTCCGTGCGCAATGTTGACCCTTTGTTGCTCGCCACCCGAGAAGGTGGCAGGGGGCAGATGCCACAGATGCTCGTGTAAGTTCAGGCGTTGCAACCAGTGCGCGGCCTGGGTGCGTGCCGCCTCTGCGCTGACGCCCTTTCGGCGCAAGGGATCGGCCACAATGTCCAGTGTGGAAACGCGCGGTATGACACGCAAGAACTGCGAGACATAACCCATGGTGCGGCGGCGGACCTCATACACATCGCGGGGCAAGGCGTTGGTCAAACTGAGCCACTCGCCCTGGTGGCGAATGCGCACTTCCCCGCTGCTGGCACCGTAGTTGCCATACAGGCAGCGCAGCAGCGAACTCTTGCCACTGCCCGAATGCCCTGTTAGTGCCAAACACTCGCCGGGCTGGACTTGCAGGTTGATGCCGGCAAACACCGGCAATTGCATGCCACCGCGTCCATGCAGGGTGAAGGTCTTGGACAGCGCGTGGGTTTCTAGTATTGCGGTCATGAACGGGTTTTGAAATGTGTGGGTCTGTGCTCTTGCATGGCGTGCTAGGGCGTCAATACAGAAGACACCAACAGTTGTGTGTAGGGGTGCTGCGGGTCGTCCAGCACGCGGTCGGTCAAGCCCTGCTCCACCACCACACCATCTTTCATGACCAGCATGCGTTGGGCCAACAGTCGGGCCACGGCCAGATCGTGGGTCACGACCACGGCGGCAAGCTGCAATTCATCCACCAGCTCGCGCAGCAGATCCAACAACTTGGCCTGCACCGACACATCCAGGCCGGTCGTCGGCTCGTCCATGAAGACCAAGCGCGGGTGTGTCACCAGGTTGCGGGCAATTTGCAGGCGCTGCTGCATGCCGCCCGAGTACGTGGCGGGCAAGTCGTCTACGCGGCGGGTGTCCAGCTCCACCCGTTGCATCCAGGCGGTGGCCTCGTTGCGCAACTGGCCGTAGTGGCGAGACCCAAGGGCCATCAGGCGCTCCCCCACATTGGCACCACCCGATACGTTCATGCGCAAGCCGTCGCGGGCGTGTTGCTCTACAAAGCCCCAATCGGTGCGGGCCAGCCAGCGCAAGCGCGCCTCTGAGAGGGTGGCCAAGTCCATCAATGTTGAGGCCTGCTCGGCAGATTCAGTGCGCACGTCATAGTGCACAGAGCCCTCGTCACATTCCAGACGTGCGGCCAGCAGGCGCAGCAAGGTGCTCTTGCCGGAGCCAGACTCGCCCACCACGGCCAGGACCTCGCCGGGGTACAAATCAAAGTTCACACCACGACAAGCCCAACGGGGTTGGCCCTGGTGCACAAAGGCTTTGCCAGCGCCGCGGACCGACAGCAAGACCGGGGCCTTCATGCGGCCTCCTGCGCTGGTTCGGCCGAGTCCAATGCGTCGTGCAGGGTCACGGCCTGTTGGCCACCCACGTGGCCTGCGGTGCGACGTTCCTCGCAGTAGTCGCTGTCAGAGCATACAAACAGTCGGCTGCCCTGGTCATCCACAATCATCTCGTCAAGATAACTTTCACTCGCGCCGCACAGTGCACAGCTGTGGTCCCAACGCTGCACTTCAAACGGGTGGTCCTCAAAGTCCAGGCTGCGCACCGTCGTGTACGGCGGGATGGCATACAGGCGCTTTTCGCGGCCCGCGCCAAAGAGCTGCAGGGCGGGGTTCATGTGCATCTTGGGGTTGTCGAATTTCGGGATGGGCGAGGGCGACATCAGATAGCGCTCATTCACCATCACCGGGTAGTCGTAGGCCCGAGCGACGGCGCCCAGTTGCGCTATGTCTTCGTACAAGCGCACATGCATCAGGCCGTACTCCTGCAAGGTGTGCATCTTGATAGCCTCCCGCCGGCTGGGTTCCAGCCGGTACAGCGGCTCAGGCATGGGCACTTGGTAGACCAGAATATGCTGTTCGGTCAGCGGCGTCTCGGGGATCCGGTGGCGGGTCTGGATCAATGTGGCCTCGCGTGTTTTCTCAGTCGTGGCGACACCGGTGGTGCGGGAGAAGAAGCGACGGATGTTGACCGCATTGGTCGTATCGTCCGCGCCCTGGTCTATGACCTTGAGCACATCGGTCAAACCGATCACGCTGGCGGTCACCTGCACGCCACCCGTGCCCCAGCCATAGGCAAAGGGCATTTCGCGGGAGCCAAAAGGCACCTGGTAACCCGGCACGGCCACGGCTTTGAGCAGCGCACGGCGGATGCGTTTTTTGGTGCGTTCGTCTAAAAATGCGAAGTTGTAGTGGGTGTCGGTCATGCTGCTTCCTGGGTGGCGATAGTGGCGACTGCATGGCTGGCGCGCAGCTTGCGCACCAGTTCCAGCTCGGCCTGAAAATCCACGTAATGCGGCAACTTCAAGTGCTGCACAAAGCCCGAAGCCTCCACGTTGTCGGCATGCGAGAGCACAAACTCTTCGTCCTGCGCGGGCGCCACGCGGGCCTCGCCCAATTCGTCGGCTCTGAGGGTGCGGTCGACCAGCGCCATGGCCATCGCCTTGCGCTCGGCACCGCCAAAGGCCAGGCCGTAACCCTGCGTGAACTGCGGTGGAATGTCGCGGCTGCCACTGAACTGGTTGACCATCTGACACTCAGTGATTTCAATGTCGCCGATGTCAACCGCAAAACCCAGCTCATCGGCCTGCATTTCCACCTGCACCAGGCCGCGACGAATTTCCCCTGCGAATGGGTGCGCGTTGGCGTAGCCACGCTGGCTGGAGTAGCCCATACCCAGCAGCCACCCCTCGTCCGCACGCGCGAGGGCTTGCAGGCGCACGGCGCGGTCGGCTGGGAACATCAGTGGCTCGCGGGTTAGATCACCGGTTGCAGCCTTGTCCTGCGGTTGTGGCGTTTCCAGCAGGCCCTCGCGTGCCAGCAAGTCGTTGATGCGCGGCACGGTGGTGGGGGGCGCAACGTGGTGGGTGGCCTCGGGTGCGGGCAATAGGGCCGCATCGGCTGCTTGGGCCTCAGGGTCGGCACCCTCGGCCAGCAAAGCAAAATCCAACAGGCGCTGGGTGTAGTCGTAGGTGGGACCCAGCAGCTGACCGCCTGGCACTTCTTTGAACGTGGCCGAGACCCGGCGCGACAAAGCGATCTTCGCGGTGTCCAGCGGCTCCGCGTAGCCCAGCCTCGGCAAGGTGGTGCGATAGGCCCGCAACAAGAAAATGGCTTCGATCAAATCTCCGCTGGCCTGCTTGATGGCCAGGGCCGCCAACTCGGGGTCGTACAGCGAGCCTTCGACCATGACACGGTCCACTGCCAGTGTCAGCTGCGATTGGATCTGCGCAACGGAGAGTTCTGCAATCCCCTTGTCGCCCCGCCGCTGGGCGTCTAACAGGCGCCAAGAGCTTTCAATCGCCGCTGCACCACCTTTTACTGCAACATACATATCAAATGCCCTCCAAACGGCGCACGCGGGTTGTGCGGGGCAGGCCCAGCGCGTATTCGCCGCAGGTAAAGATGATGTCCACACCTTGCGGGAACGCGGCGTGATTGGCCTGCCACTGCTGCCAAAAGCCCTCGGGCAGACCTTCAAGACCGACGACCTGTGTGTGTTGGATGCCCGGGCCGTGCCATTCCAAGGCGGTGCCACCATTCAAGCTGGGCAGCTCCATCAGCAGCGTGCAAGAGAATTCGGGCGATGCTGCTGAGCCCTGCGCATAGTCAACCAGTGGCGGGGCTTGCGAAGGCTCCGTAACCACCGCAAAGCTGGCCGCGTCGGCTTGCCCCATCGCACGCGCACCGGTGTGGAATTGCAGCCAGCTGTGCAGCGCGCTGTCGTGACTAGTGCCTTGACTTGTCGGCTGCCAGTGCACGGGCGTTTCGTCGTCGGTCAGGCTCAACAGCAGACGCGCCATCGCACCGCCCAGGGCTACACCGGGCAGCGCAGCGCCAATGTGGCGGGTTTGGCCAGGGCGGGCCAGCGCGTCGAGCACTTGGCGAAAGGCTTGCTGCGATTCGTGCACGGCATCCTGCAGACCGGCGGCCAGGGCGTTGGTGGATGGGCCGCTGCTCATGCTTCACCCCGTACCAAGGTAAAGAACTCGACCTTGGATTGGGCCACCGCGTTGTGCCTTTGCGCCTTTGCTTGCGCTTGTCCCTGGGCCAATGGCACTACCAAACACTGTTGCAATTGGTC
The DNA here is from genome assembly GCA_038317285.1 of Burkholderiales bacterium. Classification (GTDB taxonomy): domain Bacteria; phylum Pseudomonadota; class Gammaproteobacteria; order Burkholderiales; family Burkholderiaceae_C; genus Allorhodoferax. The sequence goes on along the minus strand of JBBQBG010000001.1, from coordinate 16,997 downwards.
GTGGTGGTGTGCGTCTTGCAGTAGGGCGTCGCACAGCGCAGCGGCCTCTGCGCGGCGCTTGTCGCGGCCCAGCGCGTAGGACACGCCCAAGGGCCCGTCGCCCAAGCGAACGGCGCAGCGCACGACGCTGGCTTCGCCCAGGTTGAACGCATCACCCGTGCCGCCGACGCGCCCGCGCAGCATCACCATACCGACCTCGGCAGGGCGCACCCGCGTCACGGTGGGTAGCGCTGCCAGGCTCGGCAGTTGGGCCTCAAGTTGGGCCAGGCTGGCGCGTGCCAGCACCGCCAGCCACGCAGGGCGCGCCAGGTGCGCAGGAGAATGTGTGTTTGTTGTCATGGAGACGAGTTCACCGCGCCAACATGTACGATTTATGACAACCCCGTGTGAGAAAAAAAGTCGGCGGATTTCAGGCTTTGTCATCTAGATGTCTAAATCCATCTCTACATTCGACGACTTTCCCCACATCAGGAGACTTGCATGCCCTTTGCACAACTCAACACCGGCGCGCCGGGGCGGCGCAGCGGCGTATCGGTGTGGAAGCAGATTGCCGACACCTTGGGCGGTGAAATCCGCAACCGCATCTACGCCGAGACTGGCCGCCTGCCAGGTGAGGTGGAACTGGCGTCACGCTTCCAGGTCAACCGCCATACCATGCGCCAGGCTTTGGCTGCCTTGCAAACCGATGGCCTGGTGCGCATCGAACCTGGGCGGGGCATGTTCATCCAGCACGAGTTGATGGACTACGCCCTGTCGCGGCGCACCCGCTTTAGCGAGAACCTGTTGCGCCAAGGTCTGTTGCCCAGCAAGCAACTGCTGACGGCGCGGCAAATGCCGGCCCCGGACCGGGCTGCCAAGGAACTGCGGTTGGCCAAGGGGGATGCCGTGCTGATGGTGGAGACCCTGGACGAGGCCAACGATGCGCCCATCGGCCTGGCCACCGCCTACTACCCAGCCCAGCGCTTTGCCGGGCTGCTGGAAATGTTGGCATCTGGCGACCGCACTACGGATATCCTGAAGCATTTTGGCGTGCAAGACTACTTGCGTGCGCAAAGCCGCATCACTACGCAGATGCCCAGCGACGAGACGGCCCGCTTGCTCAAACAAATGGGTACTCGGCCCGTGCTGTGCGTGGAGAGCCTGGATGTGGACATGGACGGCACTCCCATCAAATATGGTGAGGTTGTCTTCTCCGGTGATCGGGTGCAACTCTTGGTTGCAGCAGGGGATGAGCCATGACCGCGCGCCATGCGGTGTACTTTGCACCGCCACCGCACTCTGCCTGGTGGCAGTTTGGTGCGCATTGGCTGGGGCGGGACGAAATCCGAGACTGTGCGTTGCTGCAACCGGAGTTGCCCCACATCTCGTCCGAGGCTTTGCACGCCATGACGGCCGAGCCCCGCCGCTATGGTTTTCACGCTACGCTCAAAGCGCCGTTTGGCTTGCACACCGGTTGTACCGTGGCCGAGCTGCAACGGCGCCTTCGGGCGCATGCCAAAACACTACGGCCTTTGGATCTTGGGCATTTGCATCCCACAGTACTGGGCAACTTTGTAGCGCTGGTGCCAGGTGAGGTGCCGCAAGCGCTGGCCCAACTGGCGGCAAGCTGCGTCACGGACCTAGACGATTTGCGCCGACCGTTGAGTGCTGAGGACCTGGCGCGACGCCAGCCGGAAAAGCTTGATGCGCGTGCCTTGGAGTTGTTGCATCAGTTTGGCTACCCGTATGTGATGGAGCGATTTCGCTTGCACTTCTCGTTGACGGGCTCTGTTACCCCATCGTATGCAGAGGCAGTGGTGCACGCCGTGCAAGACCGCGTGGCGCAACTCAATGCAACAGAACCCCTGGTTTTGGATCGCTTGTGCTTGTTTGTAGAGCCTGGCAACGGGCATGCTTTCACCCGAATGGCCGACATGGAGTTGGGCGCATGAGCGGCGTGTGGGTGTTTGTGTGCGGCGCATCGGGCGCGGGCAAGGACAGCGTGATGCACTGGGCGGCCGAGCGTCTGGGGGGTAGTGCCGGCATTGGCTTTGCAAGGCGCATGGTGACCCGCGAGCCCCATGCAGGCTCCGACCACGACGCAGTTACCCCCGGGCAGTTTGCGCAACTGCGCGAAGCGAGTGGGTTGGCATGGGAGTGGCACGCGCACGGGTTTGCCTATGGCATTGCAGTGCACTATGCAAAGACCGTGCAAGGCGGTGGTGTAGTTGTGGTCAATGGCTCGCGGGAGCATGCCAATGCGCTGGCCGGCAGACCCGACGTACGAGTGGTGCAAATCGTTGCCGATGCACAAGTACTGGCGCAACGGTTGCAACAGCGCGGCCGTGACGCCCCCCACGCAGTTGCAGATCGCATGGCCCGCAATACCCAGTTTTCTCAACTGCACACTGACTGCACCATCGTCAACGAGCACAGCGTGGAGCAGGCGGGGCAAAAATTGGTGCATTACCTGCAAGCGTTGTCGACACCCTGATGGGCTTTATATCAGCGGCTGCGGAGTGCGGTATACATAAAATCCGGCCCTAGCCCTCGTCGGTATTGCGTAAGCAGCTATCATTTTTGAAGTAAGGCAACGTATAGGTTGTTTTTCAAAGTGCTCTGTCAGTCAGCCGGTTTTCGTCGATTTGCTACGCACCCTTCGACTGCATGTGATGCAAAGTAGTGCTTTTTGGGATAGCCGCTATGACTGTAAAGCTGCGAGAGCTAACCTAGCCCGGTAGGGATTGCAGTCGTTCGGCTGGCAGCGACAGGCTCTGGTTGAACGTCGAAATTCACCAGCGCCGCAGGCGTCAGTGTGGAATGACCTGTCCGAAAGCAATTTAGGCAACTTGCGCATGAAACCTAACGCCCAATGCCCTCGCCACCTTTAAAACCGTTGCGAAAGTTGGATTTCCATTTTCACCCAAGGCTTTGTACAAACTTTCCCGACTCAGCCCGGCGTCGCGCGCCACTTGCGTCATCCCCTTGGCACGCGCGATGTCCCCTAGTGCACGGGCAATTCCGGTTGCGTCATCCGGTGCCTCTTCCAGCCATGCGTCCAGATACGCAGCCATCTCCTCTGGCGTTCTGAGTTGTTCAGATACGTCATACGCAACGGTGCTGGTCACTTTGGTGGTCGACGCTCTTGCTTTAGAAATTGCTTTTGTCATAAAAATGCTCCTAGAGTCCTTTTGCCAACGAGATCGCAGTCTTGATGTCTTTCTGCTGAGATGATTTGTCACCGCCAGCCAGCAGCACAAAGACAACGCCAGCTCGCTCCGTGTAATAGACCCGGTATCCTGGTCCGAAATCGATCTTCAACTCGCAAACACCGTCAGTCAGAGCCCTATGCTGCCCCGGATTCCCGTGAACGAGTCTATCGACGCGAACTTGAATTCGTGCACGACCCGCTCGGTCATTCAGGGAATTAATCCAATCGAGATAGACCTTGGTCGTTTGCACACGCATAGCACGATTGTATCCCATGGACTACATGGCGGCAAGCCTAGAACACTATGCTATTGCAGTCGAACGTTTAGATTAGCGGCGAACAACGGCGCAAAGAACGTCGTCGAAGGACGCCATTGTCATTTGCCGTCGTTTGTCCGCTAGGTCGACCCGTTGGGCCAATGCCTGAAGGGGTCTGACTGTGCTCCGCTATAGAAATTTCACCAAAGCGGTGCGCAGGCAAGACACTGCTGATGCGCACCAGGGCTTGCGTACATCGCGGACACAAGTGGGCCGTGATGGGCTGCTGCGGTGGCGCGTGACAGGCCAGTGGCTCTTGCGCCACGGGCATGGATGCGGGTCGCAACGCAGTCATGGCTTTGTGCTGCAGCACTTTTGCCGCGCTGGCGTACAAACCACAGTGGCGCACCAGATGCTGGCCCTGTACGGGCGCATGCCAAAGCACACGCCGGATAAACGCATCGGTTTGCAGAGTCATGTGTTTGTGTTGGCCATCGCGGTGATCGGTGTAATCAAAGTGTACGCCCTGTGCGTTCAGGTGCAGGGCTCGCTCAGGGCCCAGTGGCCCGCCCTTGACGTAGCGTGCCAAGTACAGGGCCACACCCCGCCCGTGCGCGTAAGACTGGCTGAGTTCAACATTCCAGTGCTTGGCATATTGCTGGCGGATGCACTGGCGCCAGTGCTGCAAGGTGTGCTGGGGCGGCAGCTTCAACCGTTGGTGGGTCAAGGCGTGGCTGAGGTGGGCCAGGAGTTTGCCGCGAAACAGCGCACTGAGGGCTTTGACCGGTACGAGGTAATCGGTCTTGGAGTTGCGCCATTGCCCAGCTTTTTGAGAAAACGCCGGAAACGGCTTGCCTGTTGGCTTTGCGGCCCAACCACTGTATAAATATGAAGATATAAATTTTCCATGAAACCCGGTGTGCCAGCAACTTTGATACCGGCACTATATTGCTAAGAGCGAAGCGGCAGACCCGTTTAAATTCAACACCCGTTTGAATTCACTTTGGGTGACCCACTGCCCGCTTTAGAGCACCTTTGCGACCTCCGGAACCTGCCAGTTGGAGCTGATCTCCGCAGGTCAACACGATAAAAATCAATCGCCCCATAGCGGTCATTGGCGAACGGCTGCGTCTGGCTGCATTGCGGTCACACAGCTGCCGAACCTGAACAACCGCAAACGCAGCCTACTTGCCGGTGGCGGTCGCTCAAACGGGGCTGATGAAAAACTGAATGGCAAGACCTGGCATTTAGCGGATATAGACTTTGGTTCGGCTTATGCCCGCAACCGACCCACATTCATCGAAGACGAAACGCGCGCAAGCGCTTGTAAACTGCCAGCCACGCCACCGCTCAAAGGATTTCCGACATGTCATCTTTTTCACTGCTTCGAGCCTTGTTGGCTTGCCTGATCTTGGCCAACTTGGTGGCGTGTGGCGGGGGAGGAAGTGAGCCCGTGTCTCAACCGAACCCCGCTCCTAATTCCGTTCCCACTCCGGCGGCAACACCATTCCCTCCTGCACTCACACCAATGCCGCCTATTGAGCCGCTAGCACCTGCCCCGGCCCCAGCCCCAGCGCCAGCGCCAGCGCCAGCGCCAGCACCCGCACCAGGCCATGGCACGCTAGGCAGCGGTGGTGCTGCCGGGCCGCGGCAAGCCCAAGTTTCAGTTAACGGTGTGCAACGCAGTTATTTTGTTTATGCGCCGAATAACGCGCGGGCGTCTGCCACGTCTGAACCAGTTCCCCTCGTCATAGCTTTGCATGGGGCGGGGGACCGTGGCGACAACTTTGTCACCAATATCGGCTTGACACAGAGTGCTGACGCGAAAAACTACGTGCTCGTTGCGGCGGACGCTTATATAGGGAGCTCTGGCGTTTCGGCTTGGTTGCTATCAGCGACGCAGGGTTGGCCTGGTGCTGACGGCAGCAGCAACAGTTTTGGCAATGATTTGCAGTTGATCACGCGCATCGTGCAAGACATAGGGACCAGTTACAACATCGACAAGCGCAAAATCTACGCCGCCGGATTTTCGCGTGGTGCAGGCTTCACAGTGGCAATGGCCATGGCCAGTAACAACGCCAACGTTTTTAATGGCCAGTGGAGCAGTCCGTTTGCTGCGTATGCCGTGAGCGCGGGCTACGACCCTCTGGGTAGCAATTTCAGCATCGGCGCGGCCAGCCCCAAGCGCCAGATTTGGTTTATGCATGGCACGGCAGATGCGCAAGTGCCGTTTAGCTTTGGCCGGGCTGCTTATGACCGATTGATTGCAGCCGGCTGGCCAAGCAGCAGTCGCTTCACGGCGGTTACCAACGCGCCACACTATTGGCTATGGAACGAGGCCTACGGTCACAGCAACGGCGAATTGATCGATTGGTTTTATGCCAATACCTTGCCCTGATTACGGGGAGCACAGCTTAGTGGCAAAAGGCGCGGAACCGCGTGTTTACTGGGCTTTCTGGAGTTTCGCAGAGTGTCCCGTCCACTCCGCCAAAGCCTCAAAAGGCCCGCGTATCCACAGCCGCCAGTCTGATTTGCCAGGGGTTTTTAGGCTCATCGTGGTGACGGCGGCGCAAATTCTTGGGCAATCGGACTGGCGACTGTATGCGGGAGTGCTTTTGCCGCCCAATTTTGGGGCCTACTTGGGCTTATGCGGTTGGAATTCTTATCCTTAAAGTGAGCCACGGTTCGGCGCGATTCGCCGCCGTCACCAGCGAACTTGCTGAAGCGTTACGTGCGGCAGACCGTGAGCTGTATCGCTCAAAAGCAAGAAAAGTGATGCGCGGGCAATCGCGTCGCGCAGCATAACGACTGCGGTCTTTAGCCTGTTTAACCGCGCCCGACGAACGGCATTTTCGTCGCCATAATCGTCATGAACTGCACGTTCGCGTCGAGCGGCAGATTGCTCATGTGCACGATGGCGTCCGCCACATGCTTCACATCCATGCGCGGCTCGATGGCTATCTCACCGTTCGCCTGCATGACGCCTTTGGCCATGGGCTCGGTCATCTCGGTGGTGGCGTTGCCGATGTCAATCTGACTGCACGCGATATCGTACTTTCGGCCGTCGAGCGAAGTGGTTTTGGTGAGGCCGGTGATCGCGTGTTTGGTTGATGTGTAGGGCGAACTGTTAGGCCTCGGCGCGTGGGCGGAAATCGACCCATTGTTGATGATGCGGCCACCGCGCGGCGTCTGCCCTTTCATCACGCGAAACGCCTCTTGCGTGCAATAAAAGGCACCGGATAAATTGGTGTCGACCACCGCCTTCCACTGCTCAATCGTGATGTCTTCAAGCATCACGGCGGGCGCACCGATGCCCGCGTTGTTAAAGATCACATCAACGCGACCAAACGCGGCGACCGTCTTCTCAAACAATGCTTTCACCGACGCGGGATCAGCCACGTCCGTGACCACCGCAATGCCACGCACCGCGTCCACGCCCGCAGACGCAACGGCTGCCTCAAGCTCGGCCTGACGGCGACCCGCGAATGCCACGCTATAGCCCGCCTTGAGCAACGCTACTGCAGATGCTTTGCCGATGCCAGCCGACGCGCCTGTAATGATGGCTACTTTGCCGTTGGATGTGCTCATGTGGACTCCTTGAATAGTGTGTGCTGTTGTGCTTCAGCAAGTGTAAGCACCGGCGTCACGCAACAGTCCAACACATCGAAGATTTCGATCCAATGCGCGAGCGTGTGCGCGGCAACGCAATCCACCACCTCCTTGCGCACCCGCAACGCCACCACCCCTTCCGAGCTTCCCAGCGCCTTCAAGTGAGGTTTGGCGAGGGTATCGCACAGCACATGCCAAAATTATTCTTCCAGCGCTCCGACGGCCCAAAAGCGCTCCTGTGTGATCACGTCTTCCCACGTCTGTCGGTGCGCCAAATGCAGCAATGCGATAGTCAGCAGTCATAGAGACGTTGCCATCTTTCGACGCTTCATGCGAGCTTCATAACGACGATCTGGAAGTTGGCTTTCTGCCATCAACAGCCCATCGCCCATTTGCAGCTACCACGCTTCTTTAAGTTCGACATCGTAGATATAAGTCACAGCACAAACGCCAAGCAGCAGTTCAACCCAATCTAGACGAAGCGACGCAGTGCAAAGCTTCTAAGTATTTGTGTCGAACCCGCTCGAACCACTTGCCAAGCAGGCCAAAGCCGCGCTATGTCACCACTTTGCGGATGCGTGCCGAGACCAGATCGATACCCGATACCGTGACAATAATGATGATCATCACAGCGCAGGTTTGGGCATACTGAAAGCTGCGGATGATGTCCCACAAGATGACGCCAATACCCCCGGCACCGACCATACCCACCACAGAGGCTGATCGCACGTTCGATTCAAACCGGTACAGCGAATAGGAAATCCACAACGGCAACACCTGGGGAATGATGCCGTAGACAATCTCTTCCATCGCATTGGCCCCGGTGGCCCGAATGCCTTCTACGGGCTGTGTGTCGATGGACTCCACAGCTTCTGAAAAAAGCTTGGCTAACACACCCGTGGTGTGCACGAACAAGGCCAACACACCAGCAAACGGCCCCAGCCCCACGGCCACGATGAACAACATCGCAAACACCATTTCGTTGATGGCACGGGCTGCATCCATCAGTCGCCGGATCGGGTGGTGCACCCAAGGCGGGCTGATGTTGGCCGATGACAGTAACCCCAAAGGCACGGCACACACCACGGCCAGCGCAGTTCCCCACAAAGCAATTTCCAGCGTGACCAGCATTTCACTCAGGTACATGCGCCAGTCATGGAAATTGGGCGGGAAAAAATCTGCCGCATAGGTGGCCATGTTGCCGGCGTCGCGCACCAGGTCGAAAGGCCGCATGTCGGCGCCTTTCCAGGAGCCTGCCAACATGGCCAGCAACACCCCCCAGCTAAGCCAGCCCAGTAGTGAAGTGCGTGGTAACTTGGTGGCGGGTGCGGCCGAAAGCGGCACCGCCGCGCCCTGCGGTGTCATGGCTTGCATTATTTGGCAGTGCTCAATGCAGCCAGTTGCTTGTCGATCTCTGCCAACTTGGCTTGCTTTTCGGCTACGGCCAGGTTCTCGTCAGCCTCGGCCTTGTTGCGGTTTTTGAACAGTTCCAATTGGCGAATCGGGATGAGCTGGCTGTTGGTGGATGCCTTGAAGCCCGACAGTTTGGACAGCTTGAACAAGTTGTCTTTCTCCTGCTGGCCGCCCTTGCCGTAGGTATAGAAGAAGTCACGCACTTTGGCCTTGGTGGCTTCGGGCAGGTCTTTGCGCATGACCAGTGGGTCCAATGGAATCAAGGGCGAAGTCCAGATGATGCGGATGTCGTTGAATTTTTCGGGCTGCTTTTCTTTGACCTTCTCCAATACCTCACTATTGTTGGTGGCGACATCTACCTGCTTGGCCGCGACGGCCAGGGCGTTCGTCTCATGGTTGGCCGAGCGCGATACCCTGAACAGTGTTTTGGGGTCAACTTTGTTCTGGGCGAAAACGTAGTAGCTGGGCACCAAAAAGCCGGATGTCGAGTTGGGGTCACCGTTGCCAAAAGCCAGGTTCTTGCCTTGCTTGATCATGTCCTCCACGCTCTTGATGGGGCTGTCTTTGTGCACGATCAAGTGGGATGTGTAGCCCTGTGTTCCGTCGGAATTCACATACTGGGCAAACACTTCGCCGTTGGCGCGGTCCACCGCTTCAATGGCTGACTTGTTGCCAAACCATGCCACATGGACCTTGTTGAAGCGCATGCCTTCGATGATGCCGGCGTAGTCAGATGCAAAAAAGGCGTTCACCTTCATGCCGGTCTTCTTGGCCATGTCATCCAATATGGGTTGCCAATCCGACTTCAGGTTTTGCGAGGACTCGGTGGAGATGATGCCGAAGTTGAGTTCCTTTAGCTCCTGGGCGTTGACGGGGTTAAGGGCGAGCAGACTGGCTGCAATGGCTCCGAATGCGAGACTTTTTAGCATGGTGGTTTCCTTGGAAAGGGTAGGGGATTGGTGGGTTAAGAGAGATACGATTGAGCCGAGATGTCAGGCTGCAACGGCTAGCGGCGTTACAGGTACAGGCCATACGAGGTGGGGAACGCCGGGCTTGTGGTCTTGCAAGCTGGTGATGTGGTCACCCAACGACAAAATGTCATCCGCCTCGGCACCATATAGTTCGCGCAGTAATACGGGGGTCAAGGCGTTCGACGGGCCGTCATACACCACGCGACCTTGGTGCAGTGCTACGGTGCGTGGGCAGTATTTCATGGCCACGTTCACTTGGTGCAGGGACACTACGACGGTGCATCGGTCTTCCTGGTTGACGCGGGACAGTATGTCCATCACCTTGCGTGACGACTCGGGGTCGAGCGATGCGATCGGCTCGTCGGCCAATATCACGTTGGCGCCTTGCACCAGGGCCCTTGCGATGGCCGCGCGTTGTTGTTGACCGCCCGATAGTGTGGAGGCGCGCTGTGCGCTGCATTCGGCAATGCCCACCCTGCGCAGGGCGTCCATACCGCGCGCCACCTCGGCGCTGCTAAACCAGCGCGTCAGGCTGCGCCACAGGGGTATGCGGTGCAAGGCACCCGCTAACACGTTCACGATGACTGGCAAGCGGTCGACCAGATTGAATTGCTGAAACACAAAGCCCACGCCGCTGCGGGTCTTGCGAATATCGCGTGCAATCTTGCCCTGGGCTTGGACGATTTTTCCGTGGATCTGGATCAAGCCAGTGGTACTGGCGTCGCCTGCCATGAGGCCAGCCATATGCCGCAACAGGGTGGATTTGCCGGAGCCAGACGCGCCAATCAAAGCCACCATTTCGCCCGGTTGGATGTCCAAATGGATGTCTTTTAACGCCTTGCGGCCGCCCAGAAAGGTTTTGCTCAGAGCGTGGATATGGATGGCAGTGGTCATGGTTCCTCCGTGTCAATGGAGGGAAGTTATCGGCTCAATATGTCAAACTGGTGTCAAAAATTGACAAGGCAAGAAATGAAAAGATATTGGCTCATGAAATCCGAACCCAGCGAGGTCTCTGTCGACGACGCGCTGGCCGCCCCTAATGCCACGGTGCCGTGGACTGGCGTGCGCAACTACCAGGCGCGCAATTTCATGCGCGACGGCATGCAACTGGATGACGGTGTGTTGTTCTACCACTCCAGTTGCGCCGAACCTGGCATCGTCGGTATTGCCCGCGTCGCCTCTGGCGCCTACACCGACCCCACCCAGTTCGACCCCAAGTCACCCTACTGTGATCCGGCCTCCAAACCCGAGGCCCCGCGCTGGTTGTTGGTGGATGTGCAGGTTGTGCAAAAAACCCGAAATCTCAGCTTGCCGGAGCTGCGTGCAGATGCCGGGCTGCAAGACCTGTTGGTGCTGAGGAAGGGCAGTCGTCTATCCATCACACCGGTGGAGCCCGCGCACTGGGAGACTATTTTGAAGCGGCTGGAGTCAAAGCTGTAGACCGTTCTGCGAGCCATGCAGTCTTACAACGCCCAGCTCCCCAACTCAAAAAAATCAAAGCCGCTGCTGCGCCCGCCCAGGCATTGGGCCAAAAAGTCTTCTGTCCTGCGGAAGTAGTCCAGCGTGTCGGGCCAGCGGTGCGGGCCATGGCCCGCATTCATATAGATATTAAAATCGACCGCTTTGCCGTATTGGCGCAGCGCTTCCACCATGCGAGTAGCCTGGTTGAGTTTGACCCGTGGGTCGCGTGCACCGTGCAGTATGAGCAAAGGGCCTTGGAAATCTGCGGCTCGAAATAGCGGTGATTTGGCATCCATAGCCGCTCGCTCGCTAGGCTTGGCAGGGTCGCCCACGTATTCCATCCAGCGCGACTTGTCCAGCTCCCAGTAAGATGGTGCATCGTTGAGCACACTGGCCAGGTCTGACATGCCCACCATGCTGATCCCGCAACGAAAGCGCTCCGGCGTAAATGCCAAGCCGACCAGGCTGGCATAGCCGCCATAACTGGTGCCCATGATGGCCACTGCTTTTGGGTCGGTGATGCCCTTGCCCACCAAATAGTCCAGGCCATCCAGCAAGTCTGTTTGCATCTTGCCGGCGAATTCACCCCGCGCCGCTTCCATATACGCGCGGCCGTAGCCGCTTGAGCCGCGGTAGTTGACCTGCAGCACGGCATAGCCCCGGGTGGCCAGAAAGAGCGGCATAAGATCACCTTCCAGCGCCACGTCGCGCGTCCACGGACCGCCATGCACGTACAACACGCTGGGCAGGCGTTTGCCGTTGTTGTGGCCCGCAGGCAGGGTCAGAAAGCCATGCAGCGCCATGCCGTCGCGGCTCATGAAATCCAGGGGCTGCTGCTGGGGCAAGGGGCTTTGGGCGTGGATGCGACTGCGGCTCGTCTCACCCAGCACTGTGACCTGTTGTTGCGCAAGGTCCACCAGCACATGCTGTCCGCCGTCGCCACGCGTAACTGTTGCGATCAGCAGGTTTTCGTCGTTGCTGATATTGCCAATCTCCAATCTGGCGTGTTCGCTGCCCAGCAGTTTTTCAGTTGCTGCTTGCAGCCGTGTGTCAAAAAATTTCCATTCTTGGTAGCCCGGGTCCAATGCAATTGCCAATGGCTCCAACGTCTTGGCACTGATGAAGGCCTGTGACACATCCACGCGCGGGTCGGCATACACCACCTGTTCTGCGCCACCGCCCAGGGTGATCTTGACCAGGGCCAGCTTGTCGCGCCCGCGGTTGGACAGCGCCCAAAGGAATTGTTGGTCGGCAGATATTTGTAACGCCAGTACAGTGTCGCGCACGCTAACTCGGAAGGCGGTCTGCCAGGACGTTTCACTTTCCGTGTTGCTGGTAGCGCCCATCGGCGTCTCATAGACCCATTGCTCCCCGTCTTTGCGCGCGCGGCCGACCAACCGGCCATCGCGGTCCGTCAGCCAGCGCGCCACGCTCCCAGGGTTTTGCGCCAGCAGGCTCAGCGTGCCGCTGGCGTACGAATAGCGGTACAGGTCAAACACCTTAGCGTCCCGCTGGTTGTTGCCGATCAGTAAGTCATTGCTGCCCCGTACCTGGGACTGGATGAAGGACCGGGTTCCTGCGAACGGCGTCAGAGATGTCAGCCTTTGCTCGTCTGAAAAGCTGTCGAGCTGGTAGACCTGGCTGTTCTCGTTGCCGCTGTCGAGTTGCAGCAGGATGTGGCGGCTGTCTTGCGCCCATTGGCCTTGGGGGAGTCCGTAGCTGTGCGCCACGCCAGTCTTGAGGTTCTTGACAAACAGGCCCTGTCCCAGGCCCTTGCGGGCGGCCCACAGCAATTGCTGCCCATCGGGTGATATCTGGTAGGCCCCGTTGCCATCCCAGTTGGCGACGTATTGGCGCACCGGCACCAAGGGGCCTAACGCTGCACGATCGGCGGTGGCATTGCGCAGGCTGGGATGCGTGGGGGCTGTGGTGCAGGCGCCCAGCAGGACGATGCACAGGATGAAGTTGCTTAGATATAACGCTCGGCGAATTGGCATGCGATCAATAGAAAAATACTAGGCCAGGCGAACGCGCGGCCTCAAGGCGACGTAGGTTAGCAGACCGATGGCGATGCCCCAGCAGGCCGATCCCAAGCCCAGCAAACTGACATTGGATGCGGTCACGATAAAGGTCACCAGGGCCGCCTCGCGCTCGCTGGGCTCGGCAAAGGCGTTGACCAAGCCGCCCTGGATGGCGCCCAGCAAGGCGAGCCCGGCCACCATCGTCACCAGCGCCGGTGGCAGGTGCGAAAAGCTGTAGGTGATGGCGCCAGCGAAGCTGCCAATCAAGATGTAGAACACGCCGCAGGCCACGCCCGCCACCCAGCGCTTGCTGGGCTGGTGGTGGGCTTCGGGGCCAGTGCAGATGGCTGCTGTAATGGCTGCCAGGTTGATCCCATGTGCACCAAACGGCGCAAGCAGCAGGCTGGTCCATCCCGTGCCCGACACCAGCTTGCTGGTCGGCGCTTCAAAGTTGGCCCCGCGTAGCACAGCGATGCCGGGCACCTGTTGACCGGTCAGGCACAGCACCGCCAACGGCAGGCCCAGGCTGATGATGGCGTTGACCGAAAACGCCGGGGTGGTCCACACCGGCCGGGTCATATTAAACAAGGCAGCATCTTGCCCGGTAGTTTCGGTAGCGCCTTGAACAGCGCCCCAACCCAGTGTGAGCCACAGCGCCACCCCCAGTAGCAACGTCAGTGGAATGGCATAGCGCGCCGAGCGGTGCTTGAAGACCAGGTAGCCCACAAACATGCTGCCCACCAGCCACGGTGCACCGCTGACCGTGCTGCGGGCGGCCGCAAAAGCGTCTACACCAAAGCGCATCAAGATGCCAGCCAGCATGGCGGCGCACAGGCTCTTGGGGATCACCGCCATCAGGCGTTCAAACACCCCCGTCACACCGACCAGCAGCATGGCCGCAGCGGCCACTACAAAAGCGCCAATCGCCTGGTTGTAGGGCAGGGTGACGAGCCCGCTGACCAAGAGAGCGGCACCCGGGGTGTTCCATGCGCAGATGACCGGAATCTTGTGTTTGACGCTCATCACGATGCTGCACATGCCCGCACCGATGGAGATGGACCAGACCCAAGACGCTAGCTGCGCCTGTGTCAAATGCGCGGCCTGCGCCGCCTGCAGCACCAGCAGCAGCGGCCCGGCATAGGAGATCAGCACGGCGATCAGGCCTGCCACAACAGCAGGAAACAAGTCCACCGCCATGGCCCCATAGCCCATGTGGCCCGAGGCTTTGGCGCCATTCGGGGATGCGCAATGGGAGGTAGGTAACGGGGCGTTGGGATGTAAGGTCGGTGTTGTCATACCCTCCATCGTGCCGGCGGGTACGACGTAAAAGGTATGCAGAGTCCAACTGCCGTATGCTGTACAGATTTGCAAATTGAGCATCTGTTATGCAGCACAGTTACATGCAACTGGCCCAGGGCCTGATGGACGAGATCAAGGCGGGCAGCTACGCCATTGGCGAGCGCCTGCCGTCGGTACGTACTTACGCCGCCGCGCAGGGCGTCAGCGTATCCACTACTACCCGATGCTACCGGTACCTGGAAAGTATGGGCTTGGTGCAAGCCCGTTCCAAATCGGGCATCTACGTGGCCGACTGGAAGGCGCTACAGCACAATCGCCGGGCCATGGACCGAGCCCGCCAGGCCGCCTTGCAAGCGCCGGTGGAGTACGACAAGCTGGTGTCTTTGCAGCACCGCATGACCGAGCTGTATTCACTGACGGCCCAGCCGCTGCACCTGGGTTTGCATTTGGCCAACGCGGCGCCTGAGTGGTATCCCTGTGGGGCGTTGGCCCGCATCGCCCAACGCCAGTTGCGCAATAACCCGCAGTCCATCGGCGACTACCCAGTCGGCACAGGGCTACCCGACTTCAAAGCGCAACTGGTGCAGCACCTGGCGCTGTGCGGTGTGGACTTGCAGCCCGAGGAACTGTTGATCACCAACGGTAGCACCGAGGCTCTTAGCGTGGCGCTGCGTGCTGTGGCGCAACCGGGTGATGCGGTGATCGTCGAATCGCCTGTGTACTTTGGACTGTTGCAAATGGTGGAGAACCTCGGGCTCAAGGCGGTGGAGGTTCCCTGTGTGCCGGGCAGCGGCATCAGCTTGGAAGCATTGGAGTACGCGCTGGAGCACCACCCCGGCGTTCGGGCCGTGGTGGCCATGCCAAATTTTCAAAACCCACTGGGCTGTACGATGAGCGAGAAGGCCAAAAAACGGGTGCTCAAGTTGGTGGAGCAGCACGACATTGCATTGATCGAAGACGATGTGTTCGGTGACCTCTCGCACGCGCAGACCCAAGACCACGAGCGCCCACAGCCGGTCAAGGCTTGGGACCGCCATGGCCGCGTTATTTACTGCGGCTCGTGCAGCAAGAGTCTGGCGCCGGCCTTTCGCGTGGGCTGGATCGCGGGTGGGCGCTACCACGCGCGGATTGAATCGCTCAAGCTCAGCAACTCGCTGGTTACGCCGCTGTTTGACCAGGCCGTGCTGGCCGAGTTCATGCGGGCGGGCGGTTTGCCCTTGCACCTGCGCAAACTGCGCGCGCAATTGGCAGCCACCGTGCCGCAGGCGCTGACTGCGGTGCGAAAGTATTTTCCGGCTGGCACCCAGGTTGTCAGCCCTGCCGGCGGCTGGTGGCTGTGGATTGAGATGCCTGCGCAGGTGGATGCGCTGGCACTGCTGCGCCTGGCAGTGGCGCAGGGCATAGCGTTCACTCCTGGGGCGCTGTTTTCAGCATCCAACAAATTCACCAACTTCATGCGCCTCAACGTGGCGCGGCCCTGGGGCCGTGACATGGAGCAGGGCATCAAGACGCTGGGCAATCTGGCCGTTGGCTAAAGGCCGACTGTGCGCGCTGGCGCACAGTCGGTGCACGTGAGTGCACTTACCCTGCGGCACCGGATACCCAAGCGATGGTGCTTTGGCTCTTGGCACTTTATGCGTCAGACTGCACATGTCAACTGCAACGTCCAGCCCAAGCACCCTGCTGATTTCCCCAGAGGATGCGAGCCAATTAAGCTTGTTGCGGCAGCACCGAAGGGCGCACCGCAAAACCTATAGGGCGACTCGATCGCCCCAGCCAAATGCAATACCGCAAGCGACTGATTTGGGTAGACCCACCCGGGGCCAAAGGCTGGCAGACGGTGTGGCCGCCACGATTGGTTCGTGGCGCTTCATTATTTTCCAAAGCTCCGCCATTGTTCTGTGGATCAGCGGCAACATATGGTTTGGCGCAGGTGCATGGGACCCCTATCCCTTTATCTTGCTGAATTTGCTGCTGTCATTCCAGGCGGCCTACACGGCACCGGCCATCATGATGAGCCAGAACCGCCAATCCGAGATGGACCGGCGGCACGCGGAAACCGACTACGAAATCAACGTCAAGGCGGAGTTGGAAATCGAGTTGCTGCACGAAAAAATCGACATGATGAAAGAGCGCGAATTGCTGGCTTTGACCAAGGCGGTGCAGGATTTGGCGCACCAGGTCGCCATACTTTCTAAGCGTTAACCCGTATTTTTGAGCCGATTGTTCAGCGGTGGACTGTTAGGTTTGCGGCTCGAATCGGGCTGGCATGTAATGTAAACAACTAAAACTGGCATGGGCTACGACCCTTTTCTGCAATGAAAACTCCTTCTATTCGACTTTTGCCCCAAACCATCCAACACTGGTGGAAGGCCCGCAAGGGCCAAGAGGACAGTTCGCTACCCGACGTAATGGACCTGCTGGAGCGCAAGTCTCTGACCACCGTTTTCCAACCCATGGTGGACTTGCGCACTGGCTCGGTCATGGGCCATGAGGCGCTGATCCGCATCCCGCGAAACGTAGCGGAAATGTCCTACGAAGATTTGATCCGCGCTGCCAAAGAACAACGCTGCCGGGCCAAATTTGAACTGGGGTGCATGGAAGTAGCCATCGAACGCTGGTTGGTGGATCGGCCCGGTGGCCAGTTGTTTGTCAATTTCAGCGCCCAGACGCTGGTGGAGTTGGAGGAAGCGGAGGGCATCGACACGTTGCTACAAGTGCTGCGCAAACACAGGCTGCAACCCAAGCGTATGGGTTTGGACATCACTGGTTACAC